>RECM01000117.1 GCA_007694035.1 Balneolaceae bacterium
TGAGTTTCCAGTTCGACATCACATTTACCTTGTTCTCTTTGTGGAAATTGCTGTCCACATAGTCGAAGCGTTTGATGATGGGTCTGTTTTGATCAACCCATTCAAAGTAACGGAAAAAGTTGCGGTCAAACGACTTAAAGCTGGTCGAGTGGCCAACTGTAGTGATGCTCGATAAGCTCCTTTTCCCAAAATTTGCGTTTCTGCCGATAGTAAAACCTATTGAGTGATCGGCCTGGGCCGTAGTTTCGACCGGCAGAAAATTATTGGCTAAAGAATGGGCCGCGTCAATCCTCAACTGATCATTCCGGGGCGAACTCTGTAACGTTCTTGAATCCGGAAACCCCGAAGGCAGCCTTCTGAAACCGTTATCAAAACCGAGAAAGTCGGTGCCCGAGCCATCCGATTGCATATACTGACGGCCTGTTGTACCAAATCTGTACCCACCTCCGATGCTTACCCTCAGGTAATTGCTGGCTACTTCATCTACCGTAAACAGCTTGATAACGCCACCTGCAAAATCACCCGGCAGATCGGGCGAACCCGATTTAAATACCAGCAGCCGGTCGAGCGCCCCGCTCGATATAAGGTCGAACGAAAAGGTGCGCTTGTCTACTTCCGTACTCGGTGCCATCACGTTATTGATCATCACATTATTGTAACGCTCGCTCAACCCCCTGATAATCACAAACCTGTTTTCACTGATGGTTATCCCGGGTATTCTCTGCATCACCTGGGCCGCGTTATTATCCTGCGAGCGCGAAATTTGCTGGGCCGATACACCACTCACCACCTGCGAAAGATTCTGCACCTCGACCAGTACCGACTCAATAGTACTGGTAACCCGGTACGACACGACTGTTATATCATCCAGCTCCTGTGTACCCCTCTCCATCACAAGATCAATACTGATTCTTTCATTGTCGTTAACAACAACATCATTCATTGAAACAGCTTTATACCCGATGTAGGTAAATGTGAGGGTATATACACCCGGTGGCACATTACGAAGGATATACCTGCCATCGATATCTGTTGCCGTAACAAAATGGGTATCATCGATTTTCACATAGGCACCAATGATACTCTCTTTGTTCTCTTTATCCAGTATTATACCGGATATTGTACCATTTCGGGCGCTTACTCCCGAAAACGAAACTGAGATAATGACTATGCTGAGAATTAAAATTACAAAAGGTTTCATATGGGTCCGGAATGATGATTTATAGTCGTTAATAATGGATTCCGTTAACTGGTGCTTGCCTGTGTCACGAAATCTGAATTCACAATTCCGCATTTGATGTGGTTAATGCATGGTAAAAAACCTCTTTCGGATTCATCAACCTGCTTACCCAAACCCTTTCGTCCGTATCGAAGTACGTATCAGAATTCGGGAATTCGATATACTCTTCTTTGCCTGAATTTTCAGGGTAATAGGGTGAGAGGTCTTCATTATTGATCATTTTCATGAACAGCATCCCCCCTTTTTCAAAAAGATCTTTATCCGGCATTCTCCACGTGCGAAAAAGCTCTTCATAGTGCGTGATTTCGCCGGATTCATTTACACTCATCCTGCCGCCAATACCGATACGGCGCACATGCAGGCTTGGGGCTATCCTGCTGGCCAGAAAGAATGTGAAACCGGTTGCATCATCGGTATGAAACAGGTCCAGCCGGTGATCCGATGCAATCGACCGGTAAGCTTCATCGAACCGGTCTTCCAGTTTATTCAGGTGATCTGCCTGCGGTGCCAGTTTTCCCATATACCGAATGATCTCATAGATGAATTTTTCCTGTTCTGCATCATTCAGGCTGTTCAGGGCAGCGTATCTGTTTACATCTGCGTTATTACTGCATGCGAATGCAGCCAGTAGTAATAGGCACATTGCTAATCGTTTTAACATGATCCGAATCGAACTCTCTTTTATTGGGTTTTAAAATGGGTGCAGGTAATTAAACCGAACAAGACCTGCCTTATAAGGTCAGGTCTTGTTGTCCGGTACAGATACTGTGCTTTTAATACTCGCGATTAACCGGATCAAATTCTGTCCAGCCGGCAGCCCAGTTTTCACTTCCGAATCCGCCTATAAAGGAAACCGACGTGTCGAAGAATCCTGCACGGTTGGTTTCACTGAATTTGGGATTGGCAAAAGACGCCCCGGATGTGAGTGTGCCTGAGGTTACACGGAAATCGGGATTACTGCCATAATTATCGGCCAGTCGTGAACCGTAGAACAGATCGGGGTTCAAGCCAAGTGCATTGTGAATGGTGTCGCCGAACGGACCCGGTACTACCGAATTGGAGGCTTCCCAGAAATCGCGTACCGCCTGTGCATCCACACCCGAACCGGCCAGAAATGCATTGCCTTCGGTGGCATATACCATAATGTTGTTTGCCAGTACACCCCTGCCGTCGAGATAATTCTGCAAAACGGATGGCTGGTTCATTCGAATTCCGCGGGGGAATCCGGTGAATACCGAATTGAAAATGGATACGGCAGTGCGCCTGCGAAGGTCGATGGCATGGGCGTAGTTTCCGTTTGATATAGTAGAACCACTTTTGATGGGGCCAATCACTGTGATGTTGGAAAATGCGCCTGTTGTATAGGGTTCCACATCGGTATCGTTCGGGCCGTTGTCGCATTCAAAAGCGTTCGACTGTGACTGATCTGCAAAACCGGGATACCTGATGACCAGACCGAACTGTACATTTCCAGACCAGCCGTAATCGCAGTCAAAGTCATCGTCCCACATGGCATGAGAGATGAAGTATTTTCCGTTAACCGTGCCTCCAAACCATTCAAAGCCGTCATCGCCACCGAAGGATACCATATTGTATTCCATCACCGTGCCACGGCCAACGCCACCCATTGTAATTGAATTGGTTTCATTATTCGGCGAAAGTTCAATTCCCCCGAATTCCACACGTACAAACCGCAGTATTCCGGAGCTTTCATTGTCGAACTGGCTGCTTCCGGTTGTACCGAAATTTACTTCTGGTGTGATACCCTCAATGGCCGGATTTGGCTGGTTTACATTGGCGCGGCCAAGAATTACGAGGCCTCCCCAGTCGCCACGGTCGCGTACGCCGGGTTCCTGGGCTGAAGTAAATACGATCGGTTTCTCCCTGGTACCATCGGCAATTATCTGTCCGCCCTTATCGATCACCAGAGTTGCACGCGTGCGTTTATCGCCGAAAATTACAGTTCCCGGCTCAATCGTGAGTACCTGACCGTCGCGTACAAAAACCTGGCCCTTGAGCAGGTATTTTTTATCGGCAGTCAGTGTTTGTGTTGAAAGGTTTCCGGTCAGTTCGATAAATGCGGAGGGATCTTCATCATCGTTGGAACCGGTGGAGTTATCACTGCATGATATGACTGTAATAGCCAAAAGCAGATATAGCGCCGGGAATAGTACGTTGGATTTCATATGTAATGTTGAGTTGGAGATTTTAATGGATTGCTGGTTACTGCAATCACTAAGTCTCGCTTCAGCATTACCGGAATGTTATTCCCATATTAAATAATTGTGTCCGGATTCAATTTGCTATCCTCCTGTGTTTTAACAGGGTGGCCTGACACGTCTTAATCATTAGACTTCATTAATAATAGTAATCTCAGGGACCTTTTCAGGCATTGGAGCGTATTTACCATATAAACAATAAAATGTCATGGAAAATATCTTCGCCTGGATCATATTGGCAGTGGCCATAATCATGTTCAACATAACTACGGAAGTCTGGAAGGACTATCTGAAGAACGGTTGACCGGCCCGGGGGTGTGCCATACACACAGATGCACCTGATTTCCGCGAACGGAAAAGGCCATCTCACCCATATCTTGCCATCCATCAGATGGACACATGGGGCGTATTCGAGCCATCTGAATGCCTATTTCACCCCTATTCTGCCATCCATCAGCCGGTCTCATGGAGCGTTATCGGCCCATCTGATAAGGCATCTCACCCCTGTTTTGCTATCCATTAGCCGGTCACATGGAGCGTTATCGAGCCATCTGACAGGCCATCTCACTCATACCCTGCCATCGATCAGATGGACACATGGGTCGTTATTCAGCCATGCGTCATGTTTTATTCACCCAGATACCTCTCCAGCCAGTCGTGTACCTCCCTGAACCAGTAAATGGAGTTCTGGGGCGATAAAATCCAGTGGTTTTCGTTCGGGAAATAGACCAGCCGTGCATCCAGCCCCATGCCTTTGTACACACCGTAAACCTCAAGCCCCTGGGTAACAGGTACCCGGTAATCGAGTTCGCCGTGGATGACGAGCATTGGGGTTTTAAAGTTTTCGGCATGCAGGGCCGGGTTCCACCGCTGCATCGATTCCAGGCCATCCCAGGGTGCCCCTGAATAGGCCGCTACCCTGTGGTAGGTACCATCGGAGGCAAACTGCCCCATGATATTGTACACACCTGCGTGGTTTATCAATGCGGCATAGCGGTCGGTATGTCCGGCTATCCAGCTTACCATGTATCCGCCGTAGCTACCGCCGGCCGCCGCCATTCTGGTTTCATCAATATACCCGCGGCCGATCATATAATCGGTGGCATTCATAATATCGATATACGGCTTTTCGGAATGAGCACCATGAATCGATTCTGTAAACGCCTGGCCAAAGCTGGTCGACCCGTGAAAATTGGGCAGAATGGTCACATAGCCGGGAGCGGCAAACAGATGGGCGTTCCACCTGAAATGGAAGCTGTCGCCGAAAATGCCATGCGGACCGCCGTGTATTTTCACCACCATCGGCCATTTTTTCTCCGGATCGAAATCAGGCGGATATACAATGTACATCTGAATATCGGCCCCCTCAGCGCCGGTATAGGTCACATTTTCGACCTTCCCGAATTTCAGCGACGCCAGCCTTTCGTCGTTCAGCCTTGTCAGTTTTTTGAGGTCCCGGCCATTCCGGCGGATCGTATAGAGTTCAGGCGGGTTTGAAAAATTGGTATGGGTAAATACAAGTCTGTTGCCGGCAGCAACACTTACATTGCTGTTTGTGCCGCCTTTATGAATCGTTCGCACCTCACCACCTGCTGATGGCATTGCGAACAAAGGTTGCGCCCCGTCTTGTTCGGAGTGGAAGAAAATGGTGCGCCCATCTTCCGACCATATCCATTGAGAAAAACTCAGATCAATATCTTCCGTTAGCACGTTGCGCTCGCCTGTGTCACGATTGTAACGGACCATGCGAACATTATCGGCATAGAAGTCGGTCCTGGTCTGTTTACCGTACATAATGTACCGGCCATCGGGGCTGTAAACCGGATTCTGATCGTTGGCAGGATTGTGTGCGGTGATGTTCCTGATATCCCCTGAACCATCCGTTTTAAGAAGCCAGATATCGTAGTTCAGGTATTCATACGGTGGTTCGTTGCTGTTTGCCGAGACCGCTATTTCGGTGCCGTCAGGCGAAATATCGTAACCGGGTGCACCCATCATGGCGAAATACCGTTGTGAACCGGGCATGAGGTCTGTTACCTTGCCCGACCCGATATCCACGGAGAATAACCGGGGGTACATGACATCGGTGAGCCAGCGGTCCCAGAAACGGTATGTCCGGTTCTCGGTTACCTTCGCCGTTACCTTACTGTCGTTTCTCTCTTTCAGAATCGATTCAAGTTTGTCGAAATCACCGTTATAATCCGGGTAAATAGTGGCAGAGAAAGCAATTCTTTGCCCATCGGGAAACCATTTTGGTGCTGAAACTGCTACCGGAAGGCTGGTAATTTTACTCGCTTCACCACCTTCGGCCGATACAATGTACAATTGTGCCGGACCGTTGTGCCTTCTTGATGTGAATGCTATCGTCTTACCGTCGGGGCTCCATACCGGAGACGAATCACTGTTTCCCCTTGTAAACCGCCTTGCCGTTCCTCCCTCAGCGGAAATCAGGTAAATATTGGTCTCAGATGAATTTTTCACGATATCATATTCCGTAACCGTAAAGGCAACCGTTCTGCCATCCGGCGAGACTGCCGGCGAGCCGGGCCGGTTCATCTCCCAAAGGTCGACAGCTGTAATAGCACGTGTTTCTGCCTGCGTGTTTTGTGCGTAAACAGGCGTGCTTATTACAGCCAGAAGCAAAAGAATCACAAAATATTTTACCGGGTTTTTCATATGATTAAAATTAGACTTTTCCATTATCTGGTGAAATTTGGGGCATATTTTTGATGCATAATTAATGTAGCTAAAGCCGTACTTATCTGCCCCGGAATTTTTTTTACGAATATTATTAGAACTTTTTAACCGGTTAGAGGTATACAGGTCTAACAACAAACATCAATTGACAGGAAGACTATTATGGATTCAATAGCTATTTGGTTTATTCTTTCGACTTTCATAGTAATGGTCAGCATCATTGCGGAAGCCTGGAAAGAACACAGAAATACTGAAGAGAGCTAGAGCGTATAGGTAACAGACCCCGGCATACCGGGGTTTTTTTTCGATGCCCGGCAATTGACCGGGAAAAACAATTTCACAATACATGAGAGTAACAAATGCTGGTACTGCCGACAGATTAATTCAGATAATCTGCCGCTGAATGCCTGCCACTCAAACAGTATCGTTATTTCAAAATAATAAGGTGGCTTTTAGGTCCCATCTATGAAATATACTTACATATACAATCTGAATGATGGTACCGAACAGTCATTTGAGATCAATCTGGAACCAGATACTCTCAAACTGATCAGCAGGCCACATGATGATTTGCCAGAGTGGACCAGGCTTGATCACATGCAGTGCAGTAACTGTCCTCTCAGGATAGAAGACCAGCCACACTGCCCGGTTGCAGCTAATATTGTGGATATTGCCGACTTCTTCAAAAACCGGCATTCATACGACGATGTGCAGGTGACCGTTGTAACGGAGTCGCGCACCTACTCAAAAAAGACCTCCCTCCAGAACGGGATCAGTTCCCTGATGGGCCTTTATATGGTTACCAGCGGCTGCCCTGTTATGGACAAACTCCGGCCACTGGTGCATACTCATCTGCCTTTTGCCAGCCTTGAAGAAAGCATGTTCAGGATTGTATCCATGTACCTGCTTGCCCAGTACTACCGCTTCAGAAAAGGAGACAACCCCGATTGGGAGCTTCACGGCCTGAGCGACCTTTTCGAAGACATAAGCACCGTGAACAGAGCCTTTGCCAACCGGCTGCTTTCGATTGTGAGCAAGGATGCAAACCTGAATGCGCTTATTATTCTCAACTGTGTTGCTGATATGGGAAAAATGGCCTTTGAAAGCGAAGACATGGATGAACTGGAATACCTGTTCAGCGCTCACATGAACCCGAAAATTACGGTATAATACCAGTGTTATGTCGTGCGATTCATAAGTCGTACCGACTTATCGATCTCCCCCAATCACATCGAATATCGCCCGGTCGCTACGTCTCATGAATCGTATATCAAAGAGACGCGATCCCGGCCAAATCCTTATTCATTTGATTTGGCGATTCATAAGACGTAACGACGTACCGACTTATCGATTTATTCAAAATTCCACCGCCGATTGTTGTGCAGTGCGCCGCACTGCACACATACTTCGACTTCATTTCGTGCTGCGCCCGAAATTGCGCCCTTCGACTCCGCCCTTCGTCTCCACTCCGCTGCGTACTTCGACTCCGGCTTCGCTATGCTCAGCCTGCGCTCAGTACATGCTCAGGCCATGCTCAGTATGACGAAGCAAAACACTTCGCGGTTCAGTTGTTCAACTGTTCAACTGTTCAACTATTCACTTCTCTCTTCTGTTTTTCCGGTAGAAATTGATCAGGTTCTGGATGTCGCCGGGAACTGGCGCGCGAAACATAACTTTATCGCCGGTTGACGGGTGATCGAATGAAAGCTCGAGCGCGTGCAGTGCCTGCCGGTCGATACGCGGCTCGTCAATTTCCCTGGCATGGTAATGACGGTCGCCGACCATCGGGTTGCCCAAGGCCTCGAATTGTACCCTGATCTGGTTTTTGAGGCCGGTATCCAGGTTGATATGTACCAATGTGGTATCCGGAAACCGTTCAATCACTTTGTAGTGGAGCCTCGCAAGCGATCCTCCTTCTTTCTCGCCTTTCACCACCACATTGCGGAAGCCTTTATCCACCTTCTTAAGATAGTGTTCAAGTGTGCCGGCATCGTTTTTCACATTGCCTCTTACCAGTGCCAGATAGGTCCGTACAGGCGTATGGGCCAGAAACTGTTTTACCAGGTTTTTATGGGCCTTGCTGTTTTTGGCGAACACCACCAGCCCGGATGTGTACCTGTCGATCCGGTGCACTGTAATGGCTTGTTCCCTGGTCTTTGCAAGTTCCTGTTTCAGATGCTCGAGCAGGTTCAGCGACTGCATCTTAGGAATCGGCACTGTAAGCATGCCGGCCGGTTTGTTCATTACAATCAGGTCGCGGTCCTGGTAGATCACCTCTACTCTGCGCAGCAGTGCCCCCTTGAAATAACGCTTGTTGGGCTCTTTTTTTTCAGGCATAGCGGATGGGAACTGGATTATAAACCGCCCGACACGTATCAGACGGCCCTGCAAAAGGAATTCCGGTCAGAAGTCAGAGCGACATTTCAACTTCATGAACGTTTTTGAGGATGGCCTGGGCTTCCTTGTCCTTGTTCTGCATAACCCGGTGCTCAAGGTTGGTAATAAGGTTGGCACGGGATTCCTCGAAAGCGAGCAGTTTGGCTTCCTTTGCATTTCCGGTACGTATCAGGGCATAGATTTCATCCGCTCTGATCACGCTGAAAAGTCCATCCTTGTTGAACGCGTGGCTTCTGAGGTCCTCATATTGTTTGAAAACACGGGGAAAGTCCTCCGTATTATCGGCTTTCGTGATCACTTCAACATCATCGGCGCCTTCTGCACTGAGCGGCACACGGCATATGAAATAAAATTTATCGCTGTATATCATGTTTTTTATCAGGTTTTTTTAGACGGTGCTAATATACGCAAAGCCCGCTTATGATACAGACCCCTGCCCGCCTCGAATTTTTTTTAACATCTTCGGTATCAGAAACCATTTCAGCATTCCCGATCCGGGGTAAATTTCGCTGATTGCAGGGGCTGTGAGCTCCAGGCAGGCGAGCGCGGCCGTCGGCATCCGTACCGGTGTCGAGACGTGCCCGGTGCACATCACCCCGACAAACTCCTCAATAACGGGATTATGGCCGATCAGCATAACAGTCTGCGAACCGGAACAGGCGGATATTATCTTTCTGTAGGTTTCAGCCGTTCCACCGTACAGATGCTCCTCGAAAATCAGATCTCCTTTAAAGCCGGCTCCTTTGGCAAACAGCTCCGCCGTCTCTTTGGCCCTCCGGGCAGGTGAACTGATGATCTTGTCGGGCACCATATCCATCTCCCTTACCATTTCCCCCATCATTGGGGCATCCTTGAGTCCGCGCGGGGCAAGCGGCCTCTCAAAATCGCTCAGGCCAAAGTCGCTCCAGTCCGATTTTGCATGACGTAATACAAGCAGGTGTTCCATAGCGGTTTTTATGATTGATTGTTTCCGTAAATATACAACCTTGATTACCACATACGTGCAATGCCCCCCGCAACCATGAAGGAGGTCATGGCCAGCCGCAGAATCTTCTTATTCAAGCATCAAGCCCCTTAAACGATTCCAGAAAGGCCTGAACGGTTTTCAGAACACGATCAATATCGCGTATATAAACCCGCTCATCTTTCTGATGGTAGGGGAATATGGCGGGTTCTATGGCCACAGAAGGGATGCCGCCGTTCAGCGAACCCAGTTCGCGTCCGTAGGTCAGGTAGTCGTTGGTATTATTGGCGGGGCGCATATGCGGATCGATCCGCATGAGCATATCCTTCAACCGGTCCGTACGCTCCCTTTCGCCGGGGCCGGGATATTTCTCCGTGAATTCCCAGTGGCCTGTGTACAGTGCCACCCCGGGCTCCCCCTTAAACAGCGGTGTAGTATCGAGTGTAATCACCGCTTCGGGCAGCATATCTTGTTCAATGAGAAACCGTGATACCCGCTCAGCGCCAAGGCCGTGGTACAGATCCCTGCCGCCGTTTTTCATAAGGTGGGGGTGTTCACGCAGCCCCATGCCCTCTTCCATTTCCGTGAGCAGGATGTACAGTGTGCAGGTCCTCACCCCGGTCATCCATTCGCCCAGGGCCAGGCAGAGTCCAACCCCGGCGGCATCATCCATCTGCCCTGTAATCTGATCACCGTCGGTACTCACCGGAAGCTGCCCGGGCGGGTTTTCCCCGAAATGGTTGATTTTGTCGATGTGGGATGAAATGGCCAGACTGTGCCCGTTGTTTCCGGGAATTTTCACGATCAGGCTGTTGCCCGGCGGGCGGAACAGTTCGATGCCCTGCCATGTGCCGAATTTTCCGAGCAGGTAGGGATGGTACACCTCCTCAAATGAACTGAAGCCCGGTATCCGGGCTGTTTCCATGATGTATTGCACTGTTTTCTGTAGCATAAACCTTGTTTTCCGAAAAATATAACGGAAGATGCGGCGATATTCACCCCTTGCCTTGTGCCCGGCAATACACGAATTTAACCGTTCATCAATAAAAACTATGGAACTAAGTTACTGGCACAGCCGCTGGATCAATAACCGGATCGGTTTTCACTCTGCGGAAGTAAATCCACAACTGGTGCGCTATTCCGCTCAGGCCGGGGCCACACCCCGCTCGAACGTACTGGTGCCCCTGTGCGGGAAATCGGTCGACATGAAATGGCTGGCCGACCGGGGTTGCCATGTGACCGGTGTTGAGGCATCGGAGCTGCCGTGCAGGTCGTTTTTCGATGAACAGGGCCTGGAGTACACAACAAGCAGGGAAGGTGCCTTTACCGTGTACAGGTCGGGCAGCATCGCAATCTGGCAGGGCGACTTTTTCAAATTTCCGGCGGCCGGCAACGGTACATTCGATATGGTTTTCGACCGTGCGGCGCTGGTGGCCCTGCCTGCCGGTAAACGTGCGGCCTACGTGCAGAAAACAGCAGACCTCTGCAAGCCCGGCGCACAGATACTGCTCATCAGCTACGACTATCCGCCCCATGACATGCCCGGGCCGCCTTTCCCGGTGCCCGAATCCGAAATCCGGTCGCTTTACAACGGTACAATGATCCCGCACCTGATCGAAAAAGAGCCGGTTGATCCTCTGCCCGCGCGCTTTGTCAGCAGGGGACTAACATCCTTGCATCAGCTCACATTTATCATACGGCGGCAATAATGCTTGATTTAATGTGATCTGAATACGATCATCAAAAATTAATAAGCTGTGTTTCAGGTGCCGGATGTTTGCTTATCTTACCAGTTGACAATATATTCGCTAATCATTTTCAGGTAATCCACCAACAACAGCTTCACAAGTTTTCATACGCGATGAACATTGACAAAAGGAATAACATCATAAGCGTTATCCTGACTATTGCCATATTGGTATTAGGCTATATTCTGTACCGCTCTATTACTGCACCATGGGAAGAAGTTGAGCAACGCAAAGAAGTAACCGAACAGGTTCGGCAACGGATGAGCAATGTCCGTACCGCCCTTGTAGAATTTCAGAGGAACAACAACCGGTTTCCACCATCGCTCGACTCCCTTGTTGTATATCTCAAGACCGACGATCGGATGATTCAGCTCGGGGATTCGCTCTTTAAAGAACGCCGCCCGCTCAGGTACCATCCCGATTCGCTTATCTATTCGCCACGGCCTCCGCACAACCGGTTCCTGTACGAACTTAACGATACGCTCAGGCCGAACATCTATCTGCTGTCAGATCCTGATTCCAGAGACCGGATTGGCAGCCTGGAACGTACTACGCTCCTTAACGCATCCAGCTGGGAATAGTGGTCTCCTATGGAGCAACCTGAGGGCCTGCTTGGTCTCTGTATAAACAGAAACAAGCTGTATTACGCGCTGACGAACAAGGGAAACGCCAGCCATCTGCACCATATAGGCAGCATGGAACTGGCGAGCGACCTTCCTGCAGCCATCCGTAATGACGAGGCCTCAAAGCTCGAAAGCCTCAGCAAGGTAATCAAGCGGCTCCGCGACAACTTCCGTCCGGCCCAGGTGCGCATGCTCACGCTGCCCGATCTCGAATGCTGGACCACTTTCCCGAAACTTGTATACGATGATTCGGTGGAGAGGGAAGCCCATCTGAACGCCCTCACCAAAGGATTCACCCGCGACTCTGTGGAACCGTACTGGTTCGAACTGAGCGGCAGGGATTTCCGCTTTCTCACGCTCAGGAACCGGACGGTGATGTCTGTTTTTGACAAGTTGCTCGGGCCATTCCCTTCAATCGAATACTGCAGCGATTTTGAAATCGGCTCGCAATGGCTCACCCACACCAGGCACAAAGGCTCGTTCATGACGCTGGCTCTTTACGACAACTGCCTGTGTGCGGCATCTTTTATGCTGGGCAAAATGCGCGCCGCCACCTATATCCCGTTTACATCTGTCGACGACCTGCCCTACTTCTGGCTGCAGCAGTCGGCGCATCTGAAATGGCTGAAGGGCATCCACGAGGAGGTGCTGATTTACGGGCTGGATACACACAAACTCGTGAACCTGCTCAGGCCCTACCTGGATCCGTCGTCGGCGATAGTACGCATGGACAACCTTGCCAATATGAAAGTGGATGCGGATGAAAAGACGTATGGTTTCAACCTTGAAGAAGCCTTCCCTGCCATAATTTTATCGCTGGGCCACTGAACCTTACGGATTAACGGCAAATCATGTACCTTATCGTGATATGCGAATTATTACAGGAACATTAAAAGGGCGAAAACTGGAAGTCCCCGGAATTGATGTGGTAAGGCCGACATCCGACCGCACCAAAGAGGGGATGTTCAATGTTATTGATATCCACAAAGGCCTGAACGGCATGAGCATACTCGACCTGTTTGCGGGTTCGGGCAACCTGGGTTTCGAGTCCATCTCGCGCGGGGCATCAAGTGTATTATTCGTCGATTCCGACCGGCATTCCATAGAATATATCGAAAGGACCTCCCGCAAATTCGGAGTCGAAGCGAAGTGTTCAACCAGGCTGCTGCCGGTCGAGACCTACATCAATCTTGCCGCAAAGCCCTTCGACATTGTCTTTGCGGATCCACCCTACGACTATCCCGACATGGTATTGCTGGTGGAGGTTATCCTGGAAAAAGGCTGGCTTAACGATGACGGCTGGTTCATTCTGGAGCACGATGTGAGGCATAATTTTGCCGGACATCCCAACTGCTTTTTCAGCCGGCCGTACGGCAGGACCATCGTAACCATCTTCTTCAATCACCCTCTCAAAACCGAGGAAAAACACTCATCCGTCAAAAAAGCATTAAAATGATTGCCTTATATCCCGGTTCATTCGACCCGTTCACCTACGGGCACCTCGATATTCTTGAACGTGCCGCCAGCCTGTTCAACAAGGTGGTAGTAACCGTGGCTGTAAATACGAGGAAGGCATCCGTTTTTACGGCCGACGAACGCGTGGAGATGATTCGGGAGTGCATAAAAGACAAACCCTGGGCCGGCCGTGTGGAGGTGAACCATTTCACCGGGCTGCTTGTAAATCACGCAAATGAGGTAGGCGCACACACGCTCATTAGGGGCGTGAGGCAGGTATCCGATTTTGAGTACGAATTCCGAATGGCGCTTATGAACCGCCGCCTTGCCCCGTCTGTTGATACCGTTTTTCTGATGCCCCGCGAAGAACTGACATTCGTTTCGGCCACACTGGTCAAAGAAGTGGCTTACTGGGGTGGGGACCTGACCCACTTTCTGCCTGACAGTATTGCGCGGAAGCTGCTCGAGAGGGTCAGGAAAGAAGATGCGAGCGACTAAATCATTACTCCCGATGCATAGTGCTTATCAATATTACCAGATATGAGAATTGCCGAACTCGTTAAACAATCGGGCGTAAGCCGAACCACCATCCACTATTACCAGCGGCTCGGTCTGTTGCCCAAAGCCGAGAAAAAGTCGAAAAACTCTGCCATATACGACCAGAAGCATCTCGACCGGCTTAAACTTATTACAAGGCTGCGCTCGGAGGCCGGCGGCGCCTATACGATGGACCACATACAGGCCATCATCACTCAGCTCGACAGCGGGTCGGAAAAAGCCCTGACCGAGGTATTGAGCGGGCAGAGGAGCGATAAAGCAAGCACGCTGAATCCCGGCGAGCTGTCATCCCGGTCGGGCCTGCCGCAGGATATCATCAACCGGCTCATCCGCGAAAATGTGATCCGTTTCCGCCCGGGCGACAGCCTGTACGACGAGCGGGATGTAGCCGCCCTCGATGCGATTTCCAGTCTTCTCGAAATGGGAATTGAACTTGAATCGGTTATTCCGATAGCCAGGGTGGTCGAAAAGCTTGCGGCATTCGAAATAGATCAGTACAAAAAAGTGCGCGACACACTTACCCCTTCACAACGCCGTGCATACCTGCTGAACCTGCAGCAGTCAACCGATGCGCTGCATGAGTATCTTTTCAACAGGATCAGGCAGCACCTTCTTCAAAGGGGATGATAAATGACGGCATTTCAGGGCAGATTTTTTGTTATTTTTGGCCATCCCCAAACAGACCATCATTTGACCCATAATTTTTCATGATATCAAAGCGCGCGGAGTCCCTCGCTCCCTCAGAAACCCTCAAAATTTCGGCACGTGCCAAAGAATTGCAGCGTGAAGGCCGTTCCGTTATATCGCTCAGCCAGGGCGAACCCGACTATAAAACCCCATCCTTCATCTGTGATGCCGCGATTAAGGCGATCAATGACGGCTTTCATGGCTACACCATGAATACGGGAACGCCCGAACTCAGGGAGGCGATCTGCAGCAAACTTCGGCGCGATAACGGATTTGACTACACCCCCGGCCAGATTGTAGTATCGAACGGCGCGAAGCAGTCGATTGCGTTCGCCCTGCTGGCAACCATCAACCCGGGCGACGAGGTGCTGATTCCTGCCCCCTACTGGGTTAGTTATCCGGAGATGGTAAAACTGGCCGGCGGAACCCCGGTCATAATCCGGTCGGCTTTCGACAACGACTACAAGATCAAAGCCAGCGAGCTTGAAAATACCATAACCCCGAATACCAGGATGCTCATTCTCTGCTCACCGTCGAACCCGACGGGAAGCTGCTACACTGCTGAAGAGCTCGGCGAACTGGCTGCGGTTCTGCGCAAACATCCCGGTATATTGGTGCTTTCGGATGAGATCTATGAATACATCGTATTCGACCAGGCCCACGCGAGTATCGGGCAGGCCGCGCCTGATCTGTACGGGCGCATTATTCTCGTGAACGGTTTTTCAAAGGGTTTCGCCATGACCGGCTGGCGGCTGGGTTACCTGGCTGCGCCACAGGCTATCGCCTCGGCCGTGGCCAAGCTGCAGAGCCAGCTCACCTCGGCCCCTTCATCCATATCCCAGAAAGCCGGCGAGGCAGCCTACAACGGAAAAATGGATGAGGTGCATGCCATGGTTGCCGAATTCAAAAAGCGGCGCGACTACCTGGTAGGCGAGCTCAGAAGCATCCCCGGGGTTAAATGCTTTATGCCTGGCGGCGCCTTTTATGCCTATCCCGACATATCCGGTTACCTGGGTAAAACTGCCGCCGACGGCACCGCTATCGATACCAGTACCGACCTGTGCATGTACCTGATGGAAAAAGAAGGGCTGGCCGCCGTTCCGGGCGATGCATTCGGAGAGCCCGACGGAATCAGGCTGAGTTATTCCACATCCATGGATCAGCTGCGTGAGGCCGTGAGCAGGTTGAAAAAAGCGCTCGCCTCCCTTCAATGATCTTACAACATGCCCGCATCCCCTCTTTGGTTATACTACGTGCCCGGCATCCATTCATTGGTCATACAACATGCCAAGCATACCTTAATTGGTTTATACGACGTGCCCCGCAGGCCTTCATTGGTTTATACCACACGATGGGGATTCACCGTTTTAGAGAACGCAAACTCACATTTTTATGTATTGTAAGTCAAAACCTTAAGATAAGTATCGGATAAATTATGCCTACGTATGAATATTCCCGTGAAGATGGAACCGTGTTCGATTATTTCCAGGGCATCAACGATGCGGCTCTCGATGTGTGTCCCACCACCGGCCAGAAAGTGAAGCGGATCATAAGCGGCGGAAGCGGTGTGATCTACAAGGGAGACGGCTGGTATGTGACCGATTACAAGAACAAGAACAAAAACGGCAGCAGCAGTAAAGGTGATGTTGACGGTAGTGGTAGCGGTAATGGTAATGGTAAAAGCAGCAGCGATACCAAAGAGAGCAGTTCAAAAGCTGAGCCTGCCGCTTCAACCACCTCCGGCAGTCAGTCAGGCAGCGACAGCTGATGTGGTTAACGTACCTGGTCACATAGATTCCGACCGGTTTCATCGTACAGGTGCAGCAATACAATTTTTATACCCGATACGCAATGAACAGGTATATTGCGGACGGCAGTTGAGTAACCGCCCTCTGTAAACAGTATCAAACCCGGTACCATGAAATCAGAAAGTTACCAGAACGCGCTCGACCAGTTCATCCTCTACTGGGGTGAGATGGCATCCGAATGGGGTATAAACCGCACCATGGCCCAGATCCATGCGCTGCTTTTCGCCGAAACCGAACCGCTCGACACCGATACTATCATGTCGCACCTGGACATCAGCCGGGGCAATGCCAACATGAACCTGCGCAATCTGATGCAGTGGGGCATTGTGCACAAGGTTCACATCAAGGGAAGCCGGAAAGATTATTACACGTCCGAAAAAGATGTATGGAACACGGCTGCCCGCATCATCAAAGAACGGCACCACCGTGAAATATCACCCATCAAAAACAACCTTGCCCAGTGTGTTGAGCTGCTGAAAGACAACTCCGGGAAAGGTACCAAAGAGGCGGAATTCCGTCAGCGCATCGAGCAGTTTATCGCCTTCATGGACCTTTTTGAAGCTTTCATAGAAACCATGCTGCCCTATATCAACGAAAAAAACCACAAAATGCTCAAGGTTCTCATGCAGGTGGCGGCCAACACCAAAGGCAATTCCGGAGGAAAATCCTGATGGCACGAGCAACCACTACCGAAACCGGCAGAGAGGGTGAGGATATTGCCGTACGGTACCTGGAGGAGAAACAGTGGACAGTTATTGACCGGAATTACCGTTTCATGAAAGCAGAGGCCGATATTGTGGCTTACGATGGCAAACAGATCATTGTTGTGGAGGTGAAAACACGAAGAGGAGCGGGTTTCGGCGAGCCCGAAGAAGCTGTAACCGAACAGAAGAAAAAGCAGCTCTACAAGGCCACGCAAGCCTGGCTGTACGAGCGGAAGATGGAAGGGGCGCCGGTGCGATTCGATGTGATAGCAGTGATCCTGAGTAAAAATGAAGATCCCGTTATACGTCATCATGAAGGAGCGTTCTGGTATTTGTGATTGGCCGCATCGACGGCATTTCCGGTTAAAACGGAGGGGGGGGCGGTAGAACAGTAGAACAGTAGAACAGTAGAACAGTAGAATATGGAATATGGAATATGGAATGGGGAAGTGTTTTGGGGTGGAAAGTGGATACGCAATTTGGAAAGCGGCAATGACGGTGCTGTTTGTTGGCATTGAGTCTGGGATTTAGGGAGCAATAGAGCAATAGAGCAACTGAGCAATAAAGTTTTGAAGTGGGTGGATGGGAAATTTCGGGTTCTTTGTGAAATCTTATTTGTTTTCTCCTTTTTTCTTATAGATTACTGATTATTACCTGTAAAAAGCGGAGGTTATCATGAACCAGGTCATCAAAAGATCGATCAACAGCAGCCAGATCAAACAGCTCTTCTCAAAATGGTTTAATAAGCACTACCGTCTTGAGCATACTTCAATTGGCTACATCGGGATGTTCGGAGTCTGGGATGTTATGGGCAAAAATGAACTCGACCAGCAGTTCTTCATTTCAGGAAGAACGGAACACCTCATCCAGATGAGAGACTACCTCAATGAAGCCATAGATGAAGCCATTGCAGTGCGGCAGGAAAATTCGGTTTAAGCGCGAATTTGCTGCGAATTATCATCAACAGACAGGCACCATTCAGGGGCATGAGATATTATTGGCCATGCTATCTTGTTCCCAATGCAATTAAAGCCCTATTTTGCAGCAACCCAATAGCATAAGCACATGAATCCCGAACTTCTCAACCCTCTCCGCTGGAAAAAATCGTTCCTCCTGACCGTTCTTATCGGTTTCCTGGTGGTATGGTTCGGCTTCCTTGACTCATACAGCCTGTATACCCGCATCAGCCTTGAAAGAGAGAAAAGGCATTACATTGAGCGCACCATCCAGCTTCAGCAGGAAACTGAGATTTTAAACCAGAAAATAGAGGCCCTGAAAAACGATCCGGCTTACCTTGAGAAGATCGCCCGCGAAGATTACGGGATGCGCAAACCAAACGAAACCGTTTACCGTATACAACCTAAATGATCTGGCCATAAGCATGCCTGAAATGTTTATATTGGGCGGTTAGAACACCTACAACCACCATCTGTTCAAACTATGTTAGCTATTGGCATCGACCTGGGCGGGACTTCCATTAAAGGCGCACTTGTACACCGGGAAAAAGGTTTAATCGATCAACTCGCTATCGATACGGAGGCCGGCAAAGGCCTGCAGCACACGCTCGACCGTATTGCCCTTGCGATAAATATGACGGCCGAACGGGCACACGGGGCCGAAATTGCGGGGGTCGGAATTGGTGCGCCCGGGGTAATTTCTTTCGACCGCAAGTCGGTGAGCAATCCGCCCAACCTCACAGGCTGGACGAAGGTGCACCTTGCCAGTGAAATAACAGAGCGGACAGGGTATCCGGCCCTGCTTGAAAACGACGCGAATCTGATGGCGCTGGGTTCGGCCCGTTATGGCATTGGCAAAAATTACAACAGTTTCATCATGCTCACCCTGGGTACCGGTGTTGGCGGGGGTATCATTTTCAACAATGAACTTTTCAGGGGAACTACAGGCGGCGCCGCCGAACTCGGCCATGTTATCATCGACTATAACGGGCCGGAATCGAACAGTGTAACCCGGGGAGGCATCGAGGCCTATCTGGGGCAGCGTTTTCTGAGCCATCACGCGGCACTAATTCTCAAGGAACACCCCGACAATGATCTCTTCAAACAATTTGATGGCAATTTCAGTGGCCTTGAACCGCTGCATCTGAGCCAGGCCGCCGAAAACGGGAATGAACTTGCCAAATCCATTCTGGCCTGGGCCGGTGAAAAACTGGGTTATGCCATTGTCAATTACATCCATATTCTCGACATCCGCACCGTTATTCTGAGCGGTGGAGTGGCCCGGGCGGGGAACCTTATCATTAAGCCCGCTAGAAAAGCGGCCCTTTCGCGGCTGATGCCGCCATTCCATCCCGGTTTCAACATTATTTACGAAGACCTCGGCAATGAAGCCGCCATGCTGGGTGCGGCCGCTCTCGCATTCGACGGATTTGAAAACTGAGGATTATGGTACGGATGTGCAGAGATATCCGTATTTGTCTGTGGTTAATACCGATCCAGATTCTTCTGTTTTCCGGTCTGCCCGAGGGTGAGCTGAAGGCCCGGCAGACGGAAGGGCGGCTGAATGACCAGGTACAGTTCAGCGCGCGTGATTCCCTCACCTTCGAACTGAAAGATGAACGCATAGCCCGGCTGTTCGGCAATACACGCGTAACACATCCTGCAGGGGAACTCACCTCCGGCAAAATGGAGCTGAACCTCGACAGGAACCTGATGAGTGCACAGGCCGAAGCCAGACGCCGCCCCGACCGGGATACCGTTCTTACACTGCGTGAGTGGCTGGCCTTGCGCAATGAAATCGAGGCCAGCCCCGACACCCTGTCTGAACCGGTGCTGAAACGCGAGAACGACGAAATCCGCAGCCGCCGTATACAGTTCAACTATGTAACAGAGCGCGGGAAATTCGATAATGCACGGCTTCCCTTTGAACAGGGCACCGTGACCGGCGACGATGTAAAGAACGTGTCGCCGCATGTTGTATTTATTCAGGACGGGCGCTACTCGACCTGCGATCTCCCGCATCCGCACTATTATATCAAGGCCAGGCGCATGAAGGTGGTTGATGAAGATGAGGTCTTTTTCACCGGTGCACGGCTCTACATACTCGACATCCCCTATCCTATCGCATTTCCATTTGGTTATCTGCCATCCCAGCTCCAGAAAAAGCGTTCTGGCCTGCTCGAACCCCGGCTTGCCCGCCAGGAACAGGAACGGCGTGGCATAGGGCTGCAGAACCTTGGCTGGTTTCAGTATTTTAACGATTACCTTACGGGGCAGGCCAGTTTCGACATTTTCACATCGGGTACATTCTACGCCGACGGAAATTTGAATTACAGCAAGAGGAACCGCTATAACGGCAGCGTTCAGCTGGCATTTTCGGTCGATCAGGGGCTGGAAAGTACCGATCCCGACTTCACCCGGCAACGTCAGCGGCGCATTGCGGTAAGCCATAACCAGACCCTGAACCCCTACGCAAACCTTTCGGCCAATGTGAACCTGCGCACCAGTGATTTTTTCCGCCGGAACTCCTACAACATCGACGACCGTGCAGAAACCAGCACAAATTCGACCATGAGTTACAATTTCCGGCAGCCCGACGGGCTTTACACCTTTTCGGTATCTGCGCAGCACAATGAAAACTTCCGGAACAACACAGTGACCCTTGGCGGGCCTAATGCGACATTTACCCTGCGCCGGCTGTCGCCATTCCAGCGAAGTCAGCGAACCGGAGACCAGCGCTGGTACGAAACGATGAACGTATCGTACAACAATCGTTTTCAGAGCAATTTCACCTACAGGCCGATCGACGGGGATTCTGCAACCGTTTCCTGGTACCAGGCCCTGTTTGATCCATCCCTTTACAGGGAGCAGACCGGTGAAATGGGCCACATCCGTTATGGATTGCTGCAGAACGCAGATGTAAGTACCCAGCTCACATCCAGCCAGTTCGTTAACCTTACCGCCAATTTCAGGATCACCGAATACTGGGTGCCGGAGACGGTCAGGCAGACGTTCAACCCGGAGACGAACCGGATAGATACACGTATTGAACAGGGTTTTGCCACGGCCCGCACATTCAACACAGGTGCGAGTCTTGGCACAACCCTCTATGGCATCTCAAATGCGCGGATTGGCAATCTGCAGGGATTCAGGCATACGCTCCGCCCATCGGTATCGTTCACATTCAGCCCCGACTTCAGCGATGCCTCCTGGGGTTACTTCAGGGAGGTGCAGACCGATACGCTAGGCAACACCCGCAAGTATTCCATCTTCCAGAGAAGCGTGATCGGTGGCCCAACGGCCGGTGAGCAGAGGTCGCTCGGTTTCAGTTTTGCAAACGTACTGGAGACCAAGCAGGTACGGCGCGACACAACCGGCGAACGCAAGGAGAACGTGATCCGCATCATCGACAACCTGGGGGTGAATTTCTCCTATAATTTTGCGGCTGAAAGCTTCAAGCTGAGCCCGGTAAACGCAAGCCTTTCTTCGAACATTCTGCGGCAGGTGCGGATTAATGCCAACGCCACGTTTAATCCCTACGCCACCGATTCTCTGGGCCGTGCCATCGATACCTATCTTTGGGAAGAGGGTGGATTTCTGCGCCTCACCAATTTTTCGCTGAATGCCAGCACCAACTTCAGCAGTACAGGTTCGGGAGCGAGGATGCAGGCCGGCCGGCCCTACTACCCGCGCTATTACGATCCGCTCGACCAGGCAATGTTCGGCGCTGTTGATCCCGGCTTCTACGACGGCCCTGTGCAGCCGATCGCGGCTACCTGGTCGGTTAACCTGAATTTCCGGTACCAATGGACATATGTGGACATCAACACGACCCGGAAATCGGCCATTCTGAATGCCCAGAGCATCCAGTTCAGGCTCACGCCCGAGTGGCAGGTAGGCACCTCGCTGGGTTATGACTTTATCCAGAAAGACCTCACCCCTTCCCAGTTCAGCATCACGCGAACGCTGCATTGCTGGAACCTGAGCTTCCAGTGGAATCCGTTCGGAGATTTCAAGTACTATATGTTCAGCCTTACCGTGAACGACAGCCAGATACAAGGACTGATTCAGAAACTGCCATTCCTCGACCGCCTGCAGTCCGGCTCATCGCCGATCAACAGGTTCAGGTGAGAGAACAGATGAACAGTTGAATATGGAATATGGAATATGGAATGGGGAAGTGGGCGTATAATTTGGGTCGTTATAATGATGGTGCCATTTATATGCCTGGAATCAGGGAATTAGGGATCCAGGGAGCAATAGAGCAATTGAGTTTGGAAGTAATTGATTTGCTCAGTTATGCTGAGCAAGGCCTGAGCGCAGTCCTGAGCGCAGCGCAGCGGAGTCGAAGAGCGGAGTCGAAATACGCAGTAGGGCGGAGACAAAGGGCGCAATTTCGTGCGCAGTACGAAATGAAGTCGAGGTATGTGTGCGGTGCCGCGCACTGCACTGTTCGCCTGTTTGATCTGGGGCCGAAACTTCGCTAAATCGGTACGTCGTTACGTCTTATGAATCGCCAAATCAAAGAGAACCCGTTTTGGCCGGGAACACGACCTTTTTGATATCCGATTCATGAGACGTAGCGACCCGGCGATATTCGATCTGGTCACTTGTTCACTTGTTCTATCAGGTTTAATTTACTCAAATACTTCAGAACGTATTTGCCGAGGATGTCGAATTCGAGGTTTACGAGGTCGCCGGGTTTTTTTTGCGACAGGTTGGTATGATCCCAGGTGTAAGGGATGATCGCTACGGTAAACCGGTTAGCTTGTTCACGGGCAACGGTGAGGCTGATCCCGTCGAGGGCGATACTGCCCCGGCCAACGATCTGGGTTTCGAATTCGGCCGGAAATTCGATTTCAAACAGCCAGTCGGTGCCCTCCTGATCAACGGAAACCACCGTGCCGACCGCATCCACATGGCCCTGTACGATGTGGCCGTCGAGGCGTTTGTCGAGGGTCATAGACCGTTCCAGGTTTATGGGGTCACCCTCTTTCAGCGCTCCCATTGACGTTTTCCGGAGGGTCTCCTCAACAGACTGTATGGTGAAAGTTGCTTCATCACTGCGGACAACGGTGTGGCATGCTCCGTTGACCGACACGCTTTCGTCGGGTTTGAGCTCTGCGGCAAAACTGCAAGCAATATTAAATTCGCGCCCGCCATCCAGCATTTTAACTTTTTCAATCCTCCCGGTTTCCTCAATAATTCCTGTAAACATGGTTAATATCCTTTTATAAGTTTAAAAAAATCTTACTGTTGTATGTAATCCGGATGTAAATAAATGGTCCGGTCAATTAAAAATATCCTGTGAAAAGTATGTCACTGCCCGAGGGCTGCCAGCTCGTGTTGTGCAGGTTCATCACCTCCTGCATGCGGTCGATGCCGAGGTTCATTACCGAGCGGGTTCCGCCGCCCAGCAGCTTCGGCGCGATGAATACATGAAGTTTGTCGACCATATTGCCGGCAATGAGAGCAGACGACAGGTCTCGTCCGCCTTCAACCAGAATGGAGCTGATTCCCGACTCCGCCAGCAGATCGAAAGCGTGGTCGAGGTCGCAGTGCCCGTTCAGGCGCGCCACCAAATGGGTTTCGCCGCGGAAGTAGTTCGGCTGCAGCATTTTGAGCATCGGGTCGGCAGTTTCGTTGAACTTTTCGCGGTTGTGTGTGATTACGATCGTCTTTTCCTCGAACTGATCCGAAAACAGGTTCAGGTTCCGGGGCAGAGAGAGGGGACCGTCGATCACAATGCGCCGCGGCTGACGCCCCTCAATGAGCCGGACAGTGAGCCTTGGATTATCGAGAAGCGCGGTATTCCGGCCCACCAGAACGGCATCATACCGGCTGCGCCACTTATGCACGAGCCGGCGCGATTCATCACCCGATATCCACTCCGAATTGCCGTCGGGCGCGGCGATATAGCCATCAAGGGTCTGGGCGATTTTGAGGGTCACAAACGGCTTGTTATACCTGATATAGTGGATGAACGCCTCATTCAGTTTAACGGCTTCTTCTTCCATCAGACCGGTTTCGACCTGTATGCCTGCCTGTTCGAGCATCTTAAGCCCTCTTCCGCTAACGGCTGGATTCGGGTCGACCATGGCCACCACAATCCTTTTAATGGGCAGCTTTGAGAGCGCGGCCGCGCACGGCGGTGTTTTCCCCTGATGCGAGCAGGGTTCAAGGGTCACGTAGAGAGTGGAGCCCTTAAGGCCCGAATGATCTTTGACTGAATCGAGCGCGTTGATTTCGGCGTGTGCTTTGCCGTAGCGTTCATGATAGCCCTGGCCAATCACCTTGCCCCCGGCCGATACAATTACGCAGCCTACCATCGGGTTTGGACTCACATAGCCGGCCCCTTTCTCCGCAAGCCTGAGGGCTTTCTTCATGAATGAGCGATCCTGATCTGAAAAACGGGCAGGGGACATAGTGCTAAAAGGGTCTTTTGGGTATGGTTGGATGTCAGAACAATATCTGCAGGCTGAACGTGCGGTTTTCGAGTGAATAATCAGTTCAACCTGCAGATAAAAGATAGGGATATTTTGGCTATGAGGTTGCCCGCACATGCTGCCTGATACGCTTTTTAACAGCGGCCCTTTCCTGGCCATCCTGGGGAAAACCCGGGTTAATTCTACCGGTTAAAACTCGAACCGGTAGCTCAGGTTCGGCAGAATAATCGCTTCCCGGTGCCGGTCAACCCTGTTGGCCCTGAGATTGAAGCGGTAGCCATAGAACTCCTGAAACCCCGTGAGGTTGATGAACTGCAGCGACCATACTCCGGCCGTGCGCATACGGTTTATCCTGTATTCCAGCGTCATGTCGGCATAGAATACACCCGGTTCACGGCTGCTGAAGGCCATCGATTCATCGTAAACCACCTCTCGTGCCGCAAAAGTGGCGGCCATGTTAACCGGGCTGTATCTCCGCCCTCCCATCAGGTTTACCCGCCCGTTCAGGCCCAGGCTGCGGGCCTTTCCCTCCGATGTCCATGACCATTCCCTGCCCCCGAGAAGTACCAGGGAATAATTCCTGTTATTGCGGGTATCCCTCCAGATGCCGTCGCCACCACGGTATTCCGACTTAAAGACCGATCCAGACAGAAGGGCGTACCAGCCCGCCGAAAAATAGCGTTCGATGGTGATGTCAATACCGTAATTCCGCCCTTTCCCGTCATTAATCAGGCGGTCGCGGATGAACCAGTCCTGCTCAAGATTAAGGGTGGAGAACGATGAATCGGGGATAACCGGCACATCTGTAAGAAACTGATAATAGACTTCCATATTAAGATTCAGGTTGGGTGCCAGCAATTGCCGGAAGCCTGCCACCAGGTGATCGGCCTTTGTGAAGCCCAGGCTCCTGTTGCCCGGATGTGCAAAATAGAGCGGCAAGTGCTCAATACGGGTATGACGGCCGTATGCCAGCTGCAGACTGCTCAGATTACCTGTGCGGATAGTGAGGCCGGCCCTGGGTTCGGGCGATAACCTGCCGTTCAGGTTGAAATAGTGCATATGGATGCCGGCAAGAAGCGTGGCCCGGCCAATTGTATACGACGATTGTGAAAAGGCCTGCAGCTGCCATGTTTGTCCGCTTTCGTCGATCAGGGTATCCAGCAGGTAATCGGGCGATTCTGCAATACTGATCTTCTGGTTGTAGAACAGGCGTGCGGCTGTAAATCCTGAAACATGAATGTGGGCAGGGCTCAATTTATAGTTCAGCGTGGACGAAACCGCGGCCCTGCCGGCTGAATTGCGGACCCTTTCCCTGGGAACAAGTACGCCCTCGTCGGTGTAGCGGTCCATGGTGAACCTGAGCCCGTTCCCTGAAAGCGCCAGGGATGTTGAAAGAAAGGCCGTATTGCTCAGATTCTGCCTGACTTGGAGGCCAATGGCACCAAAACGGGTAGGACTTTCCAGATCTTCCCGGTCCTGATCATATACCCAGGCTGCCGGATCGGGATCGGCACTCTGGCCCGACCAGTCTGTGGCCCCGATGCCCCACAGGCCGACAGATCCGGTTCGGCCAGTTGCCAGGTTCAGCCTGAAAGCCAGGTTCTGATAGTTGATCCCGTCCGCATCGTCGGGCAGCAGCGGTCCCATCAGTGAAAAGGTTGAGTAGCGGTAGTTGAGCAGATAGGTCGCCGAACCCGCACTGTTGAATGGTCCTTCGGCGGCTGCATCCAGCCCCAGAATACCGGCTTTCAGGGTTTGTTCCCTTCTGCGGTTATTGCCGTTACGCAGCCGCATATCAAACACACCTGAGAGTGCATTTCCGAATTCAGCTGGAAATGCCCCGGTGTAAAAGTCGGAGTCGGCAAGCAGGTGACTGCTCAGGGCGGTAATTCCGCCACCACCAAATGTGAGCAGATTTGCAAAATGGGTCGGCGTGGGGATCTCGATGCCCTCCATTCGCCATAACAGACCCGAAGCAGCGTTGCCCCTAACCACGATGGCATTGTTCGCCAGGTTACCGGCAACACCGGCAAAAGAAGACGCAAGCCGGGCCGGATCGTCGAAGCCGCCTGCGTAGCGGGATGCCTCTTCCATGCTTAACAGGCGGGCGCTGGCCGCTGCCATTGTGTTCATTGCGATATCTTTACGCAGGCCGGGTGTAACGATAACCTCATCCAGGCCGCCAACAGTCTCCTTCATACCGATATCCAGAACAGTTTCACGGCCGGAACCGATCAGGATTTCACGCACGAACAGCGTTTCGTACCCCACATAACTGAATTTCAGTGTCTGCCGGCCTGCCGGAACCCTCGTAAGAGTAAACTCACCATCCAGATCGGTTGATGTGCCAATGATCGGATCGGTACCGGTCACAATTACTGTGACACCTATCAACGGAATTTTCGTATCACGGTCGGTAACCACGCCCCTCACCGTCTGAAAGGGCTGTGATACTGCCTCCAGTACCGGGCAGATGACCAGAATTAGTATGAACAGGGATGTTTTCACAGAATTACAATTTGAATAAATACGTAACTTGAACGCACTTCAAATATCCCCCTGTTTTCCCTACGGCATCAATACCGATAAATGAGTATTTATGATGGAAACCCTGAATGAAATCTATTCGCAGTATCAGGCTTTGATGCATCAACTGAAACCGTCAGTTCAGGAATCAGATTATACCGTACTGCAAAAACACATCCCTTTCCTGGAGCGGCTCGATGCCATAGACAGGTCGTCGATCTCCATATTTGACCTGAACCGCAAGTCTCATGTATATGCATCCCCATCCTACAGGAACAGGCTTGGCATCCGCGACGATGACAACCTTGGACTTGAGGGTTTTGACCGGTTGATGCACCCGGACGATTATCTCAGCGCGCTGCGTAGCAGTGTTCATTTCATGCGGCTGATGCTGGATATTCCGGCAGACCGGGCCCGGAACTACAAGCTGATACAGGATTTCCGTATTCAGAACGGAACGGGAGGATGGCACAGGGTGGTTGAGCAGTTTACCTGTCTGGAAACCGACCATACCGGCAAACCGTGGCTCGCACTCTCTATCCTCGACATATCACCCGATCAGGATGTACATGCTGTGCACCGGGCGACTTTGATCGATACCCTGACCGGGGAGCTCTACACAATACCTGACGCCAACAAAACCGGGACAAATGATAACGAACCATTATCTGGCCGTGAACGGCAGGTACTTTCCCTGATTTCGGAGGGTTTCGTTAGCAAGCAGGTGGCCGACAAGCTCTTTCTGAGTGTGCATACTGTGAATACCCACCGCCGGAACATCATCGGTAAAATGAATGTAAGCAATACGGCCGAGGCCATCCGCCAGGCCCGTGATATGGCCCTGATTTAGATTCTGACCTGCATTATGTCTATCTGGCAACCAGCCGTCCGCGGTAGTCTTTCACATTTGCGCGTTCCCTGAGCTGTTCAACCCATACTTCACCAAATACCATACCCTTCTCCTGCTCAAGGCGGGATCTGATACTTGCACGGTCGCCCGATGTAATCTGATCGGCCGTAGCCATGGTACGCGAGGTGACTTCAATAAGGTAAACGGCTGTTTCACCAGCAACAGGTCCGGCCAGCGTTTCAAGCGGGGCTCCGAAAGCGGCACCCACCACCTGCGGTTCACGTCCGGCACCCGGTACGGTGGCACTGCTCATGCGAACATTGCTGGCATCACGGATCTGGCGTTCCTGAGCTTCTGCAAAGGCTTCGAGTGATTCAGCACCTGAAACAAGGTTCCTTACCTGATTGAGCATGGCTGTTTTTCTTTTTTCATTTCTCACAAGTGAGATAATTTGATCGCGGACCTCATCGAGCGGGGCTACACCCGCTTCGGTAATTTCATCGACCTTGAGTACCACAAAGCGATCATCGAGTTCGATCACATCGGAGATTTGTCCTCTTCGCATGAACCTGATCTGATTGAGCAGGTTCTGGCTCTGGCCGAATCCGGGAATAACGGGGTTATCTTCGGTGGCAAAAGCCTCCTGAACGCGGTATTCGTTCCGCTCTGCCTCATCCTCAAAACCGTCGAGGTTGGCATAGGCTGCAAAATCGTCGGCCAGTCTTTCCTGGGCGCCAACGGTCATGGTCGGATCGGCATAAACCGACCGTGTGAGGGCGGCATACCGGATTTCGGTGGTATTGCGTTCGCCTGAACGGAAGATGTAAAAGCTGTTGCCTTCCTCGATCGGACCAACGATTGCTCCGCTGCGGGCGTTAAAAATGGGGGTAGTTACAGATGCCGGCCTGTCGCCACGGGCAATGAAGCCAAGATCGCCGCCGCGTTGAGCGCTGCGTGTATCGGCAGAGTGCAGCATAGCCAGTATGGCGAAGTCTTCACCGCTGCGGGCCTGTTCCGCAATCTCATTTGCACGATTGCGGATATCTTCTTTGTTGTTGGGTGTAAACCGGAACTGTATCTGGCTTACCCTTACGTATGTTTCGGGGGCACGGCGGGAATCAATCCGCTTGAGTACCGTTGCCCTGCCATCCTGTACAAAGGCTTCGCTAACTTCGCCGTCGGCAAGATCGTACAGAGGGTAAAATTCACGGCGGAGCTCTGATGGGGTCAGAAATTCTCCGAAATATGTGGATTCGCTGTTGTTGAATAGAAGGAACAGGGAGTCGTTTTCGGCCTCGGCGAACTCTGTGCGCAGGGCGGCAAGTTCCTGCTTAACCCTCACGGTATCATCGGCCGTCGGGGTTTTATCAAAGCTCACGTAACGGAACCGGATCGATTTTTTGCGCTCAAAACGCTTCTGGTTGTCGCGGTAGTAATTACGGATCTCTGAATTGCTGACCTCGATATCGTCGAGGCTCATATCAGAGTACGGGAAACGGACATAACGGAAAGTAGCGGTAGAGTTTTCACGGATAAATTCCTGCTCAACTTCCGCCCTGCTCACAACCAGTGAGGACTGGAGATAATCATTCAGTTTTTCACGTGAGCGGCGTTCGCGAAGCTGCCCTTCCAGATAAATCCATTCATTTGTGGCCTCGGTTGCCTGTACAGCGGCATTGAGGGCGGCACGGTCGATGGTTCCGTCTTCACGCATGAACAACTGGGCTACCATAGGATCGGGACGCGGGCCGAGTACCATTTCCCTGAGTTCGGCATCGGTTACCAGTATTCCAAGCTCTTCCATTTTCTGTTGCAGCACAATATCGAGTACCATTTGGTCCCAGACCAGTTTTTCGTACTGAGCGCGCTGTTCCATGCTCGGTGCATCGCCGGTTTGGCGGCGGTGCTGTTCCGTGAGGAAACTCAGCCTTTGGTTATACTCATTCTGATCGATAGCAACACCGTTGACACTTCCCATTCCTGACGGGCCAACCATGATAGCCGAGAAGAAATCGGTATCCTGAAGCATGAAAAGAATTCCGAACGAGAAAATCAGCACCCATAACACGACGGGGGTACTGCTTCTCATTTTATCCATAAATCCCATGAAAAAATCCTTGATTGAGAGGTTTTGTAAAATTGGGTTATAGCGCTGAAAATTCAGCGATAGCTTGCAAAGATAGCCTAATTCCCGACAATAATCAATGAAAACGGTACCGTTCTGTTCAGCGCATTGGCGTGTAAGGTTTCAGCAATGAACCATGTGGCCGATGCTGTATATCATCCGGGCCGGGAAGCCTGAAATATAAAGCGGGGCCGGCCAGGCACTCCTGATAGTGTACCGTTAACCTGTATTGTTTAAGTGGCTTGCACCTGGTTATCTCAGAATATATCTATCAGGCGGATGTGTTTGAGAAAATGCCTCGGATTATCGTTGAGTTCTTTAACCATCCTGCTCAGCTGGTACGACAGGCTGTCGAGGTTGTTGTAGAGCGACGGATCATTGATCAGCTTGCCCAGGCTGCCCTCGCCCTCATTGATTTTCCGCATCATCTCGTTAAGCTCTTTCGAGAAACTGTTGAGTTCTCCGGTCATTTCGTCCAGATCGGCCGACACGCTTTCCAGGTTGGTGATGAGTGAATCGATCCGGCCTTTCTGGTCTGTTGTAAGGGTATCCACATTGGCCATGATATTGTTCAGGTGGGATATAGTGGATTCAATTTCCCGGCTGCTGCGGGCCAGAAGCAGGTTTACCTGCGAGGTGGTGGCATTCAGATTGTCGAGAATATTCTCAAGGTCTTCGCTGCCCCCCTCTATCATTACACGGTCCACTTCTCCCAGAATACGGTTCAGCCGTTCAGTCGATTGCAGTACATTTGAACCCGCATCTTCGCTCAGGTCCCGGAGGTGGCCCATTACACCCTCATCAAACACCCCTTCGATAAATCCGCCCTGGGGAATGGTCTCCGGGGATGTGCCTTTTTCAAGCACAATGGCTTTTTCGAGAAGGTCAACGGAGCGTATGTAAGCGATCGATCCTACAGGTACACCACCATCCACATTGGCAGAAAAGAAGACCATTACACTGTCGTTGGCCATAAGGTCCATGCGGCGCACCGATCCCACATTGATACCGCGGGTATAGACAAACGTACCCGGCCCGATGCCATCAACGCGTTCAACTATGGTGTAGAACTGCATCGACTGGCGGAACAGTGGTGTATCGAGCATAAACCGGTAACCGATAATACCGACGATAATTGCAACGAATACCGTCAGTCCGATTTTTAATTCATTAGCTATAGGTTTCAAAAAGTATCGCCTTTCCTGTTGTTTTCATCTGATATACTGTATTCACTGGCTGTTACGAACTCCTTAAGGCGTTTGTGATCACTTTTTCGCATTTCATCAATGGTTCCATACCAGCTCAGCTTTTGCTCGTCGAGAAACGCTGCCTTGTCGGCAACCCTCAGCACACTGTGCATATCGTGGCTTACTACGATAGAAGTAATCTCGAGGCTTTCCGACATATGGATTATAAGATCGTTAATTTCGTCCGAAGTTTCAGGATCGAGCCCCGATGTGGGCTCATCGTACAGAAGATAATCGGGTTCGAGCACAATTGCCCTTGCCAGGCCCACCCTTTTTCGCATCCCACCTGAAAGTTCAGCCGTTGTTTTATCACCGATGTCGGCCAGGTTCACCATTTCAAGGCAATCCAAAACCCGTTTTCTGATCTGCGGTTCTTTCCAGCGGGTAAAATACCGGAGCGGAAATGCCACATTTTCAAATGAGGTAATAGAATCGAACAGCGCGGCTCCCTGAAACAGGATACCGAATTTCTGCCGAACCAGCCTGAGGTCAACATAGCTCAGGTCGTTGATATCTTTTCCGTCAATTTCAACCTTTCCTTCATCGGGTACCATCAGGGCGTTAATATGCTTCATCAGTACCGATTTCCCGCTTCCCGACTTGCCGATAATGGCCAGTGTTTCGGCATCCTCGATAGTGAGGTTAACATTCTCCCAGATCAGGGAGGTGCCGAAACTTTTTTTAAGATTGGTTATCTGGATCATTGTTTTACTGTTACAACAATATGGCTGCCAGGGCAAGGTCTGCCAGCAATACGTATATACAACTCAGAACCGCTGCGTTGGTTGTTGCGTTTCCCACACCCTCGGCGCCGCCTGAAGCATAAAAACCCTTGTAGCATGACACGGATGTGATCACAAAACCGAACACGACCGATTTGATCAACCCAAAAACGATGTCCCAGGCAAAGAAATATTCCCTTGCTCCTTTCATGAAATCGGTAACAGGTACGGTTCCCGAAATCACACCGGCAAGCAGTCCGCCACCCACACCTAACGTAGCAGCAGCCACATACAATACGGGAAACATCAGAATACCCGATAAAACCCGGGGCACAACGAGGAAAGATACTGAATTAAACCCCATAGATTCTAATGCATCGATCTGTTCCGATACCCGCATGGTTCCGAGTTCGGTGGCAATTCTGGCACCAACCCTCCCCGCAAGCACCAGCCCGCTGATAACCGCAGCCAGTTCAATAATGGTGGATTGTGAGACAATAGCACCAATCGTAGACTTGGGAATGAGGGGGGATGTAAGCTGATATGAGGTCTGAATGGTAAGCACAGCACCGGTAAATACACCGGCCAGCATCACAATTGGAAGGGAATCGAACCCTGTTTTTACCATTTCCGAAATCAGGTTTTTCCAGTAAGTTCTGTATTCGGTTGCCGAACGGATGGCCTCATACAGAAGCCTCGTATAGCGACCGAGATCAATAAAGATGTCCATAGGCCCGTTTGTGTTGAACGTTGTACTCTCGTGAATGATATTTTCAGGTGCCTAAATTTCAGTTATATTTAGCTCGTGATCAAATTAAAAAAAACAATTCTGATTCAGGCTGTACTATTCGTCACGCTTGCCTTATTCATGGTAACCGGCAGCACGGCGTACGGTCAGTCGGGCACGAAAACCGTTTTCAGGTTTCTGGATGTACCCTCTTCACCGCGTACGGCAGCGCTCGGCAGTTACTCCGTTTCGCATCCTGCCTCCGGAATATCCCAGTTTTTCGATAACCCTGCCTATCCCGGTGCCCACGACCACCGCACCTTTTCGGCCTCCTACATCAACCTGATACACGATGTAAACATGTATTTCACAAGCGGGGCCTGGCACCTCGACGGCATCGGCACACTGGGAGCAGGTATCCGCTACATGAGTTATGGAAATTTCGACGAAACCGATGAGCAGGGCAACATCCTTTCCGAATTCAGCGCCTACGATTTTGCCCTTTCGGCCGGGCTGAGCAGGGAAATGATGACGGGGCTACAGGCCGGGGCAGCCGTCCATTTAATCCGGTCATCATACGCGGCCTATACATCCACCGCTGTGGCACTAAGTGCCGGTGCTTTCTGGAAATCACCCGACGGCTTCAATACGGCCGGTGTTACCATTCAGCATCTGGGAAGCCAGATCACCGAGTTTGACGAAGTGCGTGAACCCCTGCCCTTTGACCTGCGTGCCGGCTTCACACGCCGCCTCGAGAACCTGCCCCTTCGCCTGTCGCTGACCTTTCATAACCTAACCCGGTGGGAAATCCCCAATGCCAACGATGATGAAGAACCGGGGTTTTTCGGCACATTAATGCGGCATACAACGATCGGCGGCGAATTTTTGTTTTCGGAAAATGTGAACCTGAGGCTCGGCTACAACCATCTGCAAAACGCCGAGCTCAAAAGCCGGAGCCGGCTCGACACGTCCGGTTTCAGCTACGGCCTGGGCATTAAGTACAAAAGCATAACCTTTGATGTGAGCCGGAATTCGTTCAGTGATCTTGGCGGGGTTACCCGTATCGGTATAACCGCCGCGCTGTAGGATTCGGGGTAGATGTGAGACACAAGAATCAAGACGCAAGACATGAGACATGAGACAGGCAAAAGGCAAAAAGCAAAAGGCGACGAAAAGGCAAAAAGCAAAAGGCAAAAGTTAGAAGGCGTGAGGCAAAAGGATGAGGCAAGGCTTAAGCCTTGCCTCACGTCTTTTGTCTTGATTCTTGATTCTTGATTCTTGTGTCTAAATCGCAGACTATTTGGCAGCAAATGCCTTATTTTGATCGCCAACCAACGAAAACGTTAAAAAACCTATCAGTTACAGGAATTAATGATCCGATATTTAACAGCGGGTGAATCCCACGGGCCGGCACTTACAGGAATTGTTGAAGGCGTACCGGCAGGATTGCCCGTATCGGCCGGGTCCATATCACTGCACCTTGCCCGCCGGCAGGAAGGCTATGGGCGCGGTGGCCGTATGGCATTTGAAAAAGACATGGTTACCATCACATCCGGCCTGCGCCACGGCCTGACCATGGGCAGCCCGGTTTCGATGAGCCTTGCCAACCGGGCTTTCCAGAAAGATGCCGATAACTGGCCGTTGGTGATGTCGGCCGAGCCGGTGGATGAAGCCGTTGAGCGCATCACCATACCCAGGCCGGGCCATGCCGATCTGATCGGGGTGCAGAAGTACCGCTTTAACGATGTACGGCCGGTAATTGAGCGCTCGTCGGCCCGCGAGACCGCCATGCGCGTGGCCTGTTGCGCCATAGCACGCGATTTCCTGAAGTATTTCGGCATCGAGATCGGCGGGCATGTAGTTCAGCTGGGCAATATCGGTTACACGGGCTGGGACGATATCCGGGAAACCTCCGCTACGCTTATCGATGCCGGCGGCGAAAAACTGTTCCGGGAGGCCGACAAGTCGGAAGTGCGCTGCCTGGATCCGAAGCTCACGGAGCAGATGGTTGACCACATCAAGAAAAAACGGAAGCAGGGATCATCGCTGGGCGGCATCTATGAGATTGTAATAACCGGGGTACCGGCCGGGCTCGGAAGCTATGTGCACTGGGACCGCAAGCTCGACGGGCTGCTGGCCCAGGCCATCCTGTCGACCCAGGCCATGAAGGGCGTTCAGGTCGGGCTCGGGTTCGAGGCCGGCAAACTGAGCGGCCACGAGGTTCACGACGAAATATCATGGGATGGCAGCACCTACCGGCGCAAAACCAACCGGGCCGGGGGCATCGAAGGAGGCGTTTCAACAGGCATGCCCATCATCATTCAGGGCATCATGAAACCGATTCCCACCATGCTTACACCCATAAAAACGGTGGATATCGACACGAAAGAGGAAGTGGATACCCGCTATGAGCGATCCGACGTGTGCGCGCTGCCGAGAGCGGTGGTAGTGGCCGAGAGTGTGCTCGCGCCGGTTATCGCGAACGCTTTCCTCGAAAAATACGGCGGCGACTCGGTTGCCGAGATCAGTGAACGCTACAGCCGCGCCCGATCATGAGTGATTCGAGAATCGCACAGCTGAAAGCGTTCCTTGAAGAAGATCCGGGCGACAATTTCATCCTTTTTGCCCTGGCCCTGGAATACATCAAAAAAGGCGACACCGGCATAGCTGAAGACCTTTTCAAAAGCATACTGGCCCGTGATCCGGCGTACGTTGGCGTGTATTACCACCTGGGTAAACTGTACGAGTCGGCGGGGGATTTCGACCGTGCAAAAGCCACCTATAACACGGGTATCGTTGTTGCCCGGAACGGCGGCGAGCTGCATGCCCTGTCGGAACTTGAAGCTGCCCTTACGGAGTGCGGCGACTCATAAAACTTGTTGCTATCTTGCACTGTATACCTTTCATTGATACTTGTGCTGATTTTGTTTCATTCATATATGAACCGGGCACGTGCTTTTTCGTACATGAATGCGTTGTACTACCAAGATTACGTCCATAAACCGGCACCATCCGGGCCGGCGGCACGTACACAATTCCTGAAAATCAACGTTACAACATCCGGGTATTTGCGGAAGATAGACCCGCAAACCTGTATTTTCGTATTGAACTGTCGTTTTAAATACCTGATATGACCATCATGAAGGCCCTAAGATCAACCCTCATCCTCGTTTTTATACTTCTGATCCCTGTATTATTACAGGCGCAGTCAGGAGACCGGATTCACACCGTACGGGCCGGGGAAACCCTGTTCAGTATCTCCAGGGAGTACAATATCACCGTTGACGAACTGCGGCGATGGAACAACATCCGGAACAACACCATCATTGTGGGGCAGCGACTGGTTGTGTCGGCACCCTCCCGTACAGCCACACCCGCACCCGGCGGCGACCCGCTTCAGCATACGGTGAGGGCCGGAGAAACCCTTATGGCCATTTCGAGGCGCTATCAGTTAGATGTGAATGAGATACGGCGCGCCAACAACCTGCAGTCGGATGTGCTGAGGGTTGGGCAGGTACTGATGATACCGACCAGAAGTACGGCGCCGGAAGTTCCGCAGACAGAACAGCCCGTACGGCCGGTTCCACAGGATACACGCGAGACGGTACCACCCCGTCCTGCAACAGAAACACGGCCGGCAACTGAATCACGGCCAGCCGTTCCGCAGGTTGAAGACCGTGAACGCTCCCTGGTTATCGAGCGCCGCGGTGGCAGTGCCTATTACACCGTACGGCCCGGCGACACCCTCTACCGGATTGCTTCGCGCCACAACATGACCATTAATGAACTTCGCAGCCTGAACAATCTGACCAGCGATGTGATAAACGTGGGGCAGGAACTGCTTGTGCGTTCTGAAACCACCGCAGCATCTATCGGGACTGAAAGCCCGGCCAGTTTCGGCCGCTTCATCACCTACAACATCGACCGGAACGACAACCTGCAGAATCTGCTTGCGCGCTTTAACATGGACCGCGCCGACTTTGAATCCCTGAATCCGGGCATCGATCCCGACAGGTTGAGGGCTGGACTCTCCGTTACCCTTCTTGAGCCGCCTGTTGCCCGTCAGCACAACCCTTACAGGGCAGGCGTTGACGTCGGCGACAGTGAGATGACACCTGTTACCCGATACAGCGACACCCATACCGGACGTACCACAACCAACGGTGAGCTCTACAATCCAGATCACCTTACAGCAGCACATGCCACCCTGCCGCTTGGTTCGGTCGTATTCGTACAGAACCCGGATAACGGGCGGGGCATCTATGTTATGATCAACGACCGGATTGTGGATGACAGCATCCGCCTGTCGCTAGCCGCCTACCGCTCGCTCGACTATGCTGGATCCTCACGGCAGGCTGCCATTATCATTCCCGGCAGATGAATACCGCCGGCGGGCTCAAACACTACCACCGCACCAGCAGCAGCCTCACCTACAGTTACCTGATCAGTCTGCCGCTGCTCATCCTCTATGAGGTGCTGATCATTATCAGCCAGCCGGCCGGTGGCATACCGGTTCGCCTGGGAGCTGAAATGTGGATCAAGCAGCTGATGTTATTCATTACAGGCAACACCCTGCTGTTTACCGTGTTGCTGGTACTGGTGCTCGGCGCGTTCATCTTTTATAAAGAACGCAAAAGGGAGATCGACTGGCACCCCCGCTATCTTCTGTTCATGGTGGCCGAATCGGTGGTCTGGGCCCTGGTACTGGCAGTTATCATCTCCAACTTTGTGGGTTTTCTGTTCCAGTTCCAGGCAGCAGGCGGCGGGGGTGTTACCAGGCTTCAGATGCTGGCCCTCAGTATTGGTGCAGGGTTGTACGAAGAGCTCGTATTCCGGGTAATATTAGTCTACGGACTCATCAAAGCGGGCGAACTGTTCTTCACGAACCGCAGGGCCGTTGTAACAGTATCCGTGATCTTCGCTGCCCTTGTGTTCAGTGCAGTACACTATACCGGATCGATGGGCGACAGCTTCGCATGGGCCTCCTTCATTTTCAGATTTCTTTTCGGGCTTGCCCTCAATCTGCTGCTGGTAATCAGGGGATTTGGCATTGCCGCTTGTACCCATTCGCTTTATGATGTAATACTTGTACTTTTTCTGTACGACGGGTGACACAATTGTTACCCGCTTGCAACAACACTGCATTTATGTTCTAAGTTTTTTTACCTATCTTTTTTGCTACGACAAATTATCACAAACGGCAATACCGGCAGACGTTATCAGGTTACTGAATTATTCAACCGAAAATGCGGTTTTTACCAATTTTCATTTTTTCAACCAGTTAAGTTTCATTAAGTTGGAATGTAAAAAGTATTCCATCCTAATCGATACTCATCACTCCATCTATTAAACAGCAACAAGTGTTCTTCAGGGTGGCAATCAAGCTACAATTACCCATATGCCAGAACTAACCAGCGAGGATATAAAAAAGCAGCAGGATTTTGAAGACGAGATGCTTCCACATCTTGATGCTATCTATAATTTCGCCTTGCGCCTTACCACCGATCCCAACGATGCTGAAGACCTGGTACAGGATACCATTGTAAAAGCGTTCCGGTTTTTCAACAGTTATGAAAAAGGGACCAATGCCAAGGCCTGGCTTTTCCGGATTCTGAAGAACTCCTACATCAACAATTACCGTAAGAAATCGAAGCAGCCCCATCAGGTCGATTACGACGAGATATCGACATTCTATGAGACGATACGCAGCGAACAGAGCAACACAACCGACATGGAAGACATCATGTACGGTCAGCTGCTCGACGACGACGTAACCCGGGCTCTTGAACGCATCCCCGAGGATTTCCGCACCGTTGTTCTGCTCTGCGATGTGGAGGGGTTTACCTACGAGGAGATTGCCAATATGCTGGATGTACCCATCGGTACCATCCGCAGCCGCCTGCACCGGGGCCGGAACCTGCTCCGCGCCGA
>RECM01000110.1 GCA_007694035.1 Balneolaceae bacterium
GCAATAGGCACAGTCTTCAGGACATCCTCCCGTTTTAATCGACAAAAGCGTGCAGACCTGGACCTCTCCTGTATTGTGGTAATTACGGTGTACCGTGGCAGCCCGGTAGATAAGCTCCATGAGAGGAGTATTGTAAATTTTTTCTATTTCGGATTTGGTCCAGTCTGTGCGAATATCTGACATGTCGAATGCGATAGGTTTATAACGATATTTGAAGTGAGGTAAAGTAACGCGATATGGCCGGAAAATTCAATGCTTCTTTTTTTAAAAGCTAAAAATACACAGTAAAAACCAGCTCGCAAACAGATTGATGCAGACCATACAGCCGGGCGGATCTTTCTGTCATTCACGGCCTGCCAGCCGGCATGTCAGCTGAAAATCAAAGTATTCAGTAGAGAGTATGGGTAACTATTCACTATATTTGGCCTAAAATTTCCAAACTCTTTTATGCAAGTACTGATTAGCGGGAAGACATCATTTAAAGTTGAAGTGCCATACCGGTTGATAGAGACCGGAACACCCGGCGACAAACCTCTAATAGTTTATTTTCACGGGTTCGGCCAAAATATGGATGCATTCCAGCAGCAGATGAAAAAACTTCTGGATGTCAGGGCATACCACCTTTTCCTGCAGGGGCCGTATGTAAATCTCGGGGATGCCGAATATCGAGGGAAGTGGGGTTATTCGTGGTATGTGTACAACGGCAAACAGGGATCCTTCATAAAATCGCTGGAGTACACCTCTGAGTTTGTTCAGGGTGTAATTGACGGCCTGGTACCTCACCTTAAAGTCGACCGCGTTTGCATTCTGGGCTATTCCATGGGGGCCTACCTTGCCGGCTATTTTGCTTTCAGCCGGTACAAGCATACCAACGATCTGGTTATGATTGGCGGAAGGTTGAAATCAGAGGTTTTCAAAGGGCGCATTAAAAAGGGAAAACACATCAGGATATTGACTGTTCATGGCAAAAACGATAGTGTGGTCGAACACGGTGCCCAGGCTGAAGAGATGCAGAAGCTGATAAAAGCAGGTTTCGATGTTACCGAGATTACACACACGGGCGGGCACAGCCTGAAACCGGCCCAGATTGCCGGAATCTATTCCTGGATGCGTTCCAAGGGGTATAGTTCCTCAAATATTAAAAAACAGTAACAAAAGCGGGAACCATTTTTAATATTTGTAATTAAAGTGGATTAGTGCGGAAAATCGACGTTAAATTCTTAAAATATTTTAATTATATTAGCGCCGTACGGTTTGAGTGAAGGAATTTAAAGCTGAATAGTTCATGAATAAACCAATGAAAATACTGGTTGTTGAAGATGATGATATTGTAAGAACGCTTCTCGAACGTGTTCTTACCCGTAACGGTTATACCGTAGTGGCTGTCGAGGATGGCGCACGTGGTGAAGAAATGGCCGTTTCTGATAATTTTGATTGCATAATACTGGATCTAGGGCTGCCCGACAAAAACGGCCTGGAAGTGTGCAAATTCATCAGAGACCACAATATAGATACACCTCTGCTGATACTCAGTGCCTATAATACGGTGAATTTCAAGGTTAACGGCCTCGATTTCGGAGCCGACGACTACCTGACCAAACCCTTTGAAAACGAAGAACTCCTGGCACGCATTGAAGCGATAACTCGCCGGTACAAGAGTGGCAAAGGCAATGAAGTAATTGAATTGGGCGATTTTACCATGGACTTCATCAAGCGTGAATTCATGGTCAACGGCCGCGATGTTTTTCTGACCAACAGTGAGTTCGACCTGATGGCCTACTTTTTGAAAAACCCCAACCGCATAATCGACAGCAAAGAACTGGCTGAGAACGTCTGGGAAATTAAATTTGATACCAAGACGAATTACATCAATGTGTATATGAGCTATCTCAGGAAGAAAATCAAGGAAATCAGCCCGAAAAACTATCTGCAAACCGTACGGAAAAAGGGTTTCATATTGAACGTTTGATACTGTTGCATGCGTAACACCGCTACACCGCTACACCGCTACACCTTAAACCCGCATTACTGCAACACTGCCAGCAGAAAATCCTTGGCAGATCTCGTATTTCGTTATTGTTTTTTCAGGCCGCCGGTGTAAATCGACGGCCTTTTTTTATATTCTTGAATGGACCTGATCAATCACAGACACCGGGCCGAACTCACTGACTACATGGCTGGATTCGTTTCAGACCATAAGATTCAGAGAATGAATGATGTGCTGGCTATGCGCACACGCCAAATCGTGGTAGTTCTTGAAGATATTTATCACTCACACAATGCCAGTGCCGTTCTGCGTTCCTGCGACTGTTTTGGAATCCAGGATGTTTATACCGTCGAAAACAGAAATCGCCTCAACATCAGTAAGTCGATTTCCATGAACTCGCACAAGTGGCTTACCATCAACCGTTTCAAAAACAGGTCCGGGAATAACCTTGTTTCGGGTATCAATGAGTTGAAATCGTACGGTTACAAGATTGCTGCAGCTACACCTCATGCGGGTATGACCATCAACGAATTGCCTGTAGATGCCAAACTGGCGCTGTTGTTCGGCTCAGAGAAGGAGGGTTTGACAGGCGAAGCGCTCGAAATCTCGGATTTCAGTTTCCGGATACCGATGTACGGTTTCACAGAGAGCTTTAATCTTTCGGTTAGTGTGGCACTCAGCCTGTTTGAACTTACAGGCCGTTTGAGGAATACCCAGAATAACTGGAAACTTACAGATGTGGAAAAGGAAAAATTGCTCCTTGAATGGCTTATCAGAACTGTACGTGCAGGGAACAGGCTGGCATCCGATTATCTGTCGGTTCTGGAAGCAAAAATAGCTGATGCACCGTTGGTTAAATCTGATATTCTTCCATCTGGCAGCTTATAACAACAAACCCAAGCATGGGCACCTGTATCACGACAATTCCGGAATGTTGCTATTCGGCGTCTGCGTAGTAATCTTCTTCACTCATTCTTTTATAAAGAAGGTATTCCTGCGGTGTTATATCAGTGAAAAGATATTGTATCGGATCCACACTGCGGCCGTTTTTCAGGATTTCGTAATGAAGGTGCGGCCCTGAAACCCTGCCTGAATTCCCGCTGTACCCGATAAGATCGCCACGGTTCACTTTGGTACCCGATCGGATACCGGTCTCAAGCTTCGAAAGGTGTGCGTAACGGGTTATATATCCGTGGCTGTGGTCGATTTCGATAAGCAGCCCGAGGGTTCCCCGGTTTCCGGCGAATCGGATTGTACCGTTTCCGGTAGCGAAAACAGGGGTTCCAATATTGGCCCTGAAATCCATGCCCTCGTGCATGAGCCGCATTTTTAGTACAGGGTGCATGCGCATACCGTAGTTACTCAGTATCATTCCGTCGACCGGGCGCATCACCGGCAGATGGCTGAGCCGCTGCTGGTTATTGTTGTAAATTGATTTGATCTCGTCGAGGCTTAATCGCTGTATGCCAACACGGCGTTCAAGGGTTTCAAGATTGGCTGCCGACCATTTTAGCAGTTCGGAAGCTTCGTTGCTGTAGTTATCGAAGCGGTTGTAGATATCGGCTCCACCGGCTCCGGCAAGTCGCTCGTCGTAAGCAATAGGTTCCATTCCCAGAACACTTCGGTAGATTTCGTTATCGCGCTCGGCGATCGATTCGATCTGCAAATTTAACTTCGAAATAGCATCCTTGCTGCTTCGCATCTGGGTAAGCAGCTCACGGTTTTCCGCTTTCAGAGCGATTTCAGCAGGAGTACCAACCACGGTAGACAGTGATGTGATAATTATCCCCGATATTACAAGCCCTGTTAAAAGCCAGAGACTTATCGTATGGATTACCCTGTCGGTTGGATTATACTCTACTTTTTTAAATTCGCAGGCGTTTTTATCGAAATAGTAGTAGTTGTCGGACATGCCTTCAATTTAGATACACATATTGATCGCTAATGATAGCAAAAATATGTCGTTATTACTATTCGTACTTCTATTGATATTAATAAATTTTAATCTTGTTCCCGTTTTAGCAGTCTTTTTTTGACTAAAGCCAAGTTATTTAATGGCGGTCCCTTTCCGGCATAACTATTCAAAATCACCTTCAAAATAATCAATAGCCCGCCTGATTCCTTTATTACTGCCTGATTTGTCGTCAATTCTCTTTCTGAGCTTCTCCTGAAATGCTTTTGCTGCATCATAACCGTAATGAGATAGCAAATGGTTCATTGCAATTACTTCGGCAATTACGGTAATATTTTTACCCGGGGTTATTGGAAGATGGATTATCGGCACATTCACATCCAGAATGCTGACCTTTTCATGATCCAGACCGGTGCGGTTTACATGTTCTTCCTGGTCCCAAAGGTACAGGTCTACCACAACCTCAACCCGTTTCTGATACCTCACCGACCTGATTCCGAACATCGACATCACATCCACAATACCAAGCCCTCTGATTTCCATGAAATGTTTGCTCATTTCCGTAGCGGCAGCGATCAGGATATTGTTCTTTTTGGTGATTATAACCACATCGTCGGCCACCAGGCGATGGCCACGCTCTACCAGGTCAAGGGCGACCTCGCTTTTTCCAATCCCCGATTTTCCTGCAATCAGAATGCCGATCCCATATACATCCACCATGGATGCATGTACAACTGTTTGAAGGGCAAACTGGTCATCGAGAAAATCCCGGAGCAGAAACATGAATCGGGTTGTTTCAATGGGGGACCTGAAGATTGGAATACCCGCTTCATCGGCCATTTTCATAAGCGGTTCCCCGATACTGTTGCCATTGGTCAGAAATATGACCGGAACGTTGTGATTTACGAGATTTGAAAATGCCTCCCGCTGTTTTTCGGGAGGCATCTCCATGAGAAAGTCACACTCCGTATTTCCGAGAATCTGAATTCTCTGGTAGGTAAAGTGTTCTACATATCCGGTCAGGGCCAGACCGGGCCTGTGCAGCTCCTGCTCGGTAACGAAGCGGTTGTCGCATGAGGCCGCAGAGGCACAGGCTTCGATTTCAATATTAACCGATTTCTGAATCTGGCGTACCAGGTACTCAACACTGATTTTATCACGCTTGGGAACCGGAGTGTGTTTACCAAAAGGCATGGTTGTTTTATTTGGCGAAACGTTTTTCTTTATAGCGGATGAGTTGTCGTTTCATCGTGTCAACCGCCTTTAGTATGGCCTGCTCGTAAGTAGCCCCCGTTTCTGATACATTCAACAGGTCGTTGGGTACTTTTACAATCAGCTCGGCCTGATTGGGTTCGTCATGATCTTCATTAGGTTGCAGAACAATATCACAGTCGATGATTCCGTCAAAAAATTTCTCAAGTTTTTTTACTGTTTTCACAGAATAGTCATGTAACCGATTACTGGCTTCGAAGTGCCGTGATGTGAATGTAGTTTTCATAAGTATTTACCTCTGTTTCTGTGACTGGTTTTCATCTATCTGGCCTCGTGGATGGGCCTTGTCGTAAACCTGTTTGAGCCTGTCGATACCGGTGTGGGTATAGACCTGGGTAGCTGCAAGGCTGGAATGCCCAAGCAGTTCTTTTATAACACGGATGTCGGCACCGTGGTCAAGCATATGAGTGGCATAACTGTGCCGAAGGGTGTGCGGGCTCTTCTGCTCGCATTCCGTGTGCTCGCTCATATATTTTTTTACCATCTTTCGTACTGCCTGCGGGTATATTCTCAGGCCCCGGGCAGTAAGGAACATGGCCCGGGAATCTGCCGGATCTGTGTGGCCATTTAGTATTGATAACCGGGTCTGCAGATGGTCTTTAAGGGCCGAAAGGGCCTGTTCTCCGGCTGGAACAATTCTCTCCTTATTGCCTTTCCCTTTTACTTTAAACTGTTTTCTGCCGAAGTCAATATCGTCAACATTCAACTGTATAAGTTCGGCCAGCCTGATACCGGATCCATAGAACAGCTCCAGTATTGCCCTGTTCTGCCGCTCCATTGATGATTCGGGTGCTATACTGTTGAGCATTTCATTAACTGAATACTCATCAACGGTATGTGGCAGCCGCGAGCCCTTTTTGGGAATAATCAGGAGTTGGGCCGGGTTTGTATCGATGAACCCTCTTTTGAAACAGTACTTGAAGAAGGAGCGGAGGGATGCAACTTTTCGTGCGATTGTACTACGGTTCAACCCACCGGCCGAAAGGTGCCCCAGCCACATCCTGATGGATGACCGGTCAATGGTTTTTACATCAATTTCATCTGAGGTAAGCCCTGCCGGCTGTTGGGCCAGGTATGCATTAAACTGCATCAAATCAATCCTGTAAGATATTACAGTATGAGGCGAAACGTTTTTTTCGACCTTTATATAGTGCAGATATTTTTTAATCAGGGAATTCATCAGCTCCTGTTGTCAACAATATACATCACTGAACTATATTCCAAAATAGCGGGCGCTAAATTGCCCTTTTTTTCCATGTTATATTTCGTTTAAGCAGGTAATCGGCCAGAACGATAATCCCCAGGTATTGAAACCAGAGTACAGCCAGGGGATGTGTTAGTGCATATGCCAGGTTCCACTTGAACCATACGGCAAGCAACAGGCGATGCAGCATGATCAGGGAAATCGCCGAAACCGACATCAGGATGGCTGCCGGGTTGGTTGAAAAAAAAGGAACCAGGAAGGGGACTACAAAAACAATAATATGGCCAACGGCAGAAAGGATAAAAAGCGGCAGGTTATAGCCAAATCCGGCAAGAAAATTTTTCCTGAATCCCTCTCTGATTTCCCGTTGATTGGTGTACATACGGCAGTTTACGGTTTCCATTCCATGTAGCATCAATACCTGCAGGTTGTTTTTCCGGGATAGTTTTGCCAGTTCCACATCTTCGACCACATCAGCTTTTACCGATACATGCCCGCCAATAAGATGATAGGCAAAAGACCGGAAAGCTATAAACTGCCCGCAGGCCGCTGAAAACAGAGGGGCGAACCGCCCGTAGAAATAGGCAGGCATCCACAGTGGTTTCTGAAATGTATAATGGGTTGGCAGAAATCCCGTTAAAGCATAGTATACCAATGGAATAATAAGTTTTTCCCAGAATGTTTCAAGGTGCTGTCGCGGCCACACTGTTATCATGTCGGCACCGTAGTTGACAAATGCCGATGCTGTTTTTTTTAAAACATCCGGTTCGAACCAGGTGTCTGCATCAGCAAATATGAGCAGGTCGCCGGTTGCATACTCCGATAGCTGATGGCAAGCCCATTGTTTGCCGAGCCAGCCCTCAGGTTTGGGCCGCCCGCGGTATACCCTAAGTTTATCCGGGTACACGCTGGCAAGTGTGTCGAGAATCCTGCCGGTACCATCATCCGAATTATCATCCAGTACATGAATCGTATAGGATACATATTCCTGGTTTATTAGTGACTCAACGCAGCGGGCGATATTGTTCTCTTCATTCCGGGCTGGTATGCAAACGCTGATTTCAGGATAGGAACCCTCGGGCAGGCCTCTGAGCCTGGTATCCGGTACAGAAGATAATGGCCTGAACAGAAACCGGTTTCTGATCAGGTTAAAAGAAATTACAAGCAGGATCAGATTTGAAACAATCAGGAGATAATTCATGAAAAAATGTTGGAATAATTAACGATTGCCCGAATGCAAACAATCGTTTTTTTGTTCAATAAGTCGGCTTTGTTTGACGGTTCCGGTCGTTTTGCGACTATTCAGGATTAATGATTTTACCTTTGAAAGATATATCACGTAATTTGGTATGGCACAGTAAGATTGATCTGAACACTGCCAGAAGATAACACGTGAGATAAAGTATCGTTTCGATTCCGAATAATAAAATTTGGCTCCATGTATTGCATTATTTATTTGAAGCGCTGTCTTCACGTATTTCTGCCTCATTTATAAAACCATATTAATATCCCGCGATTGCAGATGATAATTACCAGTAACTATAAAAATGATTACCCACGCGATAAAGAGAGCAGCGGCAGCTACGAGTGGTGGTACTTTGATTTTTTTGACCGTGCAAATGCCCTGCATTTTGTGGTCATATTTTACGATGGGTGCCCTTTTTCACCCGGTTATATCGACAACTGGGAAAACACCAGCACAAGGCCGGCTGCCAAAGCAGCGGATCATCCCGCAGTCAGCATTTCCGTGTATGAGAATGGGAAACCCGTTTTTTATTACCTTACTGAATATGATAAGTCCGATTTCAGCTGGAACGAACAGCAAAAAAAACTGAAAATTGGCGGTTCCGGTTTTCAAATTGGCCATGAGGGAGATAAACTTGTCTACCTGATTGAGCTCAATGAAGAGTTGCCCGGCGGCGATTCTATTAAAGGATTGCTCCGTTTCAGAGGCTGCCACACACCCGATAACCTGTTCCGCATTCCGGAACCGGCCGGCCGGCAAGCTCATGAATGGAACATGACCCTGCCCGGAGCCGAAACTACCGGGGAGATCGAAATAATGAGCCGGCTTCATACCGCGAAAAAATTCAGCGTGAACGGCCGTGGTTATCATGATCACAACCTGGGGCTGGAGCCTATGAAAATGGAGTTCAAAAACTGGTACTGGGGCAGGATTCATATGAACTCCGGAACGCTTGTTTACTACATTATGAACCGTAAAAACAGCACCGATAACCGGGCATGGTTCATCAGCAGTGATAATTCAGGAGTCGAATACTTTTTTGATGAAGTCAGGCTTGAAGATTTCCGTTCCAATCTGTTTCTGCTGCCCTCCGCCAGAAAGATTATACTGAAAGGGAAAAACGCCGAGGCAACCATACAGATGAGCGAGGTTGTTGATTCCGGTCCCTTTTACTACCGGTTTATTTGTGATGCCATTCTCAAATCGGACGACATACCGATGCTTGAATCTGCCCGCGGTATAAGTGAATTCATCCATCCTGCCCGCATCCACAGCAAATTTTTCCGGCCCTTAGTAAACATGCGCTATCTCTGCAAAGGTAAAAAACCGCACTGGGTTCAGAAAAACCCGTCACTCTACCGCTGGACCTGGTAAATTTTTACGATAGGTCAGGCTTACACAAACCCGTTGACCTCCAGGGTGCCAGGTAACAAACGGGAAAAAAGCATGTGAAGAGGGCAGATAGTAATGGTTAAAGAAACACCGGGAATGTAGCCTCTTCGTCAAACGCCCGTTGCCGTAATTCATGCAATATCTCAGCCAATTCTATACGGCAGATTTCAGCGATAATTTTTTTGTCAGTTCCGGATTCGAAATGCACAGGCTTGCCGGTTTTTATAAACAGGTCAGGTTTGTCGCCCCTCACAAGGTTGATGTGAATGGCCAGTGGCACTACATCACAACCTTTGCACTCCTTCGCCAGCCATCCGATGCCATGTTCAAATTGCAGCGGTTCATACTCGCTTTTGATGCTGCCCTGCGGGAACAGATAAATACTGTTATTCTCACGATCGAGCCACTCCCTGGTTTTCGCCAATGAGAAAAGGGCACTGCGGGCATTCCCCCGGTCGATCGAGTAGACGCCGATTTTTCTGAAGAAAGGGTATTTCCGCAACTGGCGGATATCCATCATTGCCCGTGCCTGCTGCCTGAACAGATATTCATTGAGCAGAAATGGAATCAGTGCATCCCACCATGAGGCGTGGTTCATGTAAAACAGGGTCGATCTGCCATCCCGTGGGGTATAATTGTTCAATACATAAACGTTTCTGAATCGTCGTTTAAACAGATACCTGGTATATATTCTGAAAAATAGAATGAACAGCCGGGATTCACGGGCATCAATGAAATCTTTTCCGGAAGTGCCGGCGGCAGACGGGGCTGGTGTATTCATTTATTGTAGAAATTTGTTCTGGCCTGTAAGTAAATACATATAATTTCCCGCAGGGATTGGCAACTTACAGTTTCCCCGGTTCCCATATTCTGCTTTTTTTACTGTATCACCGTTGGTACTTTTCAACTAATTGCCTGATGTGCGGCCGGCGGGCCGGTTATTTGTGATGAACAAAGTGAAAGTGAAAGTGAAAGTTAATTCAAATTAAGGATTTTATGGAAGCGAAAGCCATTCAGGATTATGCGGAACTGTTCCACGGAGCTGATGATGATATACTGCATGACGTTGTTCAGGTAACACGTGCTTCCCTGCAGTACGACGACATGCTCAGCGGTCCCGTTGTTGCCGGATTGCTCCGGTTTCTCATACATGCTTCTACAGCCCGGCGAGTACTCGAACTGGGCATGTTTACCGGTTATGGCACACTTGCCATGGCACTTGCACTTCCCGAAGATGGCATGGTGATTACCTGTGAGAACAATTTAAAGTATATAAACCTGGCTAAACCGTTGTTTCAGAAATCGGGTGTTAATCATAAAATCAATATACAGTATGGCGAGGCCCTTGATACTCTTGGTCGCCTTGATCCATGGTTTGATCTCGTCTTTATTGATGCCGACAAGGAAAACTATCTTAACTATTATGAAAAATGTCTTCCATTACTGAAAAAAGGTGGTATTTTTATTGCAGACAACGCCTGGCTGGGTGGAAAGGTAATGGATTCCGGCGACCGTAAGGGAAGAGAGGTTCATAAACTCAACAAAGCAATTCAGGATAATGAAAACCTTGTGAATGTGATGTTACCTGTGCGGGACGGAATACACATTGCTGTAAAAAAATAGGTACTGAACCAGCCATTAATAATGTGAACGGGAACAAATTGGAAACAGCATTGCAAGTATCGAGTGGTCTGAAAAAAACTGTACACGACAGCAGGGCGGAACTTTCCGTTGTATTTGATTTGATCGCACGCATCAATTCAAAAATGGACCTGAGGTCGCTTCTTTCCACCATAATGGATGCGGCCGAAGTATTGATGGATGCCGAAGCGAGCTCTTTAATGCTGCTCGACCGGGATACCGGCGAGCTTATCATTACCGTACCAACCGGTCCGTCGGGCTCGGAAATTTTCGGTAAAAAGATTCCCCGTGGCAGCGGTATTGCAGGATGGGTTGCCGCGAACGGGAAACCGCTGCTGGTGAACGATGTGACCAAAGATGACCGGTTTCACGGCGACCTTACAGATGGTGATTTCAAAACACGAAACGTACTGTGTGTACCTATGGTCAATTCCGGCGGTGAAGTGATAGGCATTCTGGAAGCCATCAATAAAAAACGATCCGGGCATTTCGAAGAGGTTGAAATCACACTGTTTCAGATGCTGGCCAATCAGGCAGCGATATCCATCGAAAAGGAACGGCTCATTCAGGAAGTGATTGAGAAAAAACGGCTGGAGGAGCAGATTTCCCTTGCCAGGGCCATTCAGGTCAGGTTCTGGCCCGAGCATGCACCAGGTGTTAGCGGCATCGAAATCGGAGCGCTTATTGAACCGGCGTACGAAATTGGCGGCGATTACTACGATATTCTGAAAAGCACTACCGGTTTAACCGGGCTTGTTGTCGGCGATGTGAACGGGAAAGGTGTACCGGCAGCACTTCTGATGGCCTCGATAAGGGCATCGCTCAGAGCTCTGTTTGATACATGCAGCAGCCCTGTCGAAATCATCAATAAATTGAACCGGATTATCATCAACGATACTGACGTGGATCAGTATGCTACCCTGTTTTTCTCAACATATAACACCTCAGACCGGAAACTTTCGTATGTGAATGCCGGCCACATTCCGCCCATTCTTTTCAGAAAAGACACAGGCACAATTGAAAGGCTCAAAACTGGGGGGCCGGTTATTGGTTTTACTGATGAGATTACCTACCGCAGTGGTGAACTTCACCTGCAGAAAGGGGATGTACTGGTTATTTTCTCTGATGGAATTGTAGAGGCCGTAGACGAAAACGAAATCGAGTTTGGTGAAGATAACCTGATTGAATTGATTCGACAGTTGGCCGAAAAGCCGTCTAAAGAGATAGCGGCCCTCATATCCGCAGCCGTCGCTGCCTACAATCATGCCGGGGGGCATTCCGACGATGAGACTATTCTGGTTGTGAAGGCCGTCTGATACCCTGCCAGAATGGTTTCGCGGCAGGCACCGGTATTAATTGCCTACAATCAGGAATCGATCAGGTTGCTCAGCACACGAAGAAAGTCGCTCCGGGTAACAATACCCACGAGTTTATGGTCATGAACAACCGGCAGGCAAATCAGGTCATTCTCTATCATCAGCTCAAGCCCGTCTTTGATAAGTGTTTCCTGCTCAACAGAGATTACAGTGCCCTTAATGAGCGCTTTTACAGGAAGCTCCTGCTCAGACAGGATACCACGGCTCAGTTTGTTAAGAAGCTCGATCACATAGCGGTATGTGATCAGCCCGGTGAGTTCACCCTTGGAGTTGATAACCGGTATACTGGTAATCTTTCTCCATTCCATAATATTTGCAGCCAGATCAATTACATCATCCTCATGCAGGCTGAATACATCCCTCGACATTATCTGTTCGATCTTCATCTTAAATGATTTTGTGGATTTTACAAAATGGGGTTTAATTCCCGGCCATTCTCCGACCGGAGTATCATTTACATGATTTTCGTGGTATGCCTGGGTCATATACAGGCTTTTTTCAAATTCGTTGTATTTCGTGCTCAGATTGTTCCACGACTCAAGCTGCCAGAGGGCTCCGTTCCGGCTGTTCCTGACCCTGGTTTCTATGATTCCAAGGTAAGTCCTGATATCGGCCTCATTCAATTTACTGGCCTGCAGGCCCTCTTCTGCCAGGCTGATGAGGTTATCGAGTATGAGGTGCTGGGCTGAAAGATATTTGCCGTCAAACCACTTGAACTGGGCAAGCAGCCCGCGGCGTGCAGCTGCTACAAAGTTGGCGCGTACCTCGTCAAATTCGATCATACCGGTTATATCACCGTATTTGATGGCTATCCCGTTGATCAGCCCGAACCAGAAGGCGGCATTGGCAGTTTCATCGGCCGGTGTTGGACCGGACGGGAGTACCCGGTTTTCAATCCTGATATGAGGTTTATTGTCGGTAATGCCATAGCAGGGCCTGTTCCAGCGGTAAACGGTTGAGTTGAAAAGCTGCAGGGCTTTTAGCGATGGTGTTTCTCCGTTTCTCACCTGATCAAGAGAGTCGGGCAGGTCGGGCAACCCCATGATCACACGAAAACGTGACAAATCTTCACGGTAGATGTCCAGTACGGAATCGCGTATCCATTTTGTGCCGAAACCGACACGGGGCTCCTGATGGTTCACATACGTACCCGGTTTCCGGATATCGATTGACTGCTGAAAAACGGCTATACGTGTTTCATGCCACAACCGGCGGCCAAACAGAAATGGCGAATTCGCTGCGGCTGCAAGTGTGGGCCCGGCAACAAGCTGCGCGATATTGTAAAGGTTTACAAAATCATGCTGCTTAACCTGGAAGTGTATCTGGAAACTGGCGTTACAGGCTTCGAGCATAACAGAATCATGCTTGATGTGCAACTCATCGGTACCCTTTATATTTAGTTCAGGCTGTTCCGACCGCAGTTTACCAAGGGCCTCGTTGAGCACCTTGTACCGTAAAGCCGGGGTAATATTCTTAATATCCAGATCCGATTTTCTTAACGTAGGCAGGCTGCCAATAAGCATTAACCGGCATTCCAGCTCCTGGGCGTGACTTGCCGCTTGTTGAAGGTTTTCGTTCAGGTCGTTGTGCAGCCTCGACAGGCAGTTCGTTTCAAAAAAGAGAGGGTCAAGATTGATTTCCAGATTGAACCGGGCCAGCTCGGTCGTAAAACGCTTTGTTTTGATCTTTTCAAGCAGCTCAATGTTACATGGATAAGGCTGCAGATGCTGGTCGACCAGAAAAAGCTCCTGTTCTGTACCGATCCGTGTTTTGTCTTCTTCAATCAATCGTTGTTCCAGTAACACACCCAGCGCATCAAGATCTCTTAGTAATTTCTTTGTAAAAGATCTGAGCACATCGGGGTCGGTGGTTATGTGGCCTGACATATCATGATCCTGAATGTGAACGTTTTCCCTGAATCGGCATGCTTCCCTCATTTCTTATGCCGGATTTGGAGCTCTGTATTTTGATACTATCTTTTTTAAGATATTATATGTGATCTAATATTAACGCATATTTGTATATGAAATCTGCATTGGCAAATAAAAGATATTCTTTCGTAGTAAAAAAGTCGGATTCACTGATAGTTGGTATACGCAAATCGTTGTCGAACCAACTTGAGAAAGTGCTTTTTCTGGCCTCAGAGTATGATACAAACCCTGAAACAGCCATCCATGAAATCCGCAAAGCTTTTAAAAGGATGCGTTCGGTTACCACTCTGTTGATGCCTTTCATTCCTGATTTATCAAAGTCCTGGAACCATTTCTGGAGAGATTATTCACGTACGCTTTCCGACGCACGGGTTATGTGCGTAAGGGTAAACAGTATCAGGGTGTTTTCTGATGAAGCACATGGTAACTATAAATCCCTGCTTAATCTTGCTGTCGCCAGTAGAAATCTGATGCTGCATTCCGTTAAAAAGAATGGAGTTATTGATGAACTGGCAGCAGGGATGGAAGAATCGAAAAGAAAACTCATCGAACTGGTTCCAGCTGATCTGGAACTTTTTGATCTGGAAAAGGGCCTCATCAAAACCTATGAGAAGGCAAAAAAACAACTCGATAAGTCCCTGTTCAGCGATAATCCGGAAGATCTGCACGAATTGCGCAAACGATGCAAGGTTATACAGTATCACACAGAGCTGATGTCTGGCCGCAGCCCAGAACTGAAAGCATTAAACCGCAAAATATCCAGGAATACGGAATTACTGGGCCAGTATAACGATATGAACGATCTTGAAAGTTGGGGCAACAGCACTCCCGGGGTGAGCGCATCCGATGAATGGTGCTTGCTTCTCGAACAAATAGAAGGGGAAAAAGCGGATTTGAGGAAGAAAGCATTGTACAATATTACACAGCTGCTGAAAGGCGATGGTACCGATTATCTGGAATTTTATACCGAGTTACATTTCGATCTGAATGAGCAGAAGAACAGTATCTGAACAAGCCTACGAATTTATTACTGAGGATACCGATAATGCCTGTCAGGACATCCCCGAGAGTGCATGCCGCGAGGCACCCGGTAACTTTTTTCTGAACGCGGCCAACGGAACACTCACCAAGCTGGCCGAAACTATTGCAAGTCCCGGGTTGGTTCTTCCATGGTTACTGGCGTCCGTCGGTGCTCCTGCATCATTATCCGGTTTTCTGGTGCCGGTGCGAAGGGGGGGAGCTCTTATACCACAGCTTGCCGTATCAGGTTATATCCGGGCCTTCAGCAAAAGGAAATGGTTCTGGGTGGGAGCAGGCCTTACACAGGCTGCATCACTCGGCCTAATGGTGCCATCTGTGCTGTTGTTCAACGGCTTAACCGCTGGTGTTATGGTCGTTATACTTCTGGGTGTTTTCAGTATCGCCAGCGGAATAGGCTCGGTAAGTTATAAAGATGTACTGGCGAAAACGATACCAAAGGGGAAACGGGGAACGCTGTTGTCGGTACGTGCTGCTGCAGGAGGATTACTATCACTGTTTGCCGGCCTGCTGATGGCAAAATTTCTGGGTGATGAAGAATCGACGGCCGCTTACATTGTACTTGCAGGATCAGCTGCAATACTATGGCTGATCAGTGCACTGTTGTTTGCATTTATTAAAGAAACAGAAGGTGCAACGGGTGGTAGCCGGAATGCCCTGAAAGAGGCAGTTGCAGGCATACATCTCCTGAAAAAGCAGCCCGGTTTCCGAAAGTTCGTGATGGTGCGGTCACTGTTGCTTGGATTACAGCTTGCAGTACCATTCTATGCACTCTATGCCCGTGAGCTCACAGGAACGGGTGCCGGGTCACTCGGTTTTTTTGTTGTGGCCAGCAGCCTGGCTATGGTGGTAAGCAGCCCTTTCTGGGGCCGTTTTGCAGATAAAAAAAGTCATATAGTACTTATACTTGGAGGAATTATTGGCGCGTTTGCCGGGGTTTTGGCATTATTGCTGGGCTGGTTGCCCGAATATTTCCACAGTGATATCTGGTTTGCCTTTGTTTTCTTTTTTGCAGGATTTGCACAGGCAGCAGTTCGGCTTGGAAGAAAAACCTATCTCGTTGATGCTGCTCCCGAGAGGGATCGGCCTACCTATGTTGCACTGAGCAATACAATTGTGGGACTGTTTACACTTGCGGGCGCCTCCCTTGGATTCATCGCCGATGCAGCCGGTCTGGAGATCCTGATTATGGTATTTGTATTTATCATCCTTTCCGGAACAGCCGTATCATTAACGCTTCCGGAATCATCAAATATGTTGAAAGATGAGGCATGACGGAGAACCGGGCAATAAATATCCCGGTTAGTTTCCGTAAAATTTAAGCATCCGGTTTCATTTTTTAAGGGTTTGTTTACGTACTTTAGTTTTAATCTGATCCGTAAATCCGTCCAATCGGTTAAATCCTGCAACGTGTCACTAATTTAATAGCCATTTCCTGATCAGTAATAGTTCTTGTGTATAACTTTAACTGTACGAATCACATAAGCTTGAATAATTATCGATATGCTAACCAGAGAAGAAAGCCGGAAACTGCTTGCCACCTATATCGAAAACGATAACCTCCGCCATCATTGTGAAATGGTTGCGACTGCCATGGAGGCCTATGCACGTAATCTTGGCCTCAGCGAATCTGAAATTACAAACTGGTGGACAGCAGGGCTGCTGCACGATCTTGACTGGGAAAAATTCCCGGATGAACACCCCAACCATGCTCTTGAAAATATTTTTCCTGAATATGAACTTCCGGAGGCTGTAATCGAAGCAATCCGGTCACATGCACCGGAGAGGACCGGAAAAAAACCGGAATCCGTGATTGAGCGTTATCTGTTCGCATGCGACGAATTATGCGGGTTTATGCACGCGGTATCGCTGATGCGGCCGAACGGCTTTCAGGATATGCAGCCAAAGTCGGTCACAAAGAAAATGAAAGACAGTCGTTTTGCCGGGAATGTAAGCCGTGAAGATATTTATGTTGGTGCCAAACTCATTGAAACGGAGTTGCCGGAGCATATAAGCTTTCTGATATCTGTTTTCCGGAAATGAAATTACCCGGCCCGCCGGAGTTAAATGTGCCCGGTCGCGGTATTTTTAATTACCCGTGCACGAATATTCATTTTTCTTATCGGTACGCTTCAGTAGCAGGTGCGATGCACCGCCATAATTGTAGAAATTCCTGGTAATCAGCCCGTTTATATGGTGCTGTTGCCCCGCAACATTCATGAGCTCATTTCGTATTGTGATCTGTCAAATTATGATATTGGTGCATCTATTCAATTCATCTGCAAATGCATGACTACTATTCGGGCTGTAACCTCCCTTAATTTCCTGACCGGGAAAAAAGTGGTCTGGTCTTTTCTGATACTCATTATAGCCGCATCCCCGGCTTTTTCTGAACCGCCACTGGTAGTAAATATATCATGTACCGGCTGTGATGCGGGAAACCCATCAGAAGAAATCTCATTTCAGGATCCCACGCGTGTTGAAGTATTCCGTGTTAAAGGTCCGGGCACGGTTCAGATCAGTAACGTAATGGGCGACATAACATTCAGGGATACCGACAGCGATGAGGTGAGGGTTGAAATGTATGTGAAGCGTTCATTTACCTTCTGGGGGGAATCACGCAGGGACGATCTCCGGATGATTGTGGTGCAGAACAAGAATGATGTGACTGTTAATGTTGAACCACCCAGAGGAGCCCGTACAGGTGCCACAGGCGGGCAGGAAATCTCCTTTATCGTGTATGCCCCGCCGTACATGGAAGTGATATTGAAAACAGGTTATGGAAATATCCGGGCGGCGGGTCTTGGCAGTACACATGATATCAGGACCGGTTTCGGAAATATCCTGATTGAACGCAGCAGGGGTGAGGGCCGTGTTCTCACCTCGGCGGGGAATATTGATATCCAGAGATATACAGGTTCAATAATGTGTCTGTCGGCAGGTGGCAATATCCATCTCAGCAATGTGAAAGGCTCGGCCAAAGTGAAAACCAGGGGCGGTCATGTTCATGCTAACGATATGGATGGCAGCCTGATGGCAGAATCAGACGGTGGCAGTATCAATGTACACATGATTGCTGTAGATGAAGGATTGTTTTTACAGACCAAGGCCGGTGACGTGACCGCGAATCTGCCCTCGGGTGTTGGCCTGGACGTTGTGATGAGAGGTTCGCGAACATTAATGAGCGACTGGTCATCATTCAGGGGAGTGAGAAGAAATAATGAAGTGGATGGTGCAATTCAGGGTGGGGGTACTACGGTCAACCTCTTCACCAAAGTCGGAAAAGCCGAGATCGTATTAAACCGCAGTAATCCGTAGCCGAATCTGATGGTTGTCAGGTACCAAATTATAAATGTTTTTGCTGCACTGCTGTTACTGACATTTACAGCAGTTGTTCAGGCTTCACAATTTGATGCCAGGGTAGAGGTGTCGATGGTAAGCCTGGACAATCCCTACCGTGTTATACCATTGCCAAGCAGCTGGAATTATGCATCAGGCGACAATCCCGACTGGCGCTTGCCCGATTTTGATCACAGTGGCTGGGAACAGGTCTCAACCAGTATCACGGTTAACGATCTTCAGTTCGCTGATTGGACCGGAATAGGATGGTTCCGGCTTACCATCGATGCCGATTCTTCTATTGTCGGCCACCCGCTGTCTCTGGAAGTCATAACACAGAATGGTGCAGCAGAGGTATTCCTGAACGGGGAACAACTCTATGAATTTGGCAGAGTGGGGAGTATCCCCGCCGAAGAGCTTTCACATCATGAGCGCAAACCGCGGGTATTTACATTTAAGTATCCCGGCAGGCATGTGTTGGCGGTACGGTATTCAAGTCACAACTACGAGTATTATCACGAACGTGGGCTGCATGCCGGCTTCAGGTACATTCTGCAGGATGCCAACCATCATATTGACGCATCCTTTGAACAGACAAGGGTGTTTACAATCTACCAGGCCTTTTTCAGTGGCATCCTTATCGTATTCTGTGTAGTTCACCTGCTGCTCTTTCTGTTTTACAGGAGAAAGAAAGAGAATCTGTACTATGCTCTTTTTACCGGCAGTTTTGCTGTGCTTAACTTTCTCAATTACCAGATCGGATTCGCTATATCAGGCAGTCAGGTCATCACTCTGTTGCAATTTCAGTTGCTGCTCAGGGCTGCAACGATCATTTATTTCATGCGTTTTGCCTACGCGCTGTTCTATGAATTCGTGCCGAAGCAGTTCTGGGTATTTACTGTAATCATGCTCTCCGATGCGGTCTACCGGGCATTCTTCAGCCTGAATACACCAGTGTACAGTGAAATTATAATGGATTTTATTCTGCTGGCGTTTTATATAGAAATAATCCGGGTTGTGGTCATGGCCGTGGTGCGGAAAAAGGAAGGTGCCTGGATATTCGGATTTGGAATAGCGTTGTTCACTACCTGCCAGGCTATCATCATACTAATTAATTACGACTTGCTGGCGGGAATTCAGGAGTTGTATGGCTTGACGGGTACAATCGGTTTACTGCTGGCCATGTCAGTTTCGCTGTCGAGAAGTGTGGCCCTCACTAATAAACGGCTTGCTTCGAAACTGATCGAGGTGCGGGAGCTTTCCCAGAAAACTATAGCGCAGGAAAGGCTCAATCAGCAGCAGGAATTGGACCGGAAAATTCTGGAACTCGACAACCGGCGGAAAACACAGGAACTGGAAGAGGCCCGGAAATTACAGCTTTCGATGCTGCCCACCCGTAAGCCCCGGTTCGATGGTTATGACGTGGCCTTTCATATGACAACCGCTACAGAAGTCGGGGGCGATTACTACGACTTTTCAAATGGGCAGAATGGATCCCTTACAGTAGCGCTTGGCGATGCCACCGGTCACGGTTTAAAAGCCGGCATGGTTGTCGCTACGGCGAAAAGCTATTTTCAGACCTTTGCTGGAGAAGTCGGTAACCTCGACCTGCTCCGAAAGATATCGGTGGGTATCAAGAACATGAATATCAGGATGCTCTATATGAGCATGACCTTGTTGAGATTGGAACGCGATCACATCAAGATCACATCTGCAGGGATGCCTCCGGCTATCATTTTCAGGGAAAAAACCGGTGAGATCGATCATATTATACTCAAAGGTCTGCCCCTGGGAAGCAAACCCGACTACCCGTACTGCGAGCAGAACATCAGCATGGATGAAGGCGACACGCTGCTTGTTTTCAGCGACGGTTTGCCCGAGGCATTCAACCATCAACGTCAGATGCTTGAAACCGAACGCATCGTTGATACATTCCGCAAATCGGCATCACTCAATGCTCACGAAATTATTGAGACGCTCGTTTCCCTGACCGCATCATGGACCGATTCTGGCCCTCTGCACGATGATATTACGATTGCCGTGATTCGCAAGAAAAAAAATGGTCAATTAACTTCAGCTGTGGATGCAACACAGATAGTCTGATAACGTATGAGTATTATTCAAAACCTGTAAACTGATGCCTAAATATCTGCTGTTAATCCCCACTTTCTGTCTGTTGTTATTCACTGCAGCTGCAGCTCAGATTTCCGATGATGAAAAAGATCCGTTTGAAGATGATCCCTTTTTCACCAAACCAATACATGAAGTAATGAGTCCGGCCCGGTTCCGGGAGAATCTGAAAAAAAGTCGGGATCGCGTGCTTATGCATGGAGGGATTGATACCCGCAAGCGTGATATATACGGCTATAGCAACCTTCCTGGCCTGTCGACCTTGCTGCCTAATCTGCATCATGTACGGTTCAACCGCGTTGACGGCCTCGCGCTGGGATTCAGGGTGGACCAGCTTAACTGGAGCGAGTATCGTGAGGTCCGCCCGTATGGCTTCGCAGACTATTCATTCGCTCGTAAGCGGATTAACTATGGTATTGGCCTGGAAAGGGTATTTGGCCAAAGAAAAAAATTAAAGCTGGGGGCCGAATATCACAATACGACCGATTCCGACGATCAGTGGAGGCTGGGGCTCACCGAAAACAGCCTGTTTTCATTCTTCTCCGGATATGATTTTATGGATTACTATAACCGGCGTGGCGTAAACGCCTATATGGTGTTCAGGCAGTCGGCATGGGTCGATCATACAGTGTCGTTCAGAGTTGATGAATATCACTCCCTCGCTGCCAATACCTCGTTTAACCTGTTCGGCGGGCGCAGCCATGTACGGCCGAACCCTGATATAAGCGAGGGGCGGTATCAATCTTTTATATATGCCCTGAACTACAATCAGAATAATTTCATGCAGTTCCGGAACGTATCGATGGCAGGCGATCTGTTCGTTCAGCTTGGCGATTTCGATAATTTTGCTACCGATTACAGGCATAACCGTTATGAAGCCGAATTGAGATCGATTGTCAGAATTGACCGGTTGTCGGCAGTGAAGGCACGGGTACGGGCAGGATCGGTAACCGGTGAGGAGATTCCGCGCGGTTTTGCCCTTGGCGGGGTCGGCAGCCTCCGGGCACATCCTTACAAAAGCATCACCGGCTACAGAATGCTGCTGTCGAACGTGGAATTGATGATGGGCAACTGGCAGGGGCATGAGCGTTGGAATGATGACTGGTTTAACTCAAAAAGGGTTTATTACAGCCTTTTTGCCGATTTTGGCTGGGTAAACAGCAATGAAATTTCCGGCAACAGCCCGGCTTCCGGATTCGGTGATTTCCGCTTTAGCGACGTGAAGACCGATGTTGGCGTGAGTGTAAATTTTAGTGTGGTCAGGTTTGAACTTGCCTGGCAAGCCGCCGATATACTTGGATCCCCTGTTTTCTGGGTTCGCCTGAACCCGGTATTCTGACACATCATACCCCGCATTTTTACTCCTGTCTGCCGGGTATCAGGCTTTGGCGCGCTAAGATGTACGCGGCATTGCATCTTTTTGCAAATGCCATATTTTTTTTGGTTTAAATTATTTGCCAATTAACGTCCATGAATCAGAACTACCCCGCCATGAAAAAAATAATTGCCCTTTCCCTGTTTTATCTGATCTCACTGAACATTGTGTTCGCCCAGTCCCTGCACAATCCGAAAGCAGATCAGGAGGTATTTGAACAGATAATGACGCAAGGCCTTGAACATTCAAAAGTGATGGAAATTGCCAGCTGGCTCACTGATGTCTACGGGCCCAGGTTAACCAATTCTCCCCAGATGAAGAGGGCCAATGAATTTACCGCAAAGCTGTTTGAAGAATACGGGCTTGAAAACGTTCATCTTCACAGATGGGGCCCGTTTGGAACCGGATGGGAGCTCAAGAAATTCGCAATGCATGCCAACTCTCCTTATGCCTACTTTCCTGTTCTGGCCTACCCAAAAGCCTGGTCGCCGGGGTACAGCGGACCTGTTAAAGGAGAAGTAGTTCATCTTCGCATTGAGTCGCCCGATGACTATGAAAAATACAGAGGTAAACTTGAAGGCAAGTTTGTGATGGTAGAAGAACCCTATGCTTCAGAACCCTCATGGGATCCAATAGCAACACGTTTTAGCGATTTGGAACTCCTCCGGCTTGCAAATGCAACAGAAGTACCTGTGGTTTCCCGGCAGGGCGGTGGAGGGGCAGCCATGCTGGCGCGGGCCCAGTCGGCCTATGAACGTGCGCAGTTTCTTTACGATGAGAATCCACTGGCTATTCTGGATCAGAGCTACAGAGGCTGGTACGGACAGGTTGCCGTGAGTGGTGCAACCCTGCCGGCTGAACCGGGCACACCTTGGGGTGAAAGGCCCAGGCCCTATTCACTTGACGGCCCAAAACCTCTGCCGCAGATTTCACTTGCCAGAGAACACTACGGCCGGATATACAGACTTCTGGATAAGGGTATCCCGGTAACACTTGAGATGGATTTGCAGGTTGAATTTCAGACAGATGACCTGTACGGTTATAATACTATCGCCGAAATACCCGGAACCGACCCCGATTTGAAAGATGAAATCGTAATGCTTGGGGCACATCTGGATTCATGGCACACCGGAACCGGGGCAACAGATAACGCCGCAGGATCAGCCGTTATGATTGAGGCCGTGAGAATTCTTAAAGCGATTGGCGTGCAGCCCCGCAGAACAATCCGTGTTGCCCTCTGGAGTGGTGAAGAACAGGGCCTGCACGGGTCGAGGGAATATGTAACTGAATTTTTTGGCGAGTCAGGCCCGGGTGGAACGGTTGTCAGAAAAGACGATTATGAGAACCTGTCGGCCTATTACAATATCGACAATGGTTCTGGTCAGGTCCGGGGCATTTACCTGCAGCAAAACGAAGCTCTCAGACCGCTGTTCAGGGAGTGGTTACGGCCATTTTCCGACTGGAGTGCCAATACCGTAACCTTTTCCAATACCGGCGGTACAGATCACCAATCCTATGACCGAATTGGACTCCCGGGCTTCCAGTTCATCCAGGACCGCCTTGAGTACTTTACAATGACCCATCACTCCAATCAGGATGTATACGAACGCCTGGTTGAGCAGGACCTTCAGCGGACCGCCATCATAGTGGCCTCATTTGTGTATCATACGGCCATGCTCGACGAGCGCCTGCCTCGTAAAGGAGAAAATCAGCCGGAGGCAACAACCGCGGCCAATTAACCATACCCGGCTTCCGGTATAAACCGTCAAGCTGAGCGCAAGCCGATTCGCTTCAGCGAAGAGGCTGAAGTCGAAGCATGTGGAGGCTTTCCCAAAAAGCCTCCATATGTGCCCCCGGCAATATCATAACTACCTTTTGCTGCGCTCACGATGATGGGGCTTTGCTGCACTAATGATTACGGTCAAATCGGGAATTAAGGTTAAGATGATATTTCGTATCTTTCACAGTTAATCATTAAGGCTTTAACTTTGCTAACCGGAATGCCTACCTGGACATTAAATACGGAATTCAAATTCGATTCGGCCCATTTTATTGAGGGCTATAACGGAAAATGCGGGCGCATGCACGGGCATACCTACCGGGTTCGTGTAACGGCCCGGTCACACAAGCTGAACCCATCAAAATACCTGGCTTCCCCCGACATGGTTTGTGATTTCCAGGAACTGAAGTGGGCAGGCAAGGATGTGGAGAAGGGTGGTTTTGACCATGCCGTACTCAATGATATTCTTCCGGTCGCAACATCAGCCGAACGCATTGCTGAATTCATTCATGAAGAGACCCGTAAACGTATACCTGCCGGTATCGAGCTTACCGTTACAGTATGGGAAACGCCCGACAGCTGGGTCGAATTCACCGATAAAAATCTGTAAAAATCGTGCATCATCCGGAAAATAAAAAAAGTTCTGAAGCATCAGTACTTGACCAGGATATCCTGCTTGTGGAATACCCAGTGATGGAACATTTCTACACCATCCAGGGCGAGGGATACCACACCGGTAAAGCGGCTTATTTCATCCGTACAGGTGGGTGTGATGTGAAATGCTGGTGGTGCGATGTGAAAGACAGCTGGGACGCAGAGAAACATCCGCTTATCGCGGTTGGTGACCTTGTAGAGGCCGCGAGAAGCTCCGGTGCGCCTTTTGTGGTAATCACGGGCGGGGAACCCCTGATGCACGATCTTGAGCCGCTGTCGCTTGCCCTGAAAAATGCAGGGATGTCTGTTCATATCGAAACCAGCGGATCATCGCCGGTTAGCGGACATCTGGATTGGGTGACCCTTTCCCCCAAGCGTTTCAAAAAACCGGTGGATGAAATTTACGCCTGTGTGGATGAGCTGAAAGTGGTGGTGCTTACAAAAAAAGACCTTGCCTGGGCCGGGCAGGAGGCCGCAAAATGCCGCAAGGGCACAATCCTTTTGTTGCAGCCTGAGTGGGATACGCCGGAATCGATGCCCCTGATTGTCGATTATGTGAAAAACAATCCCGGTTGGGGCATCAGTCTTCAGACACATAAATTTCTCGGGGTACGCTGATCAATGATTTCACCCGAAGCCGGAATCATTATTACCGGAGCCAGCCGGGGGATCGGTGCTGCAATGGCACTGTATTTCGCAAAAGTGAGGAAAAACCCGCTTTTATTGACCGGGCGGAATGCAGCCGCACTTGAACAAATCGCGGCAAGATGCAGGGATGCCGGATGTGAAGCGCATATAATGCAGGCAGATCTTACTGATGTAGATGCGTTGAACCGTTATCGATTGCCCGATGGTTTTAAACCCGCCGTGCTCGTCAACAATGCAGGGGCGTACATCGAAAAAGATATGATGTCTGCAACCATGCAGGACTATACCAGTCAGTTCAATTCCAACGTACTTACGGCTGTGGGCGCTACAAACAGGTTTCTGCCATTCATACTGCAGAACAGGCCAGGATTGATCGTCAACATCTGTTCTGTCGCATCGCTGTTTGGCATCGAACGTAGCCCTGCATATGCGGTATCAAAACACGGCCTTTTGGGTTATACCCGTTCGCTCAGAAAATCGCTGGCAGGGCAGGAGGTGGGTGTAACCGCCATCAACCTCGGTGCTACAGCTTCCGGCTCATGGGATGGCGAGGATCGTGAATTGGAAACATTGATAGATCCTGTGGATGTTGCCAGGGTTGCAGATGCCCTGATGAACCTGTCTGCCCGTACTGTGGTTGATGAAATACTGATCAGTCCGGCGGTGGGTTAGACGGTTCTTGAGATGGCCAAAAAAGCAGCCCTCAACCGGTCAAAATTGAGGGCTTGAATTGAAGGTCATTATGTTTCGTCATTTGAAACGAAGTGCTATAGTAGCTAACTGATACTTTGTACCGGATGGCATTTGCCTTGTTCCTGTATCAGAAAATTCTAATACTCCATGTAGAGAGAGGCAGAAATCAGCCTGGAAATGCCCGTATGTAACCGGCCCTGTTCAGGAACCCATCGTTGCGAGCTTGCCTCTGAGTTTATGAGCCCTGGTGGCTGCGGGGCTGTTTTCGTAACGAGTTACGATCTGGCTCACAAAGGTTTCAGCCTGACCGTGGTTGCCGGCGAGCAGGGCAGATTCAGCCGCCATCAGAAGGTTGAACGGAGTGGTTGAGGAGTTTTCATCCCACTCAGCGGCTTTTTTGAACACAGGAACAGCATCGCTGTAGCGTTCGAGACTCATCAGGATTGAACCGTGAAGTGTTATCGGGCCAACGCCCATAATTCCGGCCGGTGGATTAAAATCACGAATATAGAGCAGTGCAGATTCGTAATTGTCGAGGTTGAATTCACTAACAGCGGCATAGTACCGGGCCATATTGGCTGCTTTAGTACGTGGGTAGGTCGCTATTATATCAGCAAATCCGGCTGTAAAAGTCTGATCATCGCCAAACAATGCGGCTTCATATTCGCCTGCACTGAATTTGATCTCTGCAAAGCCAAGCAGCTCTTCGGCCGCCCGTTCATTGGCCAGTGATGTTGTGTACATGAAAATACCGATCGCAATAAGGGCAATCACTCCAACGGTTGCTCCGATAACAAGGGCAACATTATTTTTGACCCAGATACTTACAATGGCGTAATAAGTAATTAGCGCATCGCTGTCGACGGGCTGGCTCTGTTTTGATTTTGGCTTGTTTGTCATTCAGTTTAAAAAATTGTCGTGCTGTTAATTACAAAAGTTCTAAATTTATCACTGTTTTAGTCCTGTTGCAACAGTAATCGGTTTTACAAGGTGTAAAGTGGGCTGGCTGCCTGTAATTCTGCGAACGGGTTGGCCGGTTCCTTCTAACTCTATTCATTGGAACGCAGTTGCCCTTTGTGAAGCACAAACTGCTCGTCGCAGCGGTCGGCGATTTTCAGGTCGTGTGTCACCATTACGAGAGTCATCCCATCCTGATCGCGAAGTGAAAAGAGCAGATCGAGCATACCTTCGGTATTTTTGTCATCCAGGTTACCGGTAGGTTCATCGGCAAGAATTAGATCGGGATCGTTCATAAGTGCACGCGCGGCGGCAACCCGCTGTTGTTCGCCACCCGACAGTTCTGAAGGACGGTGGTCCTGCCTGTTGTCAAGGCTGAATTTTCTGAGAAGTTCGAGTGCTTTACCCCTGAGTTCATCCAGGCTGCCCCCGCCGATAAGACCGGGCATCATCACATTTTCGATGGCTGTAAACTCGGGAAGAAGATGGTGGAACTGAAAGATGAATCCCAGATTTTTATTCCTGAATCCGGCCAGATTGTCATCGCTGAGGTCGTTCAGGTTGGTTTGCCTGAACAGTACATCCCCGATTGTTGGCCGGTCGAGCCCACCAAGTATGTGCAGCAGCGTGCTTTTGCCCGAACCACTTGCCCCGGTAATGGATACAATACTTCCCCGGGTGATGCTAATGTCGACCCCGTCGAGCACCCTTAGGGTCGATATGCCGTCTTTTGATTTGTAATCTTTAATCAGGTTTACAGCCTGCAGAAGGGTATCCATCAATCTTTTGATTTTCTGAATGCCGGAAAAATTACAGGTTCAATATTGGTACAGTTTGCCGTTTCCGTATCAATGGTTACGAGAACACCAGAAAACTTGTTGTCGCCGTTGGCCACACTGTATTTATGGGGCGTGCCCAGAAGGAAGCGCTTAATGGCCACATCCTTTTCCATACCGATTACCGAATTATATGAGCCGGTCATACCCGAATCGGTAATGTAACCGGTACCTTTGGGCAGAATGCGGGCATCGTTTGTGGGTATATGGGTATGGGTTCCAACCACGGCTGATACCAGCCCGTCAACGTGCCAGCCGAATGCCATTTTCTCGGCTGTGGCTTCGGCATGGAAATCCACGAAAATGATATTGGTCTCCTCCCTGATTTTATCAATAACCCACTCAGCCGTACGAAATGGATCGTCGATTGCCTGCATGAAGGTTCTACCCTGCAGATTAAGCACCCCGATTTTGTGTGCTGTACCATTCACGGGGTAAATACCATAACCGAATCCGTGGGCACCTTTAGGGTAGTTCATGGGCCTGAGAAGGTTCGGATCGGTTTTCATGTAGGGATAGATCTTCCACTTGGCAAAGCTGTGATTACCACCGGTAATAACATCTACCCCGAGAGAATACAGATTTTTAACAATCTCTTCGTTAAGCCCCATGCCTTCGTGGGAATTTTCGCCATTGGCAATAATAAAATCGGCCTTGTATTTACTTCGGAGTGATGGGAGCAGCGTTTCGACGATTCCGAGGCCTGGTTCACCGACGATATCGCCGATAAAAAGAATGTTTATCTGTTTTGCCATGTATATAAAAAAGGCCGGTTACCCGGCCGGTTCGGAAAAAAAACCGGTAAAGCAGGGGCTAGCAAAGAACCGTATCTAAACACGGTGGGAACCCGCTTAACTGGGTCTAACGTCCACTAATCCAAAGGATTGAGGCATGTTATTGCCAACTAAAGGTGAGCTCCCTTTCTTATAGTTATCGTTCATGCTATGCCCGATAAATCTGCCTCACCGGTAGTATTTTAAAGATCGACTAAATAGCCTTAATGGCTCTATGTAATATCGTGATTTAGTGATTTAATTTCAGCTAAAAGTTGAATTAGTGATGAATTTATCTCCGGAAGTGCTTTATCGGATGTCTCAGCCCCGTTGAGCTGGTTTTTTGCTGTAAAGTAATCTTCGGCAATACTCAGGCAGGCAAGCACCATAATGGTGGTGTCGTTCTGGTTTATGAGCTCCTTCTTGAATGTGCGGAAGCGCTCATCTACATAGGCTGCTATTTCGTGCATCATGTCAACATCCGCTTCGTTAACCCGCAACGGATACTGACGGCCCAGAATGCTGACTTTTATCGGTTTCATAATCATTCAGGTAGATAGGTGTCAATCCGGCTTATAAGATTGCTGATTTGCTGTTTGCAGGCCATGCGGTCTTTTTCGGTCATCCCGTCAAAAAAACTTTTGCCACGGCTTTTCAGATCGGTGAGCTCACTTCGCATTTTCTCATTCTGCCCGTGGAGCTGTTCGCACCTCGCCCGCAGTTTGTTCAGTTCCCTGTGAATTTTTACAAGGGTCTGTTCCATTTCGATATATGATGGGTGTTTGTTATCTGCCATGATAACCGGATTATTGGGATCTCAGCTTCGCTTGATACTGTTTCTCAAGCTTGCCAAGAATTTTTTCAATAATAGCTTGTACATCTTTGATAGTCAATGTTTTATCATCATCAATAAATCGCAGCCTGAAAGCGACGCTTTTCTCATTGTCCTGTAAAGGCTTACCTTCAAAAATATCAAATACATCCAGGTTGCTGAGCAGGGGCCCGGCTTCTTTGCGGGTTACACGTTCAAGGTCGCCGGCTGCCACTGCTTTGTTTACAATTATGGCAAAGTCGAAATCGAAGGGCGGATATTTGGGTACCGGTTTGTAAGTGAGGGCTTCATTATTGTAGTAAAGGTTCTGCAGAGCCGATACAAAAAGCTCGCCGTAGAATACCGGCCGGGTGATATCCATCTTTTTCAGGTCGTCCGTTTTTTTGACAATAATATGACCCACATTTATGCCCGAGCAGGTGTACCTGATCAGGTTATCTGACACTTCCTGGTCAAATTGAAGCCGCAGTTTGCGCGCCAGGGCATCGAACGCTGCCTTCAGGTCGTGTACCGTATAATCGACAGCAGGCGATGTCCAGTGCTCACGTGACCGTTGGCCGGCAACACCCAGCAACAGAACTGCTTCCTCCTGAATACCTTTGTGGTAGGTACCGTTGTCGGTTGCCGAAAATGTGTTTCCCAGTTCAAACAGGCGCATTCCTTCGGCCAGTCGATTAAAGTTGTAGGCAACGGTCTTCAGAAATCCGTAACCAAGTGTCGGCCTTAGTAGCGACTGGTCTTTGGATATGGGGTTAAGCGTAAAAAGAAGATGCTCGTTTTCCGGCATTATGCCGGCTATCTGATCGGGAAGCAGGGAATTCGTGTAGATTTCCTGAAATCCCATGGCCTTTGCCGTATCGCGGAGCAGCATCTGGAACGTCTCCTCTTTGGGAAGCAGAGAGGGCTTTGAAAATGCGATCCGTCCGGTTGTGGGGATGTTGTTGTAGTTGTAGATACGGGCTACTTCCTCGACCAGGTCTATCTCCATGGTTACATCAGGCCGGAAGGTCGGTACAAGGCACTCAATCACAGATCCCTTGTTTTGCGGTTGAAAGCCCAGTCTCTCAAGAATGGCAGTTACAGTGTTAATTTCGATCTCGGTTCCAAGAATCCGTTTCAGAAAAGCTGGCCGGAGATTTACCGGAGCAGGTTTCACAACTTCCGGGTATACGTCGGTAGTACCCTCAACGATGGTTCCACCGGCGGTCTCTGCAATCAAATCGGCACACCTGGCAGCCGCCATTCTTGTTATGTTGGGATCGACCCCCCGCTCAAACCGGTAGGATGATTCGGTCTGTAAGGCAAGTGTTTTAGAAGTTTTGCGGACATTAACAGGGTTGAAGCTGGCACTCTCGATGAATACCGTTTTAGTTGTATCGGCTATTTCGGAGTTTAAACCACCCATTACCCCGCCAATGGCAACCGGTTTCTCACCATCACAGATGAAAATAGCACCAGCCGGAACCGTGCGTTCAATATCGTCGAGAGTGGTGAACGGAATCTCTCGGTCATAGTCTTTAACAATGATGGTTTTTCCTGAAATCAGCTGGTAATCGAATGCGTGCAAAGGCTGGCCGAACTCATACATCACATAGTTGGTAACGTCGACCACGTTATTGATGGGGCGCAAACCGATGGCTTTGAGCCGGTTATGAAGCCACTCGGGCGACGGACCAATGGTCACATTCTCTACCATCATGCCGACATAGCGATAACATTTGTCAGGGTTTTCGATACGGATATCGATGCGGTCGTCGATAGTGGATTTATGTGCAGCGGATGGATTTGCGGGCAGTTTAAGCGGTTGACCGGTCACGGCAGCCAAATCCCGGGCTACCCCGATATGGCAGCTCGCATCGGGCCGGTTTGGGGTGAGACCGATTTCAAATACATAGTCTTCATAACTGCTGTGGATCTGGCTGAAGGGTGTTCCCGGTTCAATATCAGCAGGCAGTACCATAATGCCGGAGTGATCATCGCCAAGGCCGAGCTCATCTTCTGCGCAGATCATGCCTTCTGATGCCACGCCACGGATTTTGGCTTTTTTGATAACCAGGTTACTGCCGTCCTCAAGTTTGAGGGGTAAAACAGAACCGACCATCGCTACAGCTACTTTTTGGCTGGCCCTTACATTTGGTGCCCCGCAGATAATCTGCAGATCGGTTCCCGTGCCCGCATTTACGGTACACACAGTTAGGCGGTCAGCATTCTCATGCGGTCTCACAGCTAGTACTTCTCCCACCACGATGCCGTTAAAGCTGCTGCCAATATGCTCGATTTCTTCTACTTCAAGTCCTGTAAGTGTAAGTATGTCTGCGACTTGTTCAGCTGTTAAGTCAGTGTCGATATACTCTTTGAGCCAGTTGTAGGAAATTTTCATAAACCGTAATAATACAATCGCAAAGGTTAAACAAATTGGTCGAGGAACCGTACATCATTTTCATAAAATGTTCGGATGTCGCCGATTTCGTAGCGTAGTTTGGCAATGCGTTCTATACCCATGCCAAGCGCAAAGCCGGTGTATTCCTCGGGGTCGAGGTTAACCGATCGCAGTACATTGGGATGCACCATACCGGCCCCGAGAATTTCGAGCCACTGATTTTTTACCGGGTTCCAGATGTCCATTTCCAGGCTGGGTTCGGTAAAAGGGAAAAAGGAGGGACGCATCCTGTATTTCAACTCCTTCTCAAAAATCATTTCGGCCAGGATAATCAGCGTATCTTTTAGTTCGGCAAATGTTACATTTTTATCGACATACAGCGCTTCTACCTGATGGAACAGGAAGTAGGATTTTGCTGTGACCGCTTCATTACGGTATACCCGGCCCGGCATTATTGAACGTACCGGGGGCTTCTGTTCCAGCATTTTACGGATCTGTACAGGCGAGGTATGTGTTCTGAGCAGCAGGTCTTTCCGGGGATCTTCATCATCCTTCCGCACATAGAACGTATCCTGCATATCCCGGGCCGGATGTTCGGGCGGGAAATTTAGTGCCGAAAAATTGTGAAAATCGTCTTCCAGTTCCGGGCCGAAAGCGATGGAAAACCCCAGGCGGAAGAATACATTTTTGATCTCATCAAGGGTCTGTGTTAGCGGGTGCAGCGACCCGAGCTGCTGCCGTGGTGCCTGTAGGGAGATGTCGTCGCGGACTGATGCGAAAGCAGATTTGCCCTGTTCAATAGCGTCCCGTGCTGACTCAAATTTCTGCTGTGCCACCTGTTTTACTTCGTTTGCCTGCTTGCCGAAGTCGGCCCGCTGCTCTGGTGGTAGTTTGCCCATTCCGGCAAAAAGGGTCGCGACTTTTCCTTTTTTTGATAAAAAGGAAAGTCTGAACTCTTCAATTTCGGCCGGGGTGGTTATCGGAAATTCCCGGATTTCCTTTAAAATCTGTTCAGTGCCCATACTGCTATAAATCGGTTGTAAAAAAAAAGCCGGCAGTAGATTAGATTACTGCCGGCTTAACGAGCAATTGCGATACTAGTTAACGGCCTGTTTAACAATAGCCGCGAACGTATCCGGTTCATGAACGGCCAGGTCGGCAAGAACTTTCCGGTTGATCTCCATGTTTTTGGTTTTCATGGCCCCCATCAGCTGGGAGTAGGATACTTCGTTGAGTCTTGCCCCGGCATTGATCCGGATTATCCAGAGTTTTCTGAATTCGCGTTTTCTGGCTTTCCTGTCGCGGTACTGGTATTGAAGAGCTTTCTCGACAGCGTTTTTTGCGACGCTGTAGACCTTGCTTCTGGAACCCCAGTAGCCTTTCGCTTCATTTAAAATCTTTTTGCGACGGCGACGGGAAGCCACATTATTTGAGGAACGTGGCATTTTTCTGGTCTTTTAGAGTGTTAAAATTATCCGTTAGGTAACAGCTCCCTGATAGCAGTCATGTTCGTGGGGTGCACGAGTGTGGCCGTTCTCAGATTGCGTTTCCGCTTCGGGCTTTTTTTGGTGAGAATGTGACTGTGGAAAGCTTTCTTGCGCTTAACTTTACCACTGGCGGTAAAGCGGAAACGTTTCTTAGCACCACTGTTGGTTTTCATCTTGGGCATAACAAAAAACTATGCGTTAACATTTTTTCGCGGAAGCAGGAAATATAAGACAAAATGAACTATGACTCAATTATTCTTTACGACTTGGCAGGGGTCAGGATCATTGACATCCGCTTGCCTTCGAGAGTGGCGGTCGATTCGATCTTGCTCACATCGCTCAGATCATTTGCAAAGCGGTCAAGGAGTTCGCGGCCCTTGTCGCTGTATATGATATCGCGTCCGCGAAACTGTACCGTGGCTTTTACCTTGTTTCCCTCTCCCAGGAATTTGCGGGCATGACGGCTTTTGAAATCGTAGTCGTGGTCGTCGGTATGTGGCCTGAAACGCAGTTCCTTGATAGAGATCACATGCTGTTTCTTTTTAGCCTCTTTTTCCTTTTTTCTCTTCTCAAACTGAAACTTCCCGTAGTCCATTATCCGGCATACGGGAGGTGCCGCATTAGGGGCAACCTCAACCAGATCCAGATTGCTGGTTTCGGCAATACGCAATGCCTCGTCGCGGGAAACTATGACGTGTTCATTATCAGGTTTAATTAACCGGATTTTGAGAGCGGTGATTTCTTCGTTGATCCGCTCCCTGTTTTCGTCTCGTACAGGTTTATAAAACTTTGCGATAGATAGACTCCAATTGTTTAGTTATCGGGTAGTACTTTGTTGTTTATTTCGTCTTTAAGACGATTGATTAAATCGGTAAGTGCGAACTGGCCAATATCACCCTTTCTGTGTTTTCTAACGGAAACAGACCTGTTCTGTTTCTCCTTGTCACCCACAATGAGCATATAGGGGACCTTGGATGTCTCCGCCTCACGGATTTTGGCTCCAATTTGCTCACTTCGGTCATTAATTTCAACACGCATGCCTTCTTTTTTTAACGCTTTGAGATAATCTTCACACAATGCGTTAAAGGCATCGGAAACCGGGATGAGAACCGCCTGAACAGGACTGAGCCAGAGCGGGAAATTCCCGGCAAAATGTTCGATAAGTATACTTACAAACCGTTCCATCGATCCAAAGGGAGCCCTGTGAATGATTACAGGCCGGTGCTTCTGATTGTCGGCACCCACGTAGGTAAGATCAAACCGTTCGGGCATTACATAGTCGACCTGAACCGTACCGAGCTGCCACTTCCGGCCAATGGCATCGCGAATGATGAAGTCGATTTTGGGGCCATAGAAACTGGCCTCGCCATGAGCAACGGTGTAATCAAGGCCCATTTCATCTACAACGTCACGTATCTCTTTCTGGGCGCGTTCCCAGTATTCGGCATCACCGCCAAATTTGGTCTCATCATCGTCACGGTAGGAGAGACGGATATCGACCGGCATATCGAACGTGCTGAAGACGAGCTGGGTGAGTTCAATACAGTTTTTGATCTCATCTTTGAGCTGATCCTGGGTGCAGTAAATGTGGGCGTCGTCCTGGGTAAAACCTCTTACCCGGGTCAGCCCCGTAAGCTCGCCTGACTGCTCATAGCGGTAAACGGTACCAAATTCAGACAACCGTACAGGCAGGTCCCTGTAGCTGTGCATCTTGTTTGAATAGATCCTGTGGTGATGCGGGCAGTTCATGGGTTTCAGCAGATACTCTTCGTCGTCGACCTTGATCGGATCGTACTGCGAATCGGCATAATAGGGATAATGGCCTGATGTCTTATATAAAGAGAGATTCCCGATATGTGGCGTGATCACTTCCTGGTACCCTCTGTCAACCTGTTCGTCGCGCAGGAAGGCTTCGAGGGTGCGGCGCAGTATGGTTCCGTTGGGGAGCCATACGGGCAGGCCGGTACCGATCATGCTGTCGATCATGTAGATACCGAGTTCTTTACCGAGCTTTTTATGATCGCGCTTTTTGGCTTCCTCAAGAAGCGCCAGGTACTCATCGAGCATCGATTTTTTCGGGAAAGAGACGCCGTAAATCCGTGTAAGCTGCTTGCTGTCGGAATCGCCGCGCCAGTATGCACCCGCGAGACTCATCAGCTTGATTGCTTTTACCCGGTCGGTATTTGGTATGTGGGGCCCGCGGCAAAGATCAGTGAAATTCCCCTGTTTATACAGGGTGATGGTACCGTCTTCCAGATCTTTGAGCAGATCGAGTTTATATGGATCGTTCTTTTCCCTGAAATAGGTGATTGCCTCGTCTTTGGATATCTCGACCCGCGTAAATTCTGCTTTGGCCCGGGCCAGTTCTGTCATTTTCTCTTCAATACGCTGCATGTCTTCGGGAGTAATGCGCCGGTCGCCAAAGTCCATATCATAGTAGAAGCCTGTTGCAATGGCGGGGCCGATTCCGAACCGTACATCGGGGTAAAGTTCCTGTGCGGCCTCGGCCAGCAGGTGGGCAGACGAATGCCAGAATGCATATTTGCCGTCTTCATCGTCCCAGGTGTTGATTTTAAAGCTGCCGCTTGCGGGCAATTCGCGGTTCAGGTCGAGAATTTCATTGTTCAGAGTAACCGATAGGGCTTCACGGGCCAGTCGCGGAGAGATGGATTCGGCAACCTGATAACCTGTAGTTCCTGTGTTTACAATTCTTTTTGAGCCGTCGGGCAGAACCAGTTCCAACTTGTTTTCGTCTGGCATTGAAATAATTAAGACTGTTTTTTCTGAATACTAATGGAAGTCGTGCAAAGAGAACAATATAACCAAAAAAATCCGAGTTTGGATATACTGATATCGTTGTGAATCTAATGCGTTTTCTTTTGGGATGTTTGTTAAATTCGGACTGATATAAAAAATATTGGGAATACATTTGAAATCAACTGTCAGAATAGCTTCCGGTCAGGGCTTTTGGGGCGATCTGCCCCTGGCGCCCGTCAATCAGGTCAGAAAGGGGTCCATCGACTACCTTATGATGGATTACCTCGCCGAGGTGACCATGTCGATCATGCAAAAGCAGAAAATGAGGAATCCTGCACACGGCTATGCCAGGGATTTTGTTGAGGTATTTCGAGAAATACTGCCCGATATCCGGGAAAAAGGAATCAAGATTCTCACCAATGCCGGCGGTGTGAATCCTGAAGCATGCAAGGATGCCCTGCTTGAAGTAGCGGCCGGACTCGGCATAACAGGCCTGAATATCGCAGTCGTTGATGGAGACGACATCCTTGATCAGATAGAAAGCCTGAACGACGAAGGTCATATGCTCCACAATATGGACGATGGGCGGCCTGTAACCGAAATCCGGGGCAGTCTGCTCAGTGCGAATGTCTATTTCGGTGCGCGGCCCATGGTTGAAGCTTTGAAGAAAGGTGCCGACGTGGTCATTACGGGACGTGTAACCGATACCGGTCTGTGCCTTGCACCCATGATTCATGAATTTGGCTGGTCGTTCGATGATTTCGACAAAATGGCCAGCGGCACCATTGCGGGCCACATTCTGGAGTGCGGTGCGCAGAGCTCCGGAGGAAACTTCACCGACTGGCACACAGTCGATGATTTTGCCGGTATCGGCTTTCCCATAGTGGAAGCATTCCCCGACGGATCTTTTGTGGTTACCAAGCATGAGAATACCGGCGGCCTGGTAAATCTGATGACGGTTAAAGAACAGCTTTTATACGAAATTGGCGATCCGGCCGAATACATCACACCGGACTGTGTGGCAGATTTCACATCCGTGCGGTTAGAAGATGACGGGGTTAACCGTGTACGTGTAATGAACATTAAGGGAAAACCCGACACACCGTTTTTCAAGGTTTCGGCAAGCTATAACGACGGGTACAAAATGTCGTCTTCCCTGGTCTACTCATGGCCCGATGCACTGAAAAAAGCTGTTCTTGGCGGAGAGATATTAAAGAAAAGAGCCGAAAGACTGGGTCTGAAAACAGACGAGATACGCTGTGAGTATATCGGTTTCAGCGGCTGCAGCGAGCAGGAAATCACCGATGCCGATCTGAACAGGGAATACAATGAAATACAGCTGCGGTTTTCGGCCCGCGGTAAAAATAAAGATGATTTGAACAGGCTGGGAATGGAGATAGCTCCCCTTATATTAACCGGGCCTTCGTCCGTTACCGGTTTTGCCGGCGGCCGGCCAAGGGCAAGCGATGTAGTGGCCTACTGGCCTGCACTGATCAGTAAAAAGGCCTGTTCTCCCAGGGTGCGGATTTTTTCAACATAAACGCGAACGAGTTAAACAGACATAAGTAATGATTATTGGTGTTATTGGAGCGGGAATTGCGGGGCTTACCGCCGCTCGCAAACTGGCCCTGGCCGGCCACGAAGTAATAATATTCGACAAAAGCAATGGATTCGGAGGTCGAATGGCCACACGTTATGCAGGCGACCAGCTGGATATTAAAATTGACCATGGTACACCCTGCTTTACAGCCAGAAGTGAAGAATTCAGGCAGTTCGTTGATGAGCTCCGCGAAAAGGGGATTGCAGACGTATGGGCAGATCATTTCCCCTATTTTACTGGTGAGATGACCCTTGAAAAGCACCCCGACATACCCGTTGAGCCCCACTATTTTGCCGTAGATGGCATGAACCAGATAGGTAAGTACCTCTCACGCTGGGTTGATACCAGGCTGAACACCAAAGTGAACGGCTTTACTTTCATGGGCGATACGGTGCGTAGAAAGCGCAACTGGATGATAAATTTTGCCGATTTCAGTGTGATGGAGGTTGATGCCGTAATTGTTGCCACGCCGGCGCCCCAGGCCTACGGGCTCATTGAAAACACGCAGGATGAAACTCCGTTCAAACGTATTATCCGCGATATCGACTCCATCAGTTATCAACCCTGCCACTCGCTTATGGTGAACCTGGGCAACCAGCCGGCCCCGGAATGGAAAGCCATAAGGTGCAACCACAAATCTGTACGATGGATAAGCAACGAAGTGAGCAAGCGAGGTAACAACGGCAATACAATTATCGTAGTGCAATCAAGTGCGGCATTTGCTTCGGCAAACATCAAATCTGAAGAGGTCTCAATTACAAGGTCTTTACTTGGCGCTCTCAGTGAGGTTACAGGTATGGACACTGGTAAACCTGTCTGGAGCCAGCTGCATTTCTGGAAATACAGGAACCCAAGAAACGTAATGTCCGGCTATTTTGTTGAATCCGAAAACCATCCCGCACCGGCTGCCCTGATTGGAGACTATTTCGGTGAGGCTGGTGCTGAAGGAGTGGAGGCGGCATATTTGTCGGGCTTTAAACTTGCTGAACGGTGGCTTGAAAAATACCCCGTAAGTAAATAACCGGGCGATAAATAACACGTAGTAATCGCAAGTGCGCGAACTATTTAAACTCAATCACTTTTTTGTCAGATACAAGTGGTCGATCATTCTCGGCACACTGTTTCTTACTGTATCCAATATTTTTCTGGTCTGGATTCCTGTGCTTATCAGGCAATCGATGGATGCAGTGGAGGAACTGCGTGCTACAGGCGATCATCATTACGATACAGTGTTCGAAGCCATATTCTCGGCCGAAGCTGGTGTTATTCTCGCCGAATTTTCAGTCTATCTGATTGGTGCAGTACTCATATATGGCGTGCTGCTTTTTCT
>RECM01000250.1 GCA_007694035.1 Balneolaceae bacterium
TGAAAGTGTGAGAACTGCCGAATCCATCTGGATGCTCACTCCGCTGTGCCCTGGAGTACCCGTTTGTATTGTCGTTTCATGTGCTGATTCGTGCGAAATACGGGATGTTTTACTCAAATCATACCAGGCAGATGAGCCCGCTGCCAGGGCATCCAGAATAAACCAGCCGCGGTTTTGATGATCGACCTGAAGTGGTGTTTCTGTTCCATCATCGCGTATCAGGATATACGTTCCCGGATCCAGGTCAACCGGAAGTTGAAACTGAACTATCGTGTGCTGGCGGTCATATGCCCCGGCATCCACCTGAATACGTATCGTGCCGGCGTATAAGGGCTGCACTGAGTTCACAAACATCAAAAAACTCAATCCGATTACAAAAAAAACAGATTTCATAAAATTGCCACTTCTCATGCTGTCGTAATTTAATCCGCATTTTGATTAAAGCCTGTGTTTCATTACTTGTGGTGTTTCAGATGTTGCAAGCCCCATATGCAGATAAGTCTGTTTTAAATCTATAGATTGATGTGCTATGGAAAAAAGTACCGGTATCCAGCCGTGTGGATGGAAAATGTGATTGATTGGGCGCATCGGGGAAGTACTGCGGCTCCAGCCAGCTCACAATGCGTCCACCGTAGTTTGTGATGGCAATTTTCATTCCATTGCTGTTTTCCAAAACATACAAATCGGTTTCCATGCCATTGATGATTACCTGGAAGTTCTTTCGTTCTACCGGCAAATCACCGGCAGCAGACAAATTAAATAATGCGTTCTGATGAAATATAAACATCAATATCAACGCGAATCTGAAGAATTGAAGGCTCATTTTATCTTCTCTTGAAAAAGAAAGCATATTATATATGCCATCTACTTAAACAACAGTGCGGTACAAACAGACCAGGGTTCACTCTGCCTGCCATTATCGCTACAGTTACCTGATCATTGGGGCTTCCCGCCGCACGTGTGAGGCTGAAGGGTCCGGCCAGACCTACTGCCGCTCCAACTAATGCTGATTTTTTGATGAAATCCCGGCGACTTACATTTGCCTTTGCCATAACTTAATCTCCGTTAAAAATTTATTCTTATGAGGCTATATCAAATTGTTTGAATTTTATTTTTCTGAATTCCTGAGCGCCATTTCCCTTGCGTGGGTGGTTATGTAGTATTTAGTGATCATATTGGGCACTTCCCATTCCGGCAGTGCGCCCCTTGACAGATATTCAAAAAATGATTGGGCCACCATCCCGAAATGCGCTTCATGGCCAAAATGAAATTCATCGGGAATCTGCAATTCCAGGCCATAAGGAGAATCGGCAAAGCCGGCGCCGGGATATTGCTGCTGCAAACGCTGAATGACAGAAGCAAGGGCTGGTTCAAGGTCCTGCCTGGTTACACCGTTAGCCGGTTCCACGTATACGGTGGCCTTGTAATTCTGCTCCTTACCCTGCCGCACGACCAGGTTGGACCGTGTTCCGCGAATGATGGTAAAATGGCTGTCATTACCGCCTTCGGGGGCCTGATAGTCCCATTGTACCCTTACCCTTACATGATGTCCGTTCAGCATGTAATCGATCTCACCGTTACTATATAAGGGCAGGCTTCCTTGCTCATCGAGTTGATCCGCCAGGTACTCCGGAAATTCCGGTTCTCCGGTAATCCGTTCGAACTGCCCGCGGGTTACTGTTGTTGGCCAGCGGCGGGCATCCAGCAGTGTTACGTCTTCTGTATGACGTACAATCTGCTCAGGGAAAGCCACCCACATCGACAGATCTACAAGGTGTACGGTTACATCAACAATCCCTTCGCCCTGCTGGCTTACATCAAAATACCAGGGCGGGCGCTTCAGCGGTGATCCTGCCACATATTTAAAAAGATGATGGATGCTCTCCTTGAATATTGCAGGTTCTTCCACAGTACCTGCGGCAAGCTCACCGAAAAGCTCCTTCTCTTGCATCAGTCTGCGAAGCACACCTGAAGTGACCTCACGCCGCTCGGTCATGATATCGTAGAGCAGAACATTGTTTTGCTCTGCCTGGCTAAAAGCTTCCCTGAGAAGCTGCCAGCCTCCGGTGTCGATGGCCATAGGCTTATCAGAGAGCACATTAATTCCGTTGCTCACCGCGCGTTGGATATAGCTGGTTTTCAAACGATTGTTCCCGGCTGTAACCATTACATTGCCCGGTCTTTCTTCGAGCATGCGCTCCACGTAATCAGGACCGGTATAGATGCGGGATTCCCAGTTTGTGGGGTTTTCTGAACGGTTGTTAAAACCTTCGATACGCGACATGTGCAGATCGAGATCGGGGCCTTCCGGGGCATAGATATGCACCGTTTCACCCAGCACTTCAATCGGATTCTTTTGAACCAGGGCTGCATGAAAATGCCCCGGGTTGAGTGTCATTAAGCCCACCTGCTCCTTTTGGAGTGATTCATTATTTTTATTGGCGCAGCCAATTGCAATAAGTGCGATGGCAAGTACCGGGATCACCGGCATACAAATTGTTAAATATTTACAAAGGGTCATTTCCTGAGCAGTCACGATATGGGTTAATCCTGATGGCTGGCCCGTCTGATAATCTGACAGATATACAGGCGGTGCAAAACAGGTTAAATTGATTTACTTAATCGGTTACTAATATAATGGTCTGTACAGATAAACAAAAAATAAATCGGCCTTTTCGGTTATTAATTACCCGGCAAGAAGTACAATAACGGGGTACGGAAATGGCCGGACTGGTCACACACACTCTCTCTCGATCTCAAAAATCCAGTAGTGGAAAATCCCATCCTGTCTTAACAAAACGGGTCGGAATATACTCCAGATGGCCCACCGGTTTCATTTCTCCATTGATTTCTTTTAACAACATTTCCGTTGCCATCTGACCGATTTCCATACCCGGCTGGTCTACATAATATTGGGGATAAGGAACGATACCCCGGATTCCACTATCTCCGAATGCCAGTACTGTAATTTTGTCAATCAGTGTTGAATCGATTTCTCTCATTGCAACATAAGCCCCGAGGGCTACAGGAAAGGTGACAGCAAACAATGCATCCATTTCCACCTTCCGGTTTATCAGTTCCTTGAAGCCGTTATAACCTGCGGCCTCTCCAAACCCACCCAGCACAATCATTTGGGGATCGGGATCGATTCCCTGCTTTTTCAAGGCTTCTTCATAACCAAGACGCCGTTGTTGCCCGATGATTACATGATCATAACCGCCAATATGGGCAATCTTTTTGCAGCCTTTTTTTATAAGTTCCACCACACTGTCTTTTGCAGCCCGCTGGTCGTCGATGGCAACACTGTTAAAATCCAAACCCGGAATATAACGATCAAAAAAAACGAGAGGAATCTGCAGATCTTTAACCCATTTATATACGTCGGTCTGTTTAGTCTGCATGGAAACTGAAACAAGCAATCCATCCACCTGCATGGATACAAGCGCTTCAATATGCTTTTTTTCCAGTTCTGCGTCCTCATCGGAAACGGTAAGTACTATTTCATAACCCCTGGCATTGGCATATTTCTGAATGCCGGCCACAACATGTGCAAAAAAGTTATGGGCGATCTTGGGTACCACAACACCAAGGGTTGATGTTCTGGATGATGTAAGTGAACGGGCTATCAGATTGGGCCGGTAACCGATTTCTTCAGCAATTTCCCTCACCTTTTTTTTCGTGCTTTCAGAGATATCCGGGTGGTCGCGCAGTGCCTTGGATATGCTTACCTTTGTCAGGTTCATCCTTATGGCAATGTCGTTTAGAGTTGCTCTTCTTTTCATCAGAATAGAATTTTATTGTGGGTTTCCGGATCGGTGATCATACGCATCTTATTTACCAGCCTGGTATTCACGTGCCGCATTGGGTAGTCTTGAGTACGAGAAATACTGCAAAGCGTTGGTATAGCACACTTTCACAATGAGGTCTCCCAGCAGATCGTAATCTTCGGGTACAATCCCCTTCTGCATATCGGTACCGAGCATATTGCAAAGTATCCTCCTGTAGTACTCGTGGCGGGGAAACGAAAGGAAACTTCGGGAGTCGGTTACCATGCCAACAAACTGACTCATCAGGCCCATATTGGAGAGGGTCTGAAGTTGCGCCTCCATACCCTCCTTTTGGTCGTGGAACCACCAGCCGGGGCCGTGCTGCATTTTCCCGGAGATCCCTTCTCCCTGAAAATTCCCGGTCATCGTGGCCAGCACTTCATTGTCGGCTGAATTCAGGTTATACAGAATGGTTTTGGGCAGTTTTCTTTCAAGATCAAGGCGCGACAGAAATTTTGAAAGTGGCCGGGCGATTTCGAAATCACCGATTGAGTCGAATCCGGAATCGGGTCCGATTTGATTCAGTGCCCGTTTATTATTGTTTCGGATGGCTCCCATATGCATTTGGAATGCCCACCCTTTCTCCGCATCCATGAGGGCGAATTCATGCATCAGGGCCGATTTGAACCTTTTAACTGCCGCTGGCCCGGGAGAATTGCCCCGCATGGCAGTCTGAAACGTTTCATCCAGGTCAGCACCGGTGTAATCTTCAGCATACGGCTCCTCAATGCCATGATCGGATGCCCGGCAACCAAGCTCACCGAAGAAATCATGGCGTTTTTGGAGTGCGGAAAGGAAACCGGCATAAGACCGGATATCCGTTCCCGTTACTTCAGCCAGTCGCTTTACATAGTTTCGGAAGGCACCGGGTTCGTCTGCTTTCATGGCATTGTCGGGCCGGAATGTGGGGAACATTACAAAATCGTTCTGATCCCGCTCATCCCTGTTTTCGCCAGCCAGGGCAGTGTGATGCTCAAGCGAGTCGATGGCATCGTCGGTAGTGCAAACCACACAAACATTCATCATCCGCAAAAGCCCCCGGGTTGAAAATTCCGGCGATTGCAGCATCTCGTTCACGCGGTCCCAGATTCCGGGTGCTGTCTCCCGGTTCAGCAGCTCATCTATGCCGAAATACCGTTTCAGTTCGAGGTGGGTCCAGTGGTATAGCGGGTTTTTTAGCGTATGGGGTACGGTTATTGCCCACGCCATGAATTTGTCGCGGTCGGCGGCGTCGCCGGTAATCAGGTGTTCCCCGATTCCCATGGTCCGCATTGCCCGCCATTTGTAATGATCGCCATCCAGCCAGATATGCGTGAAATTCCTGAAGGTGATGTCTTCTGCTATCTGATTTGGTAACAGATGGTTATGGTAATCGACAATCGGCAGGCCGGCGGCAAATTCGTGGTATAGCCTTACGGCCTGAGGGGTCTGAAGCAAAAAATCGTCGTGGATGAACGGTCTGGCTGATTTTGTAGTCATTGCAGTAAGATTTTTTATCGTTCAACCCGGCCTGAACCGCCGCTCTTTATCAGTTTTTCGACCTCATCGCTGCGTACGAGGTTGAAGTCGCCGGGTATGGTATGCTTGAGGCAGGATGCCGCCACCGCGAATTCAAGTGCGTCGCGGCTGTCGGGCTTGGTAAGCAGGCCAAAAATAAGGCCGGATGCGAAGGAGTCGCCGCCGCCAACCCTGTCTACAATGGTGATGTCGTAGCGGGTCGATCGCACCGGTTCGCTGCAGCCTGCATCGTCGTGCAGCATGGCGCTCCAGCCGTTGCGGGTGGCGGAGAAGCTCTCGCGCAGGGTGATGGCCACCGCCTTGAAATCGTACTCCTTTTTTAGTGCGCGGATGAGTGTATCGTAACCGGCCTCATCGAGGTGGGCGCCCTCCACATCGGTGCTGCCTGCATGGAAACCCAGGCTTTTCTGGGCATCCTCTTCATTGGCAATACAGACATCCACATACGCCATGAGCGGTCTCATCACCTTTTGGGCTTCCTTTTCCGTCCATAATTTGGCCCGGAAATTCAGGTCGCAGCTCACGGTAGCACCAGCTTTTTTTGCCGCTTTGCAGGCCGCAACCAGGGCCCGCTGCGGTTTCGGCCCCAGGGCGGGTGTGATGCCGGTCCAGTGAAACCAGTTACTGCCCTCCATCACCGCATCCCAGTCGACCATGGTTTCATCCATTTCACTTACCGAGGAGCCGGCCCGGTCGTAGATTACTTTTGATGCGCGCTGGCTGGCCCCGGTTTCAAGGAAATAGATGCCCACACGGTCGCCGCCGCGTACCACATGACCGGTTTTTACGCCGTACCGTTGAACGGCCTGCAGGGCCGCTTCGCCAATCTCGTGTTTGGGAAGCCGGGTGATGAAGTAGCTATCTAGTCCGTAACCGGCCAGCGCTACGGCCACATTCGCTTCGCCACCGCCGTAGGTAGCTTCGAACTGTGGGGTCTGCACAAAACGCAGGTAGCCTGGGGTGGCCAGGCGGAGCATGATTTCACCAAAAGTGACTGTTTTTTTCTGAAGTTTATCCATGTTCGTAAAGTTGCTGGTTCTCCATGTTTATTTGGTTGCTTACCGGTTTGTCAATCATTTGTGTGAGGCTTCTGCCATCCGGATCACATTAAATAATCTTTTTTTCATCCGGGTTTTACCGATTCTTTCCATTGGGCCACAGCCCGGACCAGGCCCTCTGCTTTTTGGGTCAGTACCTGGTAGTTTCCCTCGCGGATTGCTTTAATATCGACCAGGGCGTTGCCGATGCCCAGGGCAAAACAGCCTGCCGAAAGCCACTCACCTGCGTTCGACTCACTTACGCCGCCGGTGGGCAGCAATTTGAGGTGCGGCATGGGTGCCCTCACACCTTTAATGAACGACGGACCCAGTTCACCGGCCGGAAATACCTTGACTACATCGGTTCCGTACTCCCATGCCGTCTGTATCTCGGTGGGCGAAAAGGCCCCCACCGATACGGCCACTCCCGCCTCGCGGGCCACATCCACTATATCTTTTCGGAGGATGGGGCTCACTATGAACGATGCGCCTGAGGCCACCACCTCCCGGGCCATATCACCATTCAGAACGGAACCGATGCCGAGTACCATTTTTGAACCGACACGAGATTTCAGTGCCGGAACATACCGGAGCACATCTGGTATGGTCATGGTCAGTTCGATAACATGGATGCCGCCGGCCAGCAGGGCATCAACAGTGGGATCAATTTGATCAGGGTGATCGACCCTGACCACCGCTACCAGTTTTGATTTATCTATCGTTTCGAGAACCTGCTTTTTATTCATGGTATAATGACTATATCGCTCAGAATTCTGTTTAATATTCAATACAGGCAGAGATGGGAGCCTGTTGGGATAATATCGGTTTGATGTGTATTGAACAGGCCCCGGTACCGGCCGGATCAACAGGAACGATCGGTGATACCGGCCCATCTGTACTGCTTTGCACCGTTCGTGGAATAGATACGGTAATGTTTGTCATATTCATTAATCCGGAGGCATCGAACGCAAAATACCCATTTCAAGACCGCGCAACTCGGCCAGCCCGCGCAGGCGACCGATTGCACTGTAACCCGGGTTGGTTTTTTTCCCGAGATCGTCGAGCATCTTGTGTCCGTGATCGGGCCTGAAGGGAATCGGCTTGTCGCGTTTCTGTTGTTCGGTCAGCAGCTCCTTAACAACGGCGTACATATCCACATCCCCCTCAAGATGGTCGGCCTCATGGAAATTACCTTTCGCATCGCGGGCAGTGGAGCGCAGGTGAACAAAACCGATGTGCGGGGCCAGGTCCCGGGCCATCCCGGGAAGATCGTTTTCTTCAATCACACCGAACGACCCGGTGCAGAAACAGAGACCGTTCGAGGGGTTGGGTACCTTGCTCACCAGGTATTCCACATCTTTTTGTGTGCTTACGACCCTTGGCAGGCCAAGAAGCGGAAACGGCGGATCGTCGGGGTGAATGGTCAGGCGGATATTATGCTCATCTGCAACGGGACATATTTCACTGAGAAATCCGATCAGGTTCGACCGGAGGCCATCAGTACCAATTTCTGCATAGGTGTTGAGTATCTTCTGGAATGTAGCGAGTGTATAGGATTCCTCCGAACCGGGCAGGCCTGCGATGATGTTTCGCTCCAGCTTTGATTTGTCGCTTTCTGTGGCGTTTTTCAGCCACGCATTGGCATCCGAAATTTCGGCATCGCTGTAGTCTGCCACCGACCCCGGGCGTTTGAGAATTAAAACGTCGAATGCCACAAAGGCGGCCCTTTCGTAACGCAGTGCGGTGGATCCGTCGGGCATGCGGTACTCAAGATCGGTACGGGTCCAGTCGAGTACGGGCATGAAATTGTAACAGACGGTTTTGATTCCGGAATCAGCCAGGTTTATCAGCGACTTTTTGTAGTGTTCGATATACTGTTTCCAGTTCCCGGTCCGCTTTTTGATGTCTTCATTCACCGGCACGCTTTCCACTACCGACCAGCGGAGGCCTGCTTTTTCAATCCTGGCTTTGTGTGTCTCTATTTCAACGGTGGTCCATACCTGGCCGTTGGGAATATGGTGCAGGGCACTCACGATGCCGGTGGCACCGGCCTGGGCAATGTGCGACAGTTCAACCGGATCGTTCGGGCCGAACCACCGCCACGTTTGCTCCATCCTCTTTTTTCCGTTGTAATAATCGTGATTATTCATGGTAACTATGTTCATGTAATAATTATGCCGGTTACTCAAACTTCAGGTCGGAATTCGATGATTCCTGCACTGGTATCCTGTCAGTCGACAGTATGTTTTCAATTTTCTTTGGCAGTTCAAACAGCCACATATTTCCGTCTATCCGGTTCTGCCGATCAGACACCACTGAAGGCGGAAAACCCTCCGTCGACAGGAACCACAATACCATTCACGAATCTGGACGACGGTGCTGTGAGCCAAATTACGGTAGACACCAGATCGCTGGCGGTGCCGAACCGTGCCGCCGGGGTATGATCTATTATGGTCTGTCCTCGTTCGGTAAGGCTGCCGTCACTTTCATTGGTTAGCAGGAACCGGTTTTGATCAGTCAGTAAAAAACCCGGTGCAATGGCGTTCACTCTGATATCAGGTGAGTAGTTTTGCGACATATGTACAGCCAGCCATTGCGTAAAATTGCTTACCGCCGACTTCGCCGCCGAATAGGCCGGGATCCTGGTAAGCGGGGTGAAGGCGTTCATTGAGGAGATGTTAATTATATTCCCGCTCTTCTGATTGGCAAAGTGCCTTCCGAATACCTGGCACGGAAGAAAGGTGCCCATGAAATTCAGGTCGAAAACCCATTTTATTGCATCTTCCGGAAGGTCAAAAAAGGATTTATCTGGAGAGGTGGTGGCTGTAGGTTTGTTACCGCCGGCCCCGTTAATCAGGATATCGATCCGGCCGAACCGTTCCAGGGTTTTTTCGGCAGCCTGCTCAATACTGGCTTTGTTCAACACATCCGTTTTGATAGTTAGATGGTCAACGTTCATGTCCTGAAGTTTCCCGGAAACACGGCTCATTCCCTCTTCGCCAATATCAAGCAGTACGATCCTGGCCCCGGCCTCACCCAGTGCATAGGCCATTTCTGCACAAAGCACACCACCGCCACCAGTGATAACGGCCACCTGATCACCCACACTAAAGTATTCTTCAATCGCCATAGTATAATCTCACGTTTATTTTGGATTCTGATGCAATCTGACACTGATCTGCCATCATTATAAATTGTTGGTTATATGATCTTTTTTTGGACATATCACCTTTCAAATGGTTTGATATGCCTGCGGAAATGACGGTACAGGCAATTCTCGTAGACCGATATGTTTTCCGACAGAACAGACAAAATCCGGTCTCTGAACATCAATTCATCACCGGGAATCTTCGCCGTCAATACAGATCCGAAGGTCACATGAAGTACCTGCCGCGCGTGGTCATTGTCCAGGAGCCCGGCCAGGTCTTCATCTTTTAAATTTTCCGGGGCTGCAATCTGCCCGGGATCGGCAGATATGTGATATGTTTTCCGGTCGGTATCAAATCGCTGCAATGAAAAGGCGAGTATATTCCGAAACAGGTCGGGATCGGTCAGGGCAACCGCACGAAGCGCCTCGAGGTAGCTGGTACCGGCTGTTTTTACATGAACCGTTCCCATGCCCAGCTTGCCGATAATTTCATAAACCTGGAACTTGTCGCTGCCGGAATGGATGCTCAGCTTATATCCCCCATAAGCCTCAGCAATAGACTGATGGAGCAGATAATCCTGTTGAAAATCCGTAATGCTGCCCTTGAAATCGATCCCCTTTTCAAAATCACCGCAGAATCTCGGTGCCAGGCTCACAAACTCAACATTCAATCGTTTCAGTTCGGAGGCAATTACCAGGTGTTCTTCCGGCGTGGTTGGATAC
>RECM01000192.1 GCA_007694035.1 Balneolaceae bacterium
TCTTCCAGGACCGGGGGTTGGTTTACATCGCAGCTGGCGGGGTTCTGGAGAACCGTGACCTGTACAGGATAACCGGGGATCATAACATATCCCCGTCGGGGGCGATGGGCACGTTCATCAACGACGGGATTCTCGAAAAGATCAATGGCACCACTTTCTCCACGATCAATATCATCGTCGACAGCCGGCCTGAAAGCATCATCCGTGTGAGTGACGGCTCTTTGCGGCTGTCGGCCAGAAGTATGTACCACAACATGACTTTCCATGCTGCGGGCCAGAATGATGAGCTGACTCTGCAAAGCGGCACTCATACGTTCCGTGGCAACATATCTGGCGAGCCGGTGGGCCGTGTCATTATCAACACCGAGACGGAAGCCCATAGTGAGGGGGCCACGGTCGACTTCAGGGTAAGCGGGCTGCACTGGGCCAGCAGCTATTTCCGGGGTGGAGGCACCCTGACTAACGCCGGCATCATCAGGGTTGATGCGAACAATTGGGCGGGTGTCAACAACTCCACATTGATTAACAACGGAGAAATGTATCTCGACAGAGGCATTTTCTACCTTGCCGCTTCAGCCCGGCTCGAGAATCATAATTTAGTTGAGCTTAACGGTTCACCCGGCATATTGCCATCAAGTTCCATGGGCACGTTTCTCAACAATGCATCATTGATCAAGACAGGAGACTATGAGGCAGGTGTGAGTACCCTTTTTCAGAGCAATGCCGGATCATCGATTGAAGTAACTGAAGGTACACTTCGGTTTACGGCAAATTCGTCATTGACAAATGTCTCTCTCTCAGTTCCATCGGAGGATGCCTCTCTCATATTTCAGTCTGCCCTGCATACATTCAGCGGTGTTTTCACCAGCGCTCCAAAGGGCAATGTTGAAATCAACAGCAGTTTCCGTGCGGGGGGCAGCGGGGCCCGGTTTAATTTTTCCGAAAGCGGTCTGCGCTGGACCGGCGGCAGGCAGCAACAGGGCGGGTCCGTAACAAACAGTGGCCTGATCTATATCGACAGTAACGGTTTAGTAGGTTCCAGTGATTCGCGGTTTGTAAATGAGGGGTCGATGTATATGGAAAAAGGCGGACTTAATCTGTCGCAGGAGGGTATTTTTGAAAACAGGGGCCTGATCGAATGGAAGAATAATGGCAATATCACGTCCTCAGAACCCGCCGGAACGTTCATCAACGACGGTGAATTCGTAAAATCGGGAGGGGGCCTGCAATCCGTTTTCTCTGCCCATTTTGAAAACCGGCCGGGTTCAATGTTCCGTCATAACAGCGGCGAGATCCGGTTCACCCGCAGCCTGACCCACCAGCGCGATGCCGTTATATCCGGCACCGGCAGAATGGATATTGCAACTGCTGAGTATCTGAATTACGGCATATACAGGCCGGGAACGAAAGATGAGCCTCTGGTAGTGATCGGAGACTACACCGCTTCAGATTCCGCCGCCGTTTTTACGGTTACTCTCGACAGTACATCCAGCACCAGGAGCACGGGCTATCTTAACGTTACCGAAACGACATACAATGTGAACTTCAACAGAGTCGGTGGAAGAGCTATTCTCGGCGGGAGGCTTATTCTGAATCTGGATGAAGAATTTATACCGGTTACCGGCGACGAATATGAAATCATCACCACTCTGAAGGGAATCAATGGCGGATTTCACTCCACACAGGGTTTGGTAAATGAGGAGCTGGGCATGTCGTTTTATCCTTCCATCGTAAATAACCGGTTGATTCTCAGTGCCGTCGAGGGCATACCCGTTCTAACGCCACCCATAACCCTGAATCCGGATGAATTGACAGCAGGCGGAGTCCGGACAATAGTTATTTCAGGATCAGGATTCGGGCCGGACCTGTTCGCGGAACTGCAATGTTCAGGCTGTGAGGATCCAGAAAACCAGTCCCTCATTCTCGGCATGATCAGCAGCCTTTCGCCCACACAGGCCGAAATACGCTTTGACCTCTCGACAGGTAAAATCTCCGGCGACTACATCCTTCAGTTGAAGGATACCAGAAACGGATCGATCTCAACGCCCATTTTCATCAACGAAGGACCGTTATATCTGGCTGCCAGCGTTCTGAAATCGGGGAATGGTGATGACCGCGACCCGGGTCTGTTTTCAATCAGGGCCAACCGGGTCCTGACGACACCATTGGTAGTGCCCGTCACGTTTGGCGGTTCCGGCCAGAAGTTCGTTCACTACATGACCGACAATCTCGGCGATGCTGTCACCATACCCGCGGGTTCAGATTCTGTGGTTGTAGGTGTATTTCCCATCAACATGGGCGGGGCATTCAGCAGAACCGTTTCGATGTTGGTTGAATTCCAGCAGCCCCCGGCATCCGACGGATTCACACCACCCTCGCTGTTTGCCAGCATGAATATCACCGGGGGGACAAACAATCAGCCGTTCCGTGTATTTAACTCCCTGCCGCGGAGAGGTGGCAATGGCGGAGTAGTAACCCTGCAAATAGCCGGTATGGGAATGAGTGCATCGACCACCGTAAGTATGTCGGGCGGAAGTTCCGGTGTTCAGTTGCCCTTCGACACCGAAGTGAATGAAACCGGAACACTGGTCAAAGCTTCTTTTGTAATGAGCGGGCAGCAAACAGGCCTCAGAGACATTATTGTCAAAAACGGGTCGGCTGAAGTCTTTCTGGCTGGTGCATTTCAAATTGAAACCGCCGTTTACCCCCATGTCAACCTTCAGATACTGGCTCCTCCAAGGGTGCCCAGAACGAGGTTTCGAACCTATACTATCGTTCTGAAAAACATGGGAAATGTGGATGTAACCGGATATGCGGTACTGTCGGGACTACCGGAAAATATCGAATGGACGATGCCCGGATATGATGTTGTGCTGCCCGGCGGCAGCAAGGTAAACTGGAGCGAAATAGCCCCGGTCATGAAGAGAGAAAACTACATCGTATTCGAAACACCGAGTATAAACCTGAGGGCCGGGGAATCACGAAGAATCGAAATAAACGCCGCGATCCTTGATCCTCAGATCATCAACCTTGTCGCCGCATGGATATACAGGTAAAATCGGCAGAAAATCATTATCAACAGGGAAACCGTTTAACACCAGGAAACAGAACAATGAAATCCATAATCACCATATTTTTATTAGTAATCATAAGTTGCTCAGCAAATGCGCAGCGTATATTTCTGTTGGGTAATGAGCTTGTCGTATCGGAATACGGAGGGTTAAAGTTGACACCCTTCGAAGAGTACTTTGGTGATGATGCAGCATCGCTCATCCCTTCGGCAATGGATGCAATCGACCGGGTTCCGGACGACAGTTTCAGGTTTGAGACTGCTAAGATCAATCCGTTCGGCCCGCAAAGCACGAATTCCTGTGCCGACGCATCAAACAGCCTGATCGATGGAATAAAAGAACAAAATCTGCTGCCCGAGGGCGGGAAAATCAAGCAAATTGGCACACTGGGTGCCATGACAAACCTTCAGAACTCCATTGCTACCGAGGCCGATTTTGTGATGAACTTCTGGGCAAATGACAAACTCGAGGTAAACAATTTTAATACTCTAGATCCGCCTTCATTCGCGCATACCCTGTCTGTAATCGAACTACCGAACGGCAACTTTTACACCATAGATACCTGGAGTTCGGGCGGTTCGAGCATTCAGATGAAACAGGTCTACCCCATCGACAGCGATAACGTGTTTTTCTCGAACAACCCGGGTGAAACCGACATAAGGAATGCGTCATTCCGTGTTCAGAAAACGGATCGGGGCCTCTGTGCATACAAGGACGAATGTGAAGAAGAAAAGGAGAAGGACTCGACAGTTTCGCCAACGCCGCCAACCAGCGAGCGAGCCGAAGTGGATGTACTTACATCGGCTGATCCCAATGACAAGCTGGGTCTGAGCGGGGTAAAAACACAGCGATATATATTACCGGGCCTGCAGATGCATTACATCATACGGTTTGAAAACATGCCAGATGCTTCAGCACCCGCCCAGGAGGTTCTGATCCGCGACACTCTTGACATCCGTTACCTCGACATATCCACCTTTACTCTTGGCAACATCACCTTCAGCGATCAGACGGTAATTGTACCTGAGGGGCAGCGGTCGTTCTTCGCCAGTGTGCCGCTTGAAGATGAACGATTCGAGCTTCTGATCGACGCCAACATAGTTCGCGAAACAGGCATCGTTACCTGGCGGTTCACCACTTTCGATCCCGAAATCAACGATCTTCCCTTTGATCCCCTCGACGGATTCCTGCCGCCGAATATTACCTCTCCTGAAGGCGAAGGAAGCGTATCGTTCAGCATCATGGCGTACGACGATCTTCCCGACAACACCATCATCCACAATGAGGCCAGGATCTATTTCGACCTCAACGATCCCATCGATACGCCACCCTGGGTAAACACCATTGATACCGGCCTTCCAGGGAGCCAGATAACCGAACTTGCATCATCACAGGGGTCGAGGGAGTTCAACATAGAATGGGATGGGACCGACGCAGCATCAGGCGTTAGTGCATTCGACATCTACGTCGCCGTAAACGACGGGCCGTTCATCATCTGGCAAAGAAACACATTCCGGAAAGAAGGCACATTCATCGGATATCCTGACACCACCTATTCGTTCTTTAGCATTGCATACGATGCCGTTGGAAATGCGGAACCTATGAAAACGACCGCTGATGCAACCACTACCATTACGGTAAATATTAACGATGAACTTGCCGATCACCCGACAAGGTTTGAACTCTTCCAAAACTACCCCAATCCTTTCAATCCATCGACCAATATCAAGTACGCGCTTCCCGAAGCGGCCAGCGTATCACTTGCTATCTATGATGTGCTTGGCCGGCGTGTGGCTGTACTGGTCAATGAGGAGAAAACGGCAGGCTGGCATGAAATCTCGTGGAACACCCGCGGGCTGGCTAGCGGAACCTATTTTTACCGGCTAAAAGCAGGCAATTTTACATCTGTGAAAAAAATGATGCTGCTGAAATAATATCTGCCATCCTATCTGCCGTATCCTTTTCTCCCTTTCAAAATACCGGCGATACCCACTATACATAATACCGAACCACCGATAACAAGCCACATGGATCTATCGGTGGGGGTTCCGGTAAAAATTCGCGACAAATCGGAACTGAACGACTCCATTTCGTTCAGCCCCCAAACCAGCAGTACGATGCCGACTACCAGAAATACAACGGATCGGATACTTCCCATATATTCTCCTGCAATCTTATCAATTAATCGATATCAATAGTTTAAGCTTTGGATACACTTTGTATATACCAGCCTGATCGCTCTGTTTTTATTATAGATACAAGATACAAGACACAAGACACAAGACACAAGACACAAGACATGAGACATGAGATATCAGACATCAGACTTGTAGGTGCCAGGTGCCGGTCGCAATGTACTACTATTATGTGAGAACAATCAAAAGTAAAAGAATGATCATTAATGCGGTGGCGGAAATATAAACACCTCCGCTAAGGTCTCGCAGATCGTTTTGAATGGTTTTGACTTCCTTTTGCAGCTCGCTTTTCTGCGACGGGCTCATCGCGGAAACATCCATTGCTTTTATTTCATCCAGCCTTTTGAGCAGGATTTCGGCTCGCTCCATCTCTTCATTTTTGTTGAAGGATGTTGCATTCAAATTTTTTTCGACTGTCGCGTATGTGGCAACCAGATTAAACGCAAACAGCAACAGGGATGTGGCCTGATCATCAAATGACCCCATTTTTGAATATCTTTACTGACATAATATTCCTGATTACAGGTTTTTTGTCCATCCCATAACAAGTTATGAACTCTCATTTTTCCGGTACATACTTATCTGCATTGTTAATCTTATTGACAGCCGCATCAATGCTGGTATTCTCAGCCTGTGAGCGGCCAGCCAGCGACAGCCGCGTTTCTTACACCATTCCGGAGCAACCTGAAATTGCCACCGGGTATACTGAAAAACCCGGGTGGGCATTTACTGAATTCGCCGTTGCCGCAGCAAATCCACTTGCCGTTGATGCGGGGTATCAGATACTTAAAGCCGGTGGGTCTGCTGTGGATGCCGCAATAGCGGTTCAGATGGTACTTTCGCTGGCCGAGCCCCAGTCGAGCGGGATCGGGGGCGGAGCATTTCTGATGTACTGGGATGGTGATTTAATTCATGCCATGGACGGACGTGAGACGGCGCCCGCCGGTGCCAATGAAACCCTTTTTCTTGATGAGAATGATCAGGCTCTGCCCTTTTCTCAGGCGGTAAACAGCGGGCTTTCGGTAGGTGTTCCAGGCACTCTGGCCATGTTGTACAGCGCTCATCAGCAGTTCGGTGATCTGCCCTGGGCCGACCTTTTCGTGCCGGCCATTACCCTGGCCAATCAGGGGTTCAGGATAAGTCCGAGGTTGAGCCTGATACTTCAGAACGATGCAACTCTTCACCTCGACGACATCGCCCGGGCCCTCTACTACGACGAGAACGGCGACGCCCATCCGGCCGGTTACACTCTTCGCAATCCGGCATTTGCCCGCGTATTGGAAAGGGTATCCCGGGAGGGTATTTCTGCATTCTACACGGGGGATGTTGCCAGAAGTATTGTGCAACGGATTCAAAACCACCCAAGGCCAGGTACCATGACCATCGACGATATAAACCGGTACCCCGACCAGGACTTCAACCGAGAAGCCATGTGTACCGACTGGCGCAGTTACCGCATCTGCGGGTTTCCTCCTCCATCGTCCGGCCATATTGCCATTATGCAGATGCTTGGCATTATGGAAAACCTGGAACTACCCATTGAAGCGCTGCAGGACGGTCATCCCTCAGCTGCCTGGCTTCACCTCTATATGGAGGCAGCCAGGCTCGCCTTCGCCGACCGTAACAAGTACATAGCCGATCCCGCCTTCACAGCACCCCCCGCAGGAAGCTGGAACAGCCTTCTCAACCCGGCATATCTCGCCGGCAGGGCAACCGCGGTCGGCAGTACGGCTATGGGTGAGGCCGAGGCCGGCGATCCGGGCACCCTGGGATCGGTGTTTGGAGTTCATCCCATGCAGCCCGGTAAAGGGACGAGCCATATCAGCATAATAGATGCACAGGGCAGGGCCGTGGCCATGACCACCACCATTGAATCCGGTTTTGGAAGCCGCATTATGACAGACGGCGGCACCGGGCTATCCGGCGGATTTCACCTGAACAATGAACTTACCGATTTTTCACTTACACCGCGCGACGGTCGTGGCCGCCTGATCGCTAACCGTGTGGAACCCGGAAAACGCCCCCGCTCAAGTATGAGCCCGACACTCGTTTTCGACCGGGAGACCGGTGAGCTGCTGGTATCAGTCGGGTCGCCCGGTGGTGCGGCCATTATACACTACACGGCCAAAGCACTCATCGGCATGCTCTACTGGGACCTGAATGCCCAGGATGCGATAAATTTGCCCAATTTTGTGAATTATAACGGCCCTTCTATTCTCGAAGCGGGGCGCTTCCCGCCAGAAATAGTCCATGAACTCGAAAGCATGGGTCACATTGTTTTTGAGCGGGAACTCCCCAGCGGATTACACGCGATTCAGGTAACACCCGACGGGCTTTTCGGCGGGGCCGATCCGAGAAGGGAAGGTATTGTGGCCGGCGAGTAGAATACCTGTTCGTACAGGCTATTGTAACTTTATGGTGATACCTGGAATGACCTGGAGTTAATCGGGCCGTCAAGAGGTGCTGTAAACTCCAGCTGATACCTGCCTCTTACCGAAAATACAAGATCGGTGAACCTTGCTATTCCGTCAGCATTCGTGTTTACTGTGAGCGTACCGCTGGCAATAGGTTGCCCGCCGCGCTCACGAACGGTAACCGGAATACCGGAAACCACACTACCTGCATCGCTGGTGAGGCGAACAGCCGGCGGGCCTATCACCGGCTGATTAACTTTTGAATTTTCAGGCTGAATATACATTCCCAGCGAGTAGGAGATTTCAGGCAGAAATTCGATTTCCGGATTGTCATCAAGTGCTATGCCACCCGCAGTAACATATACTTCAACCTCGCCGGGTGTATCACTGGTAACTTCAAACTGATAGGTTCCCGCTACTGAAGTTTCCGAAACCGGTCCGGCGGATGCAACACCATCAAAACTGACAACAAAATCGGCCGCAGCAAATCCGGATATCAGATTCTGGTACTTATCACGCAGCACGATTGTTACAGTTGAAGTTTCTCCTACCTTCAATTCCTCCGGATCGGCATCAACAGTCGAATCCGACGGATCAACATCTGCGGGTGAAACAACACTGCTGTACGGGCTCCCGGAAATTTCCACACCCAATAATCTGATGGTGATCACATCAGTTCCGGCAGTTTCAGGCTTATACTCGGCAATAAATTCACCCGGATTATCCAAATCATTTACAGATAGATTGTCCTCGTTTTTACCGGCAACGTCTACAGTCAGATCACTGGCATTGCCTGTAGGATTTCCATAGGCATCCTCAACTCGTATAATTATGCTGGTCTCCTGCCCGGCTACACCATCCGGAACAACAGCGATACTACTGGCGGGGTCACCGGCAGCGGCCCTTACCGTAAAGGATTGCGTGGTTACATCAGCCAAACCCGAAACAAGTGAACTGAAAGTAAGCGTATAGCCACTTGCGGCAGCGTTGATTACCAGGTTACCAAAACCGGAAATTCCATTGGCACCCGAAATAACCTCGGTAGTACTTCCGTCTGAAAACTCGCCGCCATTCAGACTTACGATGATCGCGACACCCTCCACCGGATTATTCTCGCTATCGGTAACCCGTACAGACGGTGCAGGATCTATGGAGGTGCCTGCAACGGTACTTGCCGGTTGCTGAACGATCGTTAAAAGTGATGGGGGCAGTAATTCCGCCCTTGCCCGGAAGGTTACAGATCCCACGTCACCTGCTGATGCAACGACCTGATATTCTCCCGGCATACTGCCGAGCGTCAGCCGGGATGATGCTAACCCGTCGGTATTGGTGGTTGCAGACGTATTGCTCATCCGCTGACCGATGGCACCCAAAGGCGTATCCGTGATGGTGAATTGCACAGTTACACCAGCTACAGGATTACCGGATTTATCAACGACCCTGACCACAAAGGGGGCATCAAGCTCTTGGTTAATCCGGCCATTCTGATTGTTGCCTGAGATCATCTCAATGCTTTCTGCAGCGCCTGATGAAACGGTGCTGGTATATGGACTACCAGATATTGGCGTACCCGAAAATTCAATGGCTATTTGGTCGGTACCCGCCGAAGCTGGAGTATAAACCGCCGAATAACGACCCTGTACTGAAGTTTCAATAACTACAGGTGACGCGCTGTTGGCCCCGCTCACACCTACACGCAGCTGATCCGCTGTTCCGGCTACAGGATTGTCAAATTGGTCCCTAACCGTTATCTGGATAAGAGTTTGCTCTCCTGCCGTGCCATCGGTTACGTCAGCCGTACTGTTTTCCGCAACCGGAGCAGCCGCCCGGATATCAAAAGGGTCGGACTGAACCACTGGGGCATCCTGTACATCAGAATCGAAAGTGATACGGTAGCCTGTTGCCGCCGTCTCTATGATCAGATTGTCAAAAACTGCCTCCCCGTCTTCATTGGTAGCAATGGTAGCGCTACTGCCGGACGTGAACGTATTGTTATTCAGCGATACACTAATACTACTGCCGGAGATGGGGCTACCAAGATCATCGCTCAGTTTCACCGCCGGTGCTGGTACAAGTGCACTGCCGGCTGTCGATTCAGAAGGTTGCTGAAGGATCTCCATCTGTGATGGTCCGACCTGCCGGAACACAGCCGTAACGCTCTTGTCCGCATTCATCTGCAGTGTTGCAGGATTGGTATTTCCGCTCAGGTCACCCTGCCAGTTCATGAATCGCCAGCCCTGGGAGGCCGTTGCGGTAAGAGTGACCTGCTCGCCGGATTCATACTGATCTTTCGCCGGGTCAACGCTAACTGAGCCCTGCCCCTGAACCTGTACTGCCAGCACGAATAGGTCGGGCTCATCCTGCACAAACACAGCCGTAACGCTCTTGTCTGCATTCATCACCAGCGTGGCGGGATTGGTACTGCCGCTCAGGTCGCCCTGCCAGCCCGTGAAGCGCCAGCCCACAGTGGCCGTAGCGGTAAGGGTAACCTGCTCGCCGGATTCATACTGATCTTTCGCCGGGTCAACACTCACCGAGCC
>RECM01000246.1 GCA_007694035.1 Balneolaceae bacterium
ATTGCTCTATTGCTCCCCAGATCCCTAACTCAAAGCATACTAACAGCAGAATCATGGTCACCTTTAAAATAGTGTTGCCCGTTTGAGAGCAAAATCAGGGGCAACCAGTGACATCTCCCAAACCACTTCCAAACTCAATTGCTCTATTGCTCCCCAGATCCCTAACTCAAAGCATACTAACAACACAGATGTTGTCACCATTATAATCGCGTAGCCCCGAAGGGGCGACATTAAATGCTTCCGATATCAGCAACCGCTAAACTTTTTCCCCCGCCCGATCGTCCATTCCTGGTACATCAACCGATTACCTCCGTGCTTATGCCCGGATGTGCTTTTTCCCGGAAATATTTTCTTAACGGCTGATGTAATTTCAGGGCCAATTTCTGCTCTATATATGTATATTGGGTCACGGCTCACTTAACTTTAATTCAAATTTGTCGACAAAACGCCGGATGTGCGGCCCAAAGGGTGGTGGCAAACCGGTATTACCTCTGCGTCTGAACAGGGTCAGTCTATGCTGCTTAACCGTCCGGTAACCGCGTTCATGCTGGTTCTGGCCACCTTTATCTTCGGGTATGTGGCCCTGAACGAGCTGTCGGTCGATCTCCTGCCCGATATCGACACGCCCTCGCTGCTGGTGCGCACCGAGTGGAGCGGCGCGTCGGCCCGCGAGATCGAAACGCGCATTACCGAGCCCATGGAGGCGGTGCTAAGTACCATCCCCGGCGTACAGCGGGTGCACAGTTTTTCGCGGCAGGGCCAGGGCATTACCGCGCTGGAGTTCGAGTGGGGACGCGACATGAACCTGGCGTTCCTGAATACCCGCGAAAAGCTCGACCAGGTGCGCTACTTTCTTCCCGAACAGGCCGGCAGGCCCCAGCTCATCTACACCACGCCCACCGATGAGCCCGTGGCCGTGCTGCAGGTTACGGCCCTGGGCCAGCCCGACCCCGGTTTTGCCACCCGGCTCGACCTGAAGCGGTGGACCGAGCAGGTACTCACCCGGCGGCTGGAGCAGGTAGACGGCATCGCGCAGGCGGTGATGGTGGGTTCGCTCACGCCCGAGGTGCACATCCGCTTCGATCCGGTACTGGCCGACCGGTACGGAATCTCCATTCAGGATGTACAGCAGGTGATCCGCGAGGCCAACGTGTTTTCGGCATCCGGCGAGCTGCGCGACGGCTGGTACCGCTACTCACTGAACATCGAAACCCGCATACAGTCCCTCCAGGACATCACCACTCTGCCCGTGAGCAGGATGGAAGGCGAGCGGATCATCCGCCTGAGCGACATCGCCGAGGTGGAGATGGGCGAGCAGGACCCGGTATCCTTCGCCCTGGTCGACGGCTTCACCGCCCTCACCGTGCTGGTAAAGAAAGACTATGGCACCAATACGGTAACGGTGTTCCAGCGGATGCTGCCTGAAATCGAATCCCTGGCTGATATGTACCCCGGCATTTCGGTGGAGATACTCAGCGAAAGTGCGACCTACATACAGAACACCATCAGCAACCTGCTGCAGACGCTTCTCATCGGCGGCGTCCTTGCCTTCCTGGTGCTTTTCATGTTCCTGAACGACCCGCGCATGCCCTTCACCATCGGTATCGCCATACCGGTGAGCATCTTTCTCACCTTCTTTGTGATGTACCTGGGGGGCATTCAGCTCAACATCGTATCGCTGAGCGGCCTCACACTGGGCATCGGCCTGCTGGTCGACAACGCCATCGTGGTTCTCGAGAACATCAACCGGTACCGCAAGAGCGGGTCTGAACTCTACCAGGCGGCCTCTGCGGGCACCCGCGAGATTGCCCTGGCCATCACCGCATCCACCCTGACCACCATTTCGGTGTTTCTGCCGCTGATTTTTCTCGGCGGATTTGAAGGGGCATTTTACCGCGATCAGGCCTTTACCCTGTCGATCGCGCTGCTTGCCTCGCTGCTTGTGGCCCTGGGCATACTGCCCGTACTCGTGGTGCAGTTCCAGCGCCGGAAACGGTCCGACCAGTTCCGAGAAACCCGTTTCACCTCTTTATTTGAGGATGTGAAAAACCGGTATGAGCGGTCGCTTCAGTTCGTGCTGCGCCGGCCGCTGCTGCCCCTGATCGCCCTGGCCCTGATCCTGATTGCCGCGTTCGCCGGGTTCAACAGGATCGGCAAATCGGTGCTGCCCGATACGCGGGAACAGCGCATACAGTACCGGGTGAGCCTGCCCGGCAACACATCCATCTTCACCGCGAGGCAGGCGGCGGGTTATATGACGGAAGAACTCACCCGCATGGGCGGTTTCAACGGGGTACTGGCCATGGGCGGGTACACCGATCAGACCAACGTGGCGCGGCTGGCCCGCGAAGGGATGAACAAATTTACGCTGGAGGTACCCGTAGCCACCGCCGATGAGGCGCAACAGGTACACCGTTTCTTCGAAACCTGGTCGGGCAACCAGCCCGGCTGGACCTTCGAGCCCATCCGTGAGATCGAGCTGTTTTCGAGCATCCTCGGCGACGCGGAGGCGCCCGTGGTGTTCCGTTTTGTCGGGCAGAACCGGGAGATCACCGAACAGGCCGCGGGCCAGCTTGCCGGCCGCATCACCAATCCCGGCAACACCTTTACCATGGCCAGGCAGTACCCCGAGGAGGTCGATACCTACCACATCCGCTTCATTACGGAGCGCATCATGCAGCTCGGGCTGTCGGAGCGGCAGGTGATCGATTTCATGGAGTCGAGGGCACGCGGAAACATGATCACCGAGTGGAACCGTGAGGACGAAAGCATCGCGCTGCGACTTTTCACCGCGCGCGACACCGGGTTCGATCCGGGCGATATCAGGATCCCGGTGCGCGGCCGTTCGGTACCGGTGCGCGAGATCGCCACCATATCGCGTGTGCCGGAACTGCAGCAGCTCGAGCGCATCGACCAGGCCCCCGTGCTCAGCTACGTAACCAGCCTGAGCCTGGCCGACTGGTGGTTTAACAAGGAGGATATCCGCAGTCAGCTCACCGCCTTCACCCGCGATACCGGCATCATGGTGCGCGTGGGCGGATCGGCCGTACAGGTCGACAACCTGCTGCGCGACATGGGCAAACTGCTGCTCATCAGCCTCATCCTGATCTACATCATACTGGCCATACAGTACGAAAACCTGAAGTACCCCCTTATCATCCTGTTTGCGGTGCCCTTCGCCTGGGTCGGGTCTATCTTCCTGCTGTGGGCGGCCGGCAGCACACTCAATACCCTCAGCCTGATGGGCGTGCTCATACTCACCGGCATTGCGGTAAACGACGCCATCCTGAAGGTCGACTTTATGCGGCGCTACCTGGCCGAAACCGGCAACCTCGACGAGGCGATCCGCCAGGCCGGCCTGCACCGCTTCCGGCCCGTGGTGATGACCACCCTCACCACCACCCTCGGCCTGCTGCCCATGGTGATCCCGATCGGCGACGGCTATGAATTCCGCCAGGCGCTCGGCCTTGCCCTTATGGGCGGGATGATCACCAGCACACTGCTCACGCTCTACCTGATTCCGCTCATCTTTAAATGGGTTGAGACCATCACCTCCGGCAGAAAAATACCGGAAGCCGTGCCCAACCCCGAAATTGTTCCCAAATACTGACTCCTTGCCATGAAAAAAGCTGCACTTACTGAAAATCCCCTGCGGTTGTCCACCCGGCTGCACCCGGCGCCCGGAAACAGGCGGTTACCGCGCCGGAATGGTTTACCCGCGAGCGGGGATCTCCCAGGTCGGCATAATACACTCTCGAATGAGGATGCTCTCAGGTGCAATGTTGCGACCGAAAACGGGGATGCTCCAGGACGGCAATTTACGCCTTCGAATGAGGATGCTCTCAGGTGCAATATTCCAACCGGGAACGAGGATGCACTCAGGTGTAATATTCCGACCTGGATCAGGGATGCATCTTGGCGGGATATTGTCCCCGGGCTTAGGCCCGGCCGTGCGCATAATCACAACCGTTTCAAGATGGTTTCGCGGATGATGGGGCTTGTTCTGCTGGCCGGGTTTCTCTTTACCGGGTGCAACAGCGATGCGGATGACGCCTCGGCCCGGCCCGACCGTCCCGAGTCGGTGGAGATCCGACCGGAGGTGATCTTTTCGACCACCGACGCCCTGCCCCTCTCCTTCTACCTGGAGAGCCAGGGCACGATCGAACCGAACCGGCGCATCGAAATCATACCGCGGCTGAGCGGGTATCTTGAGCATCACGCCATACACGAGGGGGCCCGGGTGAGCCGCGGCGACACCCTGCTGAAGCTGGTGGATGATGAATACCGCATTCAGTACCGGCAGGCCGACAACGACTTCCACAAGGCAGAACAGGATTACATGATTGAACGGCGCCTGCGCGGTTTCGCGGAGGCCGATACGGTGAACGACCGGTCACTGCGCATCCGTACCGGCCTGATGCAGGCGGAACTGAACCGTGAGCGTGCGGCGCTCGACCTTTCCTACACCACGCTTACCGCACCGTTTTCCGGCGAGGTGCACACCATGCTGAACCTGGCCGCCGGGGCCTATATCCGTGCCGGCGAAAAGCTGGGCGACCTGTACGATCACAGTGTGGTAAAGGTGCGGTTCGACATGCTCGAGACCGAACTGGCCCTGGTATCGCCCGGCATGCAGGTGATGGTGGTGATGCCCGACCGCGAAGAGGTGACCGGCCGGGTTGCATCCATTTCGCCGGTGGTTGACCGTGACCGCAAAACCGGGCAGGTGCTTGTGGAGATCCCGAACCGCAACAACCGCCTGAAAACCGGGATGATGGTAACCGGGCGCATCTTTACCGACAGCATGACCGGCCGTGCCCGGTTCCCGCGATCCGCCCTGCTCGAACGCGACGGACGTCCGCTCGTCTTCAAACTGAACAGAGACACCGTTGAGTGGATCTACATCGAACCCCTGGCCGTAACATCCGAATGGGTGCTGATCGACCACCCCGACATCAACCCCGGCGACACCCTCGCCGTAGACCGCCATTTCGCCGTAAGCCACCTGCAAAAGGTGAATGTGCGGATGAGACTGGAGTAGACGCGAGACATGAGACACAAGACACAAGACATGAGACATGAGACTTATAACGTCATGCTGAGCGCAGTCCCGGTTTACCGGGACGAAGTCGAAGCACGTGGAGGCTTTTTAAAAAGCCTCCGGAGCCTCCATAGCCCCCAAAACGCCCTGTGGGCACACCATTCCTGCACGTATGCCATACACCCCGGCACGATTATGCAAGTTGCACCACCCCCCGCGCAGCGCTTCGCGCTGCACACATGGTTCGACTTCGCCCTTCGACTTCGCCCTTCGACTCCGCTCCGCTGCGCTCAGGCCATGCTCAGGACTGCGCTCACCATGACGGGGCATTCACTTCCCCATTCCCTATTCCCCTGTTCTATTGTTCCCTAACTCCCTAACTCAAAACACCCTATAACCACATGCCTCTCTTCCGCCGCCGATATCTCATCTCCCTTTTCTACCTTATGGTGGTTACGGCGGGTGTGTCGGCGTGGATGAATATTTCGATGGAGAGCGCACCGACCATTGAGCTGCCTTCGGTTACGGTTTCGTACAATTGGGGCAGCACCTCGCCGGAGATCATGGAGCAGGAGGTGACCCGCAAGGTGGAGCAGCTCGCCTACCGGCTGCGCGATGTTGAGAAGGTGCAGTCGATCACGCGCGAAGGGGCATCTACGGTTACGATCGAGTTCGCTTCGCAGGCGCCGGTCGAATTTCGGGTGCTGGAGCTACGCGAGGCCCTGTTCAGCATGCAGGATGCCCTGCCCGCCAGCCTGTCGCAGCCCCGCATTAACCGGCGCATCCCCCAGGAGCTGCGCGAAACGCAGACCTTTATTGTGTATTCGGTGAGCGGCGACCGCCCCGTGAACGAACTGCTTGAGTTCACCCGGCGCAACATCCAGACCCCGCTCATGGGCATGGCCGGCCTGGCCGATATCGACATCCGCGGGGCAAACGATCCGGTGCTGGCCGTGGTGTTCGACACGGAAAAACTCGAGCGCCTCACTATTTCTTCCACCATGGTGATGAGCCAGGTGCGCGACAAGCTGGGCTGGCGCTCTGCCGGTTATACCGATCTGTCTACAGAGCGCTATTCCCTGATGGTGCCGCCCCAGTTCAGTACCACGGCCGATATCGAAAACATGCGGATACAGGTGCCCGGCTCGAGCCGCATCCTGCGCCTGGGCGAGCTGGCCCGCGTGCGCGTGCAGGACTATCCCGCCAAATCGCTGAAACGGATAAACGGGAGCCCGGCCATCACCCTTTTCTTCCAGAAGGAAGCCGGTGCCGATGCCCTCAGCCTGGCCCGCGACATCCACCGCCAGATAGACGAGCTAAAGGCCACCTTCCCGGCCGGCATCCACGTACGGCTTGAGCGCGACGGCACCGAAAAACTGAGGGAACAGCTCTCGGAACTGCAGATGCAGTCGCTGCTGAGCCTGTTGAGTGTGTTCCTGATCCTGCTGGTGTTCATCAGGCGGTTCCGCGCCCCGTTCATCATCCTGGGCAGCATCCTGTTCTCGATCCTGCTCAGCCTGTTCGCCCTGTTCCTGATCGGTTACACCCTGAACATCCTCACCCTGGCCGGCCTCACTGTGGCCCTGGGCATGATCATCGACAACGCCGTGGTGGTGTTCGAGCAGGCAAATCCGGGCCTGCCGTCGGGACGCGAGGCCAGGCTTGAGCACATCCGCAGGCAGCTCCCCAGGGCCATCGTTCCGGTAATCGGCAGCACACTCACCACAGTCGGCATTTTCATTCCGCTGATGTTCGCCATGGAGGAACTGCGGGTGTTCCTGGCCCCGCTGGCGGTCGCGCTAACCTTTACCCTGCTGGCATCGGTGCTCATCTCCCTCACATGGATACCCTACGCCCTGGTCTGGCTGGTGCCGAAGAGCCAGAGCGAAGCGCTGATGAGCCGCAAGGGCAAGCCGCCCGTCAGCCGTTTCATCCGCGGCCTCATACCCACCTCCCTGCGGTTTTTCTACTGGAGGCACCGGATGCGCTGGCTGGTCTACCCCGCCCTGATCGCCGCCATCGGCATCCCGCTGTTCGCGATTCCCGAGCCGGACCGGGAGCAGGATTCACTGTGGCAGAAGATCACATCCCCCTATTTCGAAAACCGGAATAACATCGATCCGTGGGTGGGCGGTGTAACCTACCGGTTTTTCAAGGAAACCTATTTCGGGAGCCCCTGGCGGCGGACTTTCGGCGAAAGCATTACCGTGAGCATCCGCACGCCACAGGGCACACCGATTGACGAGATTGATAAAATCGCACGGAATTTCGAAACCATTGCCGCTCCCTACAGCGAATCGCTCATCTATTTTGAGACGGATGTGAGCGAATATTCGGGCGCACGCATTGTGTTCCACATAAAGGACGACTACCTGATGCGGCCCGAGCCCTACATCCTCTATGCCGAGGCGGCCTACCTTGCGGCCCGTACCGGCAACACGGGCATCTCCGTAAGCGGGCTCGGCGACTCGTTCGGCACCGGTTTCATGGGGTCGAGCTCCAATTTCTCAATCTCGCTGTTCGGCTACTCCTACGACGAGCTCTATGATATGGCCGCCGACCTGCAGCGCCGGCTCGAGACGAACCGCCGGGTCGACAATGTGGACATCAACCGGACCGGCTTTTTCAGCCGGGGCGACCTGTACCAGTACAAGCTTTCGTTCGATCCGGATATGCTGGCCTCGAAGGGCCTTAACCGGTCGCAGCTGATCGCCGCCCTGCAGCTCGACATCAACCCGGAAAACACCTTCGGCCGCATCGAATTCAACGACCAGACCATGTACCTGATGGGCATCAGCGATGGCGCAAGCTCGTACTGGGACGATTTCCGGCAGTTGAAGCGCCGGAGCGGTGGGATGATGTTCAACGTAGAGGAGGTGGCAACGCTCGGCAAAGAACGGGTGATGTCCGACATCCGCCGCGAAGACCAGTCGTACCAGCGGGTGGTCGGTTTCGATTTCCGCGGGCCCTACCGCATGGGGTCCGGCTTTGTGGAGCAGGTGCTGGAGACGTTCCCGCGGCCCATCGGAACACGGGTGCAGTTCGGTACCGGATGGAGTTTCGGGCGCACGGAACAGACCCGTAACCTGCTGTTCGTACTGGCACTGGCCCTGTTCAGTGTGTGGATGATCGTTTCGGCCCTGCTGGAGAAGTGGCGCGACCCGCTGGTGGTTATACTAGCCGTACCCCTGAGCCTGCTCGGGGTGATGAGCGGGGTACTCTGGCACAATATCAATTTCGACCAGGGTGCGATTGCCGGCACCCTGCTGGCCGTAGGGGTGGTGGTGAACAATTCAATTCTGCTGATGCACGAAAAAGACCGTCAGCGGCAGCTCGGCATTTTCGGGTTCCGCAGCTGGCGCAACGTGTACAAAAGCAAGATGCGCCCGGTACTCATAACCACGCTCACAACCATTGGCGGCCTCATCCCCCTCATTCTGCTCGGTAGCAGCGAATTCTGGTCGGACCTGGCCATTGTCGTAACCTGGGGACTGGGTTTCAGCACGGTACTTATCCTGCTGCTCATCGGTATCTGGGAGCGGGATGGTGTGGCCACCAGCCGCGATAATTCTGGCAGCAGTCATCCTTCAGGGAAGCATTGACCGGTTTTTTCCCGTCTCTGACGGGAGGGAATAATTGATTTCAATGGTATCACTGATCACATTGCTATCTACATTACTCAGGCTGGAATTCTGTATGGTTTAGTACTGCTGCCCAGCGGAAAACGAAAAGATGCATTGAAGATAGCTGCCTTACGCTAAAAACGACCTGGCCATTTTTAATCTTCTATACTACGTTGTATGTCAACGTTCTTTTTACATCCCCAGTTCTAAACATGTGATCTCTGAAAAATCCGGGTGATGTAAAAATTTATCGATAATCTTATGATGTGTACTTAATAACTTTGCAATTTCATGCGTAGTAAGATTTCCTCTTCTGATCCACAATATCTTAGGCGGATGACCATTGATTACACTTATATCGTAAAAATCAGAGTCAAATGTTACTATGGCATAATCATTTTGTTTGGCATATTCCCAAATCACCAGATCCTCACTATTCTGCAAACCACAATCTGATACATGGACTGAATCCGGAAAGATCTCCTTCAATCTTTTGGTTATCCTGAAAGAGATGTTTTGATCAAACAGGAGGTTCATGAAGTATGCTGAAGCTTATGCTCCCTGTCAGCTGCATATGCCAGGCAGGCTCTGATATCATCATCAGTCAACTCAGGAAAATCATGTAATATTTCCTCAATTTCCATTCCGGATGCAAGCCAACCAAGTACATCATAAACAGTAATCCGCGTTTCCCTGACACAAGGTTTGCCAAAACGCTTATTGGGATTTCGCTGTATAATTTTTCGATAGTCTACCATAATGAACTATTTCCCAAATAATAGTGATTCTTTGATCCTAAAACAATTTGCCAATGTGTTTTGCAAACCGGAAAATTGTTTTTATTTCAACGGTTTACACCTATTCCAGTGCAGGTTGAACAGAAAACCCCCCTGCTCAGGAATGCGATCCGGCTGGCAGTGTTTTAACCCGTTAATCTTCTGTTGGAAGGCTCGTTAAGAGGTGATCGGTGAATACGGTACAATTCCGTATAAGAAGTACTGTACCTGATCAGGATGGCATTTTTTTGTTCAGGTACGATTCATGTGCCTTTAAATCACCGGCGGAATAGAATACCATGACCACGTGCCGCACCGACGTAAGCCCGGGCAGGGCATCTGCGATCGTATCGATCGCAATGGGAACCGCCAGTTGCAGGGGATAACCAAAGGCACCGGTAGAAATGGCCGGAAAGGCCACGGATGTGATGCCCTTCTCATCGGCAAGCTGCAATGC
>RECM01000252.1 GCA_007694035.1 Balneolaceae bacterium
GCGAAGGAAGAAGCCAAAGCTGAAGCAGCTGAAAAAACTGCTGCTAAAGAGGCGAAAGAAGAAGCCAAAGCTGAAGCAGCTGAAAAAACTGCTGCTAAAGAGGCGAAAGAAGAAGCCAAAGCTGAAGCAGCTGAAAAAACTGCTGCTAAAGAGGCGAAAGAAGAAGCCAAAGCTGAAGCAGCTGAAAAAACTGCTGCTAAAGAGGCGAAAGAAGAAGCCAAAGCTGAATCGGACAAGAAAAAAGCGGATGCCGGAGACGAAGCTGAAGCAAAAGCAGACTCCGGTTCAGATACGCAGGCTTCTGCCGATGATAAAAAAGCAGATGACGATAAGAAGAAGACGGATTAACAGACCGTTTTCATTATCACGATGAATGTAAAGCCCCGCTCTGTCCGGGGCTTTTTTTTGTTCAGGAGGTTCGATCCTGATAATTGCGCCCGATCGCATTAATTTCGTCTGATTCATAAAAATAGACTCCGGGAATATCGCCGGCCGCAATGTAAACCATGGCTGCTGCCACAATTCGCGCCTCGATTGGCCTGTATTTTTCGAGTGGCCCGATCATAAGTGGACTCACCAGATTTAGCAACCGTTCAAAAACACGTTCACCGGTCCGGATTTCATCACGCTGGCCAACAAGAAGTGATGGTCGCAATATATGCATACCCCGGTAATTGAGGTTTTTAACTGCATTCTCAACCTGCCCCTTTACCCGGATATAGAAACTGGAAGATTGTGCATTCGCGCCAGCCGAAGAGATCAGAAGAAACTGGCTTGCCCCGAAATCCACCCCGTATTCGGCAAGATTCAATACATATTCAAAGTCCACTTTATAGAAGGCCGGCCGGCTGCCGGCTTTCTTCAGGGTTGTGCCAAGACAGCAGTATATGTCATCAATCTGTATACCTTTCAGCAGGTCGGGCAGGCTGTTGAACTGCCCTTCAAGAGCGGATAGTTTTGGATGTTCCCTGTCCGGTTTTCTTCGCCCTGCCGTTATAACCCGGCTGTAGCTGTCGTTTGCAAGAAGTATGTCAAGTAAGTTTTTGCCGGTCAGGCCGGTTGCACCGGCAAGTAATGCGGTTCTGTCACCCATAAGAATCTGAAAATATCTGTTTAATTAAACAGAATGTACTGTTTAATACGGAATTTGTCAGATAAGCATCCTGAAATGAATGTTCCAGGGTGCCGTTTCAGCGGGGTTGTGATGCTATAGGGGTCATAAGTTGAAGATTTTACAAACATTATTAAAATAGTTTAATAATAACCGGAACATTAGTTGGCATGGCAGCATTTAATCATTAAATTCTTTTAACCTAACGGGAATAGAAATGGAAGCTATCGAAATCCTGAGAATCTCACTGACAACAATGTCCTATATGGTCTTCACCGGTATTATGGTGATGGCGATTTTGTTGCCAATGGTACAGGAAGAACCTGCCGAAGCCTGATCAGTAAGCATCTGTCTGACAGGAACCAGCCCTGATTTCTGATCAGGATAGCTATTCTGCCGAATATGTGTGCCGGATTTTCGTTGAGGGTACATTTGTTTCGTCATTCAACTTCTTTGTCACTCTCTCTAAGCTCCCCCGCCGGCCGTTTCCTGAGATCAAAATAGATCTTCGTTCCTTCACCCGGCTTGCTGTCAATATGGATCGATGTCTGATGTGCATCCATAATGCTTTTAACCACAGCCAGGCCAAGGCCCGCCCCCCCGCTGTCGCGTGAACGCGCTTTATCGGTCCGGTAAAAGCGGTTGAAGAGGTAAGGGTGATGCTCAGGCGATACGCCGATACCACTGTCTTCCACCGAAATCCTCACCTTATCGTTCAACTCGTTGTAACCGAGGCGGATGTAGCCACGGGATGTGTATTTTTCGGCATTTGAAATGAGATTATCGAGCACCTGCTCAATTCGGGCCGGATCTCCGTAAACCTTGCAGAACTGTTTATCGACGCTGAAATCCAGGTTTCTGCCGGCAAGTTTTTCTTTGTATACATTTTCAATGCGGGTGGTAACCGACGATAGGTCGAACACCCTGGGGGTTAAAAAATGATCGTCTGATACAGAACGCTGTAGCAGAATAAGGTCTTTGAACAGACTGCTGATGCGGACCGCCTGGTTTTTTGTGTTCTCCAGGTAGTGCTTTCTTTTTTCTTCGGGAAGGTTGTTTAGTTCGAGCATCTCAATGGATCCGAGTATGGTATGCAGCGGATTACGTATTTCGTGGGCAATATCGGCTATGAATTCCTGCTGACGTTCATAGATTTCCATGAGTTGTTCATTGTCGGCCCGCAGTGTGGATGCCATCTGGTTAATCGATTCGGCCAGCACTCCGAATTCGTCCGTACGGTTTATATCGATTTTATGGTCTACATCACCAGAGGCAATCCGTTTTGATGACCTGGTGAGCTGCATTATGGGTCTCGACATATACCCGGCAAAGGTGAAGCTTACAATAAGAATGAGCCCGATTGAGATGAACATACCGGTGTAGATTATCCACCGGATTGTTTTAACGGGTTCATAGATGGTCTGGCGCAGGGTACTGATTCGCAGCGTCTGCATGTTCTCCTGCAGGGCCAGGGTGCCACTACCGGAGCCATTGGTATCCTGGCTGGTTTTGCCGGTTTGTACGGGGCTGTCGATCAGGGTATACACGTGCACAAAGTCATCGTCGCGGTTGTTAACAACAAGCAGATTATCCGGTGCCAAGCCTATGGCGGCTATGAGAGAATCGGTAATAAAGGGAGCCTTATTGCCTGTTATAACGGGATATTCAGCAAGCGGTATGCCCTGATTATTGTATACGGCAATATGATAGCCGGTGATAGTGCTGATGCGGGCCAGGCGGAGCTGATCTTCAAATGTTTCCTCAATACCCTCCAGCGACAATGCCATCCATCGGGCATCCTGCTCCAGATTATGGATGGCCTGCTCAAGCAGGTACCCGCGTATGAACAGAATGGAGTAGCTGCTGATGGCAGTAACACCAAAGATGAGCAGCAGGATGAACGTAATGGACAGTTTGGTACGTATTTTCATTCGCCGGCCTGTTCTTTGTTAAGGCCATATCCAACACCACGATGGGTTTTGATCAGGTCGCCCCGGTCGTTCAGCTTGATGCGGAGGTTTTTTACATGTACATCCACCGTTCGGTCGAATACAAATTTGTCGTCGCCGGAAATGTGTTCGAGTATATCCTGGCGGCTGAAAATGCGCCTGGGGTTCTGATAAAAAAGTTCAAGTATCCTGAATTCGGTATTGGTGAGGTCTACCTTTTTGTTGTTATGGTACACCTCCCTCGACTCCATATCCATATAAGTGCCACCGTATACAAGCCAGTTGCTCTTTTCGGGGGCCTGCCTGCGCAGCAGTGTCTTAATATGGGCAAGCACAAGGTTCAGGCTGGCAGGTTTGGCGATGTAGTCGTCGGCGCCCAGGCTGAGCCCGTCGATTTCGTCTTTTTCCTGGTCGCGAGCGGTCAGAAAGATGACCGGAATGTCGCTGGTTACGGGATTGCTGCGGATCCTGCGGCAGATCTCATGCCCGTTGGTGCCGGGAACCATAATGTCGAGAATGGCGAGATGAATCTCACCGGCTTTTTCGCCCAGCAGACGGAGGGCCTGGTCGCCATCATAGGCCACAAATACCCTGAAACCCTGCATCTCAAGGAAATTGGCAAGCATGTCGGCAGACTCGGTTTCATCTTCGACCAGCAGGATATTGTTACGGTATTTCGGGAAGTCGTCCATGTAAATAGCAGATCAGAAAAAGGATCGGAATCCGGTTACTTTTGATAGATAACGGATACGGGGGCACCTTTCTGCACACCCAGCATTTCGGATGCATCACCCTTGTTAATAACGATTTCGATCATGCCGGAGCTGCCTGTTACCGCAACGGCTTCGCCGGGACTAACATCAGCAAAAGTGCGGGAAACCCTTTTCAGGATGTGGGTTCCCACGTAGATTTTCAGATTATTGTTGTGTTCGGCAGTGATGAGCGCACCGGGTATGTTGGTGATCAGGTTGCCGTAACTGTCGATGTGTACGATCCAGCCCTGGATACCCTCTTCGTCTACAATGGCAGTGGCCCAGCGGTAGGTGAGCAGCTCACCCGATGGAACGCCTACATCGCCAAGAGCGGCGCCAAGGGAAAGATGTGCCGCGACGGGGCTGAATATATCACGCCCATGAAATGTATTGGATTGCGTTTCGCGCCAGTAAGATGGATCCGTAAGCTCATACACTTCAGCCGAATCAGCACCCGAGAGCAGCGAGAAAAGGCCATTGTCGGGCCCTACGAACAGGTGCCTGTTCATGCGCACGGCAACAGGCCGGCGGTCGGAACCGACCCCGGGGTCTACCACGGCAACATGAATGGTACCTTCAGGGAAGAGGAAGGCGGAATTACGCAACACCCATGCACCCGCCATGATGTCCTGGGGCGGGATTCCGTGGGAGATGTCGATAATGCGGGCTTCCGGGTTGATACCGAGTATAACAGCCTTCAAGGCTGCCACGTAATGATCCTTATAACCGAAATCGGTGGTAAGGGTAATAATAGGAGCCCGGTTGATCATCAAGCATAGGTGTTCAGCATAACAGGCATTACCAGCATAAGCATTTCGACGTTTTCGTCCTGTACCGAAGGTTTGAGAATTCCGGCCCTGTTGGGTGTTGAGAATTCGAACAGTACTTCGGGATCGTCGATATTATTGAGTACATCGCCAAGGTAACGGGCGTTAAAACCGATCTCCATGGGATCTGAATTGTACTCGCAGGCAATCGATTCTTTGGCTTCGCTGCTCATGTCGATATCTTCGGCAGCGATCACAACTTCGTCGGGCTGCAGTTGCAGGCGGATCTGCCGTGTGGTCGTGCTGGAGAAAATGGAGACCCGTTTAACGGTGGCGAGCAGCTGGTCTTTGCTCACCTTCATCTGTTTGTCGTTGTCGCGGGGGATTACCGTATCGTAGTTCGGATACTGCTCATTGATTAGCCGGGTAACCAGAATGGTATTACCGCTTTTAATGCGCAGGTGTTCGTTTGATACGGTCATGTCACAATCTTTGCCATCAAGGGTTTTGAGTGCAAGAGATAGTGCTTTTTCGGGAACGATAAAATTGACGGGAACAGCCGCAACCAGGTTGTTGTGGGTAAGCCGTACGAGCCTGTGCCCATCGGTGGCCACAATTTTGCTGCTTTCGGTTCCGATCTGGAAATAGACACCCATCATGGCAGGGCGCAGATCGTCGTGCGATACGGCGAAACTGGTTTTATCTATAGCCGATTTCAGGAGCTCGGTCGAGGTTTTTATCGACTGACCATCTTCCAATGTCGGGATATCGGGGAAATCATCGCTGCTTTCGCTGTTCAGCTTATACGTGCCCCGGTCGGTTTTGAATTTTACAATCTGATCGTTCGCCTCGAAATATACAGGGATGTCGGGAAGCTGCCGCAGAACTTCGAGAAGCCTTTTGGCGGGAATGGCTACGGAACCTTCCGTTTCAATTTCCGCCTGAACAAATTCTACAATACTGATTTCGAGGTCGGTAGCGCTGAGCTTGAGTTTTCCGTTCTCGCTTTCGAACAGAACGGTTTCGAGGATAGGAAGGGTCGCTTTGGTTGGTACAGCACCGGCTACAGCCGACAGCCCCTTCATCAGTTCTCCACTCGACACATTAAATTTCATGATAATAAGCCTGTATGAGCATTAATAATGTTAAATATATCTTGCCGCATCAATAACGGTTATCCGCCTGACAGGCATAAGCCCGGCAAGAAGGAATACTAAGAAATCCTGACCCACTCTGCAAGCTGTTCGGGTGTTAAATAGTGGAAAATTGAGGCTTATTTTCAGATATGGAGACTTTTCGTTAGGTTTAATGCAGATATAATTGATAGTTAATACTGCAAAGTGAAATTTGCGGACAGTAAGAGGAAACTATGGCAAAAATAATTATTGGAATAGGAGAGCTTTTATGGGATGTTTTCCCCGATGAGCGAAGGCCCGGGGGGGCACCCGCGAATGTAGTGTACCACACCGGGGCCATGGGCAACGACGCAAGACTGCTCAGCAGGGTTGGCAACGACGAAGCGGGCAAAGAAATCACAGCTTTTCTGAGAAAGCGGGGCATCAATACATCATGGTTACAGAAAGACCCGCGAAACGATACCGGTACAGTTAACGTGAAATTCACCAACAGGGAACCATCCTACACCATTACCGAAAATGTGGCCTGGGATGCCATGGAACTGACATCACCCTGGAAAAAAGCATGCGCCGATGCCGATGCGTTCTGTTTCGGGACCCTCGCACAGCGGTCTGAGCAGAGCAGAAAGACCATCAGAGCGCTGATAGAGTCGCTGCCGGAATCAGCACTCAGAATACTCGACATCAACTTCAGGGCCCCCTGGTACAACCGTGAAATCGTGGATTGGTCTATTCATCACTGCGACCTGATCAAGCTGAACCGTGATGAATTTGATGGAATCGGGCACATGTACGGCAGGGAAGATGTTGCATCATGGTTGCTTGAAGATGTGGGTGTTACATGGATCTGCCTCACCAAAGGTGCGGACGGCAGCGAACTGATCGGGAAAGAGTGTCATTTTATCCAGCCTGTTCATGAGGCAGATACATCGGCCGGCGACAGTGTTGGTGTGGGCGATGCGTTCACAGCCCGCCTGTGCCATCATCTGTTAACTGGTACGGCCCCCGAAGATGCGCATATCGAAGCAAGCAGGTATGCATCGGAGATTGTGTCCCGGCAGGGTGCCATGCCCGATGTAAGCAGTATTTTGAAGTAAAGAATGGCAATGGACAAAACGGAAACATTAACACAAACGCAAACGGTTACGGATACTGTACAACCAGAAACATCCGGTACAGATAACACAGGGCAAAAAGGAAATCGCAAGCCGAAATCGCCCCTTGACCTGATACTGGATACGTATAAAAACGAACTTGAAGCTACTCCGGAGCTGAAGGGGAGAATTGAAATCCATTTTGGTGATTTCTGGGCGGGGTACGTAAATGCGTACAAACCGGGTAAAAAAGATGAAAAACGGATTATCGAGATCTTCGGTCAGATAATCCGGTCGTATCAGAACCGGCCTTCATATCTGAAATCGCTCGACCGCAAGAGGGAGAAACACCCCAACTGGTTTCAGACCGAGCAGATGGTAGGCGCAATGCTCTATGTTGACCTTTTCTGCCAGAACATCCGCGGCCTGCGCGACCGCGTTGACTACCTTAAAGAGCTCGGGATCAACATGGTACACCTTATGCCCCTGCTTAAGGCCCGCGACGGCCTGAACGACGGCGGATATGCTGTAGAAGACTTCCGCCAGGTAGAACCCCGGCTCGGTACCATGGACGAATTGAAAAAAATTGCCCGTGAACTGCATAAGGAGGGCATCAGCATTGTGCTCGATTTTGTGATGAACCATACGGCACGGGAGCACCGCTGGGCCATGGCAGCTCTCGCCGGGCAGAAAAAGTATCAGAAATTCTACCTGATGTTCGACACCAGGGAGGAAGTCAACGAATATGAGGAGCACCTGATCGAGGTGTTCCCGGATTTTGCGCCCGGCAGTTTCACCTACTACCCGCAGGTCGACAAATGGGTGTGGACCACATTCTATGAATTTCAGTGGGACCTGAACTACAGCAATCCGGATGTATTCGAGGCCATGCTTGATGAAATGCTGTTCCTGGCCAATGCCGGGGTAGATGTGCTCAGGCTTGATGCGGTTCCGTATATCTGGAAGAAAAAGGGAACAGTGTGCCAGAACGAACCCGAAGTTCACCAGCTTGTGAGGGCATACCGGGCGCTTTTCAGAATGGTTGCGCCATCGGTGCTGTTCAAGGCCGAAGCGATTGTAAGTCCCGAGCAGATTGTGAAATACCTGGGCATTGGTGGCGGTGAAGGCAAGGAGTGTGATCTGGCATATAATGCTACCCTGATGTGCCATCTCTGGCATGCCCTGGCCTGCGAGAACACCCATCTGCTCAGAACCACATTGAACTCGCTGCCAATCGCCCCCAAACAGGCCTCATGGATCAATTACATCCGCTGCCACGACGATATCGGCTGGGGAATTGGCGACGGCCATGCCGAAGCGGTGCAGCAGAACGGTTACCATACCCGCATGTTCTGTACCGATTTTTACGCGGGCGATATTAAGGGAAGTTATTCGCTTGGTTATCCGTTTCAGCGGGATTACTGGACCGGTGAGGCCAGGATATCGGGTACGGCAGCCGCCCTTAGCGGCCTTCAGAAATCCCAGATCAATGCCGATGAAATCGGTGAGGATGATGCCATACGCAGGTTATTGCTGCTCTACAACGTTATTTCGTCGTGGAACGGTATTCCGTTGATCTATATGGGTGATGAGGTCGGGCAGCTGAACCACTACCAGTACCTGTCTGATATGACCAGGCAGCGCGACAACAGATGGGTTCACCGTCCGCCGATGCCCTGGGAGAAGGCCATGCTGCGCAATGTGCCGGGAACGGTGGAATACCGGTTGTTCAACGGCATCAGAAACCTGATGAAAGCGCGCAAGCGAAGCAATGTGCTTGATGCCCGCTCAACCGACCGGGTGGTACTGATCGACCGGGACGCGGTATTCGCGTTTGAGCGAAAGTTTGCGGGCGACAAGATGCTGATGCTGTCAAATTTCAGCGGATCGAGCACCCACATCCCCATGGACCTGCTGCCCGAAGAGTGGAGGAGTGAATGGTATCACGATATGGTTCGCAATGAAACCCTGCATTTTACCACCGGGGAACTGCTTCTTGAACCCTACGGATATATGTGGCTGAAAAAGGCAGGAAAACCGGCGGGATCCGAATTGGCAACGACCATCATTAACCTTATAGCCGAAACAATACCCGGCGAAGACATCTACCTGTTGGGAAACATCCCCGAGCTGGGGGCCTGGAACCCCGAAAATGCCGTCGGCCCGATGGATCCGTATGCATATCCCACCTGGGAGATAGAGCTGGATCTGCCCGCCCACACATTTTTTGAATTTCAATGGGTCAAGATGCGGGATGGCAAGCTGATGGAATGGTCGGTGAACAAGTTCTGGATGGAGAGCGGGAAGGAGATATTTTTTTATTGAGTATTGAGTATTGAGTATTGAGTATTGAGTATTTGTTGATGCCTAAATATGGTTGACAAATTAATTAACATGTAATGTTTTGGTCGAAGTTAACTTCGACCAAATTTTGAAGTTGTACCCGGGGTAGCTACCCTGGATAAGTTCTTTGACAAATTGATCCGGGCTACGCCTGCCGGGAAGACTACCATGAGGTTTACTCCCATTGTACATTTTAACAGCACGGGCCACACCGGCCTGTAACTGTTCATAGGTATCCAGGCGGTAATACTTCAGGTAGTTGGCTTTGATGGTGCGGTGTACACGTTCGCAATAAGCATTTTCCCAGGCATAGCGTGCCATACTCAGCCGGATCCGGTGGTCTTTAAGCCAGCTCTTGTAGGCACTGCTGGTGTATTGCACACCCCGGTCGGTATGTACGATCAGCCCTGACAGGTCGGCGACCCCTGCAGCCGTAACTGCTTTTTGCAAACAAACGATCTGGCTTTTACTGCTCAGATCTTTGCTGCAGTGCCATGCCAGCAGATTGCGCGAGTACACATCGATGATGAAGCTCACGTAATACCAGCGACGCCCCGACCACACATAGGTAATATCGGTCTGCCAAACCTGGTTTATACCACTCACCTGCAGCCCTTCAATGAGATTGGCTTCATAGTGCTCTCCGGCTTTGGTGA
>RECM01000218.1 GCA_007694035.1 Balneolaceae bacterium
GCGGACTTCTGGAAAAAGGATTGGTACAATACCTGTATCCGGAAACACCGCGGCATCCGGGGCAGAAGTATGTTTTGAAGAAAAAAGAGCAGAAATAGAAAAAACCTATGATAACTATTTTCCACACTGCCGACCTCAATTTGGGCTTCCGCTTCAAAAGTCATCCTGAATAATTAATAGCAAACGGGGAAACCGGCTGTCAGGTGGCAAAAGAAGTCTTTAAAAATGATATGAACCTACCAAGAAGTTTAAAAAAGTTTCATATAATTGGGTTAAAATCAATTAATATGCACAATAATAAACAAAGCTTATCATCTTGTCGGTTTGAAATAGTTTCGATAAATTGGTCATTAGTCAATTAATAGACACCAAAATAAACGAATGGCGACCAATCAAAAGAATAACAAACTCAATAAACTCCTTTCGTACTGGAAAGATGGGGTAGTATATACTTCCCCCTGGTTATCTGAAAATGGCTACACGCCGGATATGCTTTTTGGTTATAAAAAAAGCAACTGGGTGAAGTCGATAGGCAGGGGTGCGTATGTAAAAGCGCAAGATGAACCCCTGTGGGAAGGAGCCGTACATGCTTTGCAAAATCAGCTTAAATATTCCATACACGTTGGTGGGGAAACAGCATTAGAGTTGCAGGGAGTTCGTCATAATGTAAGTCCTCGCCTGAACGAATGTCATCTGTATAGCCCTTCAAAAAGAAAGCTTCCGGCCTGGTTTACTTCTTATGATTGGGGGGTTGAGATAAAGCTGCATATATCTACTTTGTTCGGGGAAAAAGAACCGGGAATAAAATCGATGGAGTTAAAAAATAGTGTACCCATACTATTGGCTGAACCGGAGCGTGCTATACTGGAGTTACTCTCTCATGTGAATTCAAAGGCAACGTTTTTGAAGGGTTGGCACCTGATAGAAGGAATGATGACTTTAAGGCCGGATTTAGTCCAAAGTCTTTTACGAAGCTGCAAATCAGTAAAGGTAAAACGTTTGTTTTTATTCATGGCCGAGAACAATGAGTTGCCCTGGTACGAAAAATTAAAGATTAGTGAAATAGATCTCGGTTCAGGGAAAAGAACGATAGTGAAAAATGGGAAACTGGATAGTAAGTTTAAGATTACTGTACCGGAAGAGATTATAGCAGAATCATGGATATAAGAGAGACCCTATACTATAAACAGGTCGACCTGCTGTTAAACATTCTGCCACTCGTTTCAAGAATTGAGGATTTTGCTTTGAAGGGAGGTACTGCTATAAATCTATTTGTTCAGGATTTCCCACGTTTATCGGTCGATATTGATTTGACATACCTCCCAATACAGGACCGGAAAACGACGCTGGAGCGTATAGATAGCCATCTGAAAGAAATAGGAGATAGATGCCAACAGTATCTGCAGGGTGTAGAAATGAATTACAAAGAAAAACAGGGCCTTTCTTATGGTTTGATAGTAAATCGCAAAGAAATTGTTGTAAAGATTGAGCCGAATTCAACAATACGAGGTTCGGTATTTCCGGCAATTACGCTTCCACTTGCAAAAAAACTGGTGGAGATGTTTGAAAGAACAATGGAGATAAGAACATTGTCGGTTGAAGATCTTTATGGAGGGAAACTCTGTGCTGCATTAGACCGCCAGCATCCAAGAGATCTGTTCGATATTTATCATCTGTATAGAAATGTAGGAATCACAGATAGAATAAGACAAGCGTTTATCGTCTATCTCTTAAGTCATAACCGTCCGATAGCGGAGTTGCTCAATCCACAATTAAAAGACGATCTTGGTAAAACATTTCAGGAATCATTTGAAGGTATGGCTTTTGATCCTGTGCCACTGGATAATATGGTGGAAACCTGGAAAGCGGTTGTCCACACGTTGAATAACGATTTTACTGATGAAGAACGGGAGTTTATACTCAGCTTTAAACGAAAATCGCCCAAATGGGATCTGTTTCCTGTCAAAGAGATTCGGTACCTGCCGGCAATCCAATGGAAAATGATGAACCTGGAAAAAATGAGTTCTAAAAAGCATAAAACTGCCTGCGAAAAACTGGAGCGTGTACTCTGAGATTGAATCAAAACGGGAGAAATAATCACCTGGCACTGAGCCTGAATTTATTGAAGGTGATGTATATATAGCTATTATTCCGATTAAAACCGGACAAGCTGCTAGTGAAGTAGACGGGGAGGTTCAAAAAGTATTGAGCACATTACAACGAGAAAAGAAATTAACAGAATTAATGAATGCTCTCAATTTAAGTCACAGGGAAAATTTTAAAGGCAATTACCTGGAACCTGCCATGAAAGCAGGGCTGATAGAAATGACTTACCCGGACAGCCCCAACCACCCAAATCAGAAATACCGGCTCACGGCAGAGGGTAATAAGCTGAAGAAGATTTACAAATAGGTACTGTCATAAACATTTCCGGGCTCATCAATGGTAAAATGCTTTTCCAAATGGACAGGTATCAATGATGTTTGAACAGCCGGAACAATTTATTATATGTTAAGGATGGGGAAAGTTATATTTTTGCATCATGACGAACGAGCCAAATTGTAATATTCATCATCACCTGAGAAAGATATTCCTCCTGTCAATTGGTCTTTTCTTTTTTCAGCCATGTCAGGCCCGGCAAATCTTATCCAATCCGCAATTGCCAAGAACGGCAGTGGAGTTTAAGGATATGCTTGACAGGGGGTTCTACAGGTATACGGTACCGTTTAATAGTGGCAGCTATGATCTGGTGTTCAGCCAGGATGAGCCCATTTTCCTGCCTATTGGTTTACGCATTATGTTCGAAGAACCCGATGGTGTTGCAGTTGAAAACAATCAAACCACAATTAATTTTGAGAACATAACATTCACTGGTAATAATGAATACAGTATGGAGTTCATGCTGCATCATCCGGTGATTTTTAGTGTGAAAAATGTGAGGTTTATTAATACGGGGCGTTTGTGGTTCAGGCATGGGTTTGAGTCAAACATGTATATGGAAGATCAGCAATCATCCATAACGCTTGATGGCAATTACATCGAAAATTTAAACTACAGGCAGGAACCTTATTATTCGGCAGTCCTGTTCATGCGCCACAGAGGGATGGACGATCCTGAACCCATACCGGTCGCACTTAATAATATTACACTTATTAACAATCATGTAAATATTAAAAGAGATGCTGAAGCATCCAACTATGTCGATGATGATTTCTACATCAAACGCACATTCACCAGTGGAGTCCATTTCAACCGTACAACCAACAGGGACTATATTAACAATGTCAGATTTGAGAACAATATAATTGAAGCCAATAATGCACCGGGGTATGACACGCCTGTCTGGGCATTTAATCTTGAAAACAGAGGATTTACTGGTACAGATTATACCAACTACCTGTACGATCATCTGTTCGAAAAAAACACAAACTTCTATTTTAATAACAATACGATAAAGACTCAGTCGAAGTATCAGAGCGGGGCGGTATTTTTTATGGGGCCTTTTACCGGGCTCGAATTCAAAAATAATGTGGTTGAGGGTTTTAAACGGTACCAGATTCATAACTGTCCGGAGGCGGACGAAAGCTTATGCGAAAATTACCGCTGGGGTACTGAAGCCAGGCCTGTGGTAGTATTTTACGGGGCCCGTATAACCGAGAATTCAAACAGTATCCGGAATATTGTAGCGGAATCGAATACCATAAGAACCGGCAGCAGCGGCTTCAGGATAAATGGTACAGTGAACGGTATTTTCAGGAATAACACCATTTACATGGAGGAGGAAATTGAACTTCCTCCCTTTTATAATAACAGGAATTATGTTCCAATCAGCGATCGAAGTGCTTTAATTGTATCAAGCGGCCACGCATGGGATGCCAAATACAAGGCAAGGAATATACTTATCGAAAACAACACCATTTACGGAAACAACCACGACAATGTAGCTGCAATCAGGCTGTTTCACGGTACTGACCTGACCGTTACGAACAACCGTATTTATGATATTTCAAGTTACGGAATCCATCACGAGAGTTCCGTAACCTGGGCCGATGAGCATTATGTCGGCACTATTGAAATCTCTGATAATATCATTACTACATCCCGGCTATTCAGTGAAATGAGTACTGCCAGAACACTGTATTTTTCATATCTCGATTCCTATGAGCACCTGCAATTAAATAATTTCACTCCTCCGGCAATGATAAGCTTTTCACGTTTGGTTACGGAAGATAAAATTCATCAGATCCAAAATGAAAACATCATTATAACCAACAACACTATCAAAAAAAGAGATGTTGATACACTCCCGGTATTTTTTGAAAATGGGGTAATTTTGAAAAATGGTCAGCACAGGCCATTCTCAACATTCGATTCGTCCATCTTCAATCGAAATAATTATATAGTGGGCCCCAACTATTACAATGAATTTGTAAGCGATGGGGTATGGTCTGAGGCGGGTTTACCTGATGGGAAATGGGTTACCGGAGATTTTAATGGCGATGGCTTCACCGACATTCTGCGATCTACAAGCCCGGACCGCGGTGCTGAGGTATGGTTTGGCGGCGGTGAGTCATTTACTCCATATTATGCCGGTATATGGACATCAGAACCTAATTTCGGGAAGTGGTATACAGGACGATTTACTCAAGCCGGGAAGGATGAACTTATGTCATTTGAAAGGCAGAGTAATGGGTCTGGTGTAATGCGAATTTACACACCCGTTTTATCGGACAGAACGAATTCCTGGAAGCTTTCTCTGACACAGGAGATGAATATGCAGGCACCAGCCCAAATGGAATGGGTTATTGGTGATGTAAACGGGAATGGATATTCCGATCTGATAAGGGCACTGTCTGAAAAAGGAGGGGCCGAAGTATTTTTGAATGATGGCAATGGTAACTTCATCAATTCCGGTGTGTGGCTGGATGATGCTGTTAACAACCAGGGGAAATGGTATACGGGCGATTTTAATGGTGATGGGGCCGATGATCTGCTCAGTAAGATCAATGAACATGGCGGGGCCTATATTTTTTATTCTGATCCGGATAATGAGCGATTTGAACAGCCAATTATTATGAACCAGGCTGGAATTGCCGGCGACTGGATTATCGGGGATTTTAGTGGTGACGGATTTTCGGATGTGTTACGCCCCCGGTTCACTGACAGTAAAGGGAATGCACATGATATGCGGATATGGTTCGGGTACAATCTGGTTCACCCGGCTAATAGCAGTGGTTTTCATGATGGAGAAATTTGGTCAATTGAAGATGTAAAATCCGATTGGTATACAGGGAACTTCATAAATAACGGAAGATCGGATCTGATGACCACAAGAAATCAAAACAGTGGTGGTGCGTTGGTGTTTGTCAATAATATGGTGAGGCCCGAACCCGCTATGTATAACGATGAAAACTTGCCGGCTGGCGTATCGACTACAGGCCATATTACTGAGCCCATAACAGAGGTTGAGTTATTTCAGAATTATCCCAATCCTTTTAACCCGGTAACGAATATAATCTACAGATTACCGCGTGAGGGTAATGTTAGACTAACAGTATATGCCATTACAGGTCAGCGTCTGCTCAGCCTTGTTGATGAATACCAGTACCCCGGCACGTATACGATTACAGCCGATGCAGGTACATTGGCATCCGGCGTGTATATATACAGATTGCAGCTTGGAAATGAAGTAAGAACCAGGAAATTTACGGTTATTAAATAGTTTTGAATGAGGCTGTCGTTTAGTTACCGGAAGCAGCTTCCCGGTTGATCCCTTTGGTTAGTTTGAGCAACCAGCGTATATAGAAAATCATCATCAGCATGGTTGCCGCGCTGTAACCGGCCACAGCTATGATGGGATCAAGTAAGTAAATACCTGCCGAGAGGGCGCTGATCCTTAGCACGATAAAAATCAGTTCAAACTGAAATGCTTCTTTCTGCTTGTTCAGGAGCGCTGTAATAAAAATGGTAGGCGATACGATGAATACCATAAAAAAAGCCGGACTGAAAAAGCGCGCGTATCGGCCGGCTTCTGTCCAGTCGCTGCCCAGAACGAATGTGAATATTTCCGGCCCCCAGATGGCCAGCAGGCTAAACGGCACAAAACCGAGCAGGGTCAGCGCAAAATAGAGCTTGAGCGTGAACGAGTAAATATTACCGCCCTTCCGGTACATCTCGGAAATCGTCTGGCTGTAAACCTGGCCTATGGATGTTGATATGAGCATTACAGGTGCCTGTACGATTCGGAAAGCCATCAGGTAGAGCCCGGCGATGGCCTCGCTCAGAAAACGGTTTAACAGTACGATAGGGATCTGTACAGCTAAAGCATTGGTAAGGGCATGAGGCGCGTTGTGTTTCGGGAAATCGATATAGGTGACGGCAAGCTGTTTCATCAACGGTTTACTGTAGGGTTCTTCTTCCACAAATGCCGATCTGTTCCATAAACGAAGGGTGAGAACATGGGCCATAATGGCCAGAATGGACCCGAATATCAGACCGGTAACCGTGTAGCCTAATAAACCCAATCCAATTTGTGCAATTGCCAGTACGATGCTGTATACAATCTTGCCGGATGCGATGATATTGTAGTGCTTGTCGCGGTTGAGCCGGTACGAATAGACCTGAAGCAGGGCCAGGCTTATAATGGAAAGGGGCAGCAGCATCAGTAGCCAGGCGATAGGCTCCACCGAAAACAGGGATGCGATCTGCTGATGAAATAGCAGTACGACAAGAAAGGTAATCAACCCGGCACCCAGCGTAAGCATCTCGGCGAGCCGGGTGAGGTGGTTTGCTTCGCGTTTGGTGTCAGGCAGCAGAATGGCCAGTTCGTACCGGCCGGTAACAAAAACAGCGGTGACCATGGCAACCGCATAATAGACCCCGAACCAGCCGAATTCGGCCGGAGTATACAGGCGGGACAGAAGGGGTAATACCAGGAACGGGATTGCCTGTGCAATTCCGGTGCCTCCGGCCAGTTTTGTTATGTTCGTAACAAAATCGGACTTGCGAACCAGCTGGCCGAAAATGGAGGCGAATAATCCCTTCAGTTCGTTCAAATGTTCAGTTATTGAGGTTGCTGGAAATTGGATGAGTAAAGTAAAATAAAATCTGATCGGATACCGTGTGGATTTTCAGGCAAACCCTGCGGTTTTGGGTTTAACATTGCACTATAAAGCCTTAATATGGGCAACCGGATAATCAGAAGAATGTTCTGAGGTTTACACAACCGTTAGCTACCAACCAGATTACGAGCCGTTAAGCAATGAAAAAAATCCTCTCCATCGTTGGGGCGCGTCCCCAGTTTATAAAACTGGCACCTCTGTCGCGCCGTATCCGCGAACACGTTACGGAAATCATTGTCCATACAGGCCAGCACTTCGACAAACAGATGTCGGACGCCTTTTTTACCGATCTGAACATCCCGGCGCCTGATTATAACCTGAACATCGGGTCGGGCTCGCACGGTCAGCAGACCGGGAATATGCTTATGGCCATCGAGGAGGTACTTCAAAAAGAGAACCCGGCCCTGGTGGTGGTATTCGGCGACACCAACTCCACGCTTGCCGGCGCGCTGGCCGCGGCAAAGCTGCACATACCGGTGGTGCACATCGAGGCAGGCCTGCGCAGTTTCAACCGCACCATGCCCGAAGAGATCAACCGCATTGCCACCGACCACATCAGCGATTACCTGTTCGCGCCCACGGCCGCGGCCATGGTGAATATCGAAACGGAAGGCCTGACCGCCCGCAGCTTCCTCACCGGCGACATTATGGTCGACGCCCTGCTCGACAACATTGGCCGGGCGCGGGAAAGCTCCACCATACTACAATCCCTGAAACTGGAGCCGGAATCCTATACCCTGCTTACCCTGCACCGTCCCTATAATGTGGACGATCCGGCCAATCTCAGGGCCATCCTGGCGTTGCTGTCACGCACTGAAGAGCGTGTCGTTTTTCCGGTTCATCCCCGCACAAGAAATATCATTCGTGACAACGACATCCCGATTCCGGAAAACATCCGTACCACGGAGCCGGTGGGGTACCTCGATTTTCTCTATCTGCAGAGCCTGTCGCGCCGGGTGATCACCGATTCGGGCGGGATACAGAAAGAGGCCTACATCCTGCAGAAACCCTGCCTCACCCTGCGGCCTGAAACCGAATGGGTGGAAACGGTGGAGGCGGGATGGAACCGCCTTGTCGATTATCAAGGGGAGGGTGCCGCGGATCAGATAAGCAGTTTTATGCCGCCGGTAGGGCATCCCGATCTGTTTGGCAGTGATGTGGCGGCCCGCATGACGGGGCATATCCGGAATTGGCTGGGGTGAATGAACCCGTAATTATAAAGGGATACCCGGATTTTGATTTTTCGATAGATGTGTATAATTTGTCTATGTTATACACATAAATTTCTGTAAACAATGAGAACAAATATAGTCATCGATGACGAATTAATGGACGAGGCCATGCAGTTGAGCCGGCTGAAAACCAAAAAGGATGTTGTTGAAGAAGCCCTGAAATTACTGGTTCAGCGTAAAAAGCAAGAGAAGATCAAAATGCTGAGAGGGAAGCTGAAGTGGACGGGTGATCTGGAAACCATGAGGGCAGACCCTTAATGATTCTTGTGGACACGAGTGTATGGATTGACTATTACAACGGTGTAGAATCCTGGCAGTGTGATATGCTGGACAAGGCGTTGTCTGAAGAACAAATTATTACGGGCGACATTATTTTGGCTGAAATTTTACAGGGTTTTGAAAAAGAACCAGATTTCATAAAAGCCAGACAGGCAATGGATCATTTGGTTTGTATACAGCTTGGAGGGAAAGAACTGGCTATACAAGCAGCAATAAATTTCCGGTTTTTGCGATCCAAAGGGGTAACCATCCGGAAGACAATTGATATGCTTATAGGAACCTGGTGCATTGAGTCCGGTGCCGGATTATTACACAACGACAAGGATTTTGACAGGATGTCACGGTATTTGCCGTTACGCACAATTTCTGCTGATAACACTTACGGGAGGTGAATAATGACGGGAATAATGTGTTTTATCAATGAAATGTATGAATAGAAGCCGGAACCAATACCGGAAAACCGGAAAATAAATTGAGTGAGTGGTATATAAGTTGATTTGGCTATTAGTTCAGCTCATGTTTATAGCCCTGAAGGTTAATCGGCGGCTTGTATCCGGTAGGTCTAAGCAATTTGCGGATGGTTTTGTTCATCCGTTCAGATAGAGATCAGCTGCAAGTACCACTGTAACGGCATTCATCAGGTACTGCGCACGGTCTTTTCGGACGCAGTAATCAAGGGCCTCTTTGAGCCGGGAATCGGTAATGAGGTGTTCATGGGCATGGTATTCAGCCAGCAGGGTTCTCTTCAGTTCGGGGTTTTCCCGGTACCACAGGTCGAAGGGGTTCATATTGTCGTGTTTCAGGCCCAGCCGTTTTCGGGCATGCCGGTTCACCTTGTGCAGGAATCCGGCAGTCCGGTTCATCAGCGCATTACGCGGCCGGATCCCGGTTTTTGCCCATGGGAATTCAACGATTTGCGGATGGTACCGGTTCATCCATTTAAGGTAGATAGCCTGGTCGTATTTGAAACGGTCGGGCAGGCTGTAGCAGAATTCAAGAAGCTTGCGGTCGTAGAAGGGCGAGAGCATATCTGTGTGATGCATCAGCATACGGTCGCCATTGAAGGTGCCGTTCATGATATGCTGCTCATAACCGTATCGCTCGAAGTTATTTACTGTATTGTAGCGTTCAGCAACGCGTTTGTAAATATCGAGCGGGGCAGTAATCCCGGGTTCGTATATATACCCTTTCCTCAGGATCTTTTCAGGTACGGAAACCTTGCGAAATGTAAGTGACCCGAAAAGAATATCACCGATCTGGCCGGAATGGAGTAGGCCGGTTTTCTCATTCAATAGTGGCAATATACTGGCATACAAGTGAGCGGCTCCGTTGTAGGCCACAAGCCCGTCGTTCGCGGCCACATACGTTCGGATGTTATCATACAGATAGCTGCCCGAATCGAGCGGCATGAATGTGTGCCTGTAACCTTGTTTGTGTGCGATGGATGCAGCTATGATGTGGTCGCTGCTGCCCGACTGGGAAAAAGTAATCGTCTGTACCGGCCTGAAGCCCAGTTTATCGGCCAGCATCACATTGACCCGGGAATCGAGTCCGCCACTAAGCAGGGCAGTATGGCCAAAACCGTGTTCGCGGTCCTTGGCCCATAGTTTTTTAACCGATCGGGTGAGGAGGTGATCAATCTGTTCCAGGCATGCATCGAGGTTTTGCGGCACCGGGTTTTTCCGGAACTCAAAATATCTGGTGGTTGATATTGTGAAATCAACCAGATTGATTTCCAGAATGGTACCGAACGGGATTTTCCTGACCTGGTTAACCGGGGTCTGATCGTCGAACAGATAGCCGATAGTAAGCAGGCAGCCAAGGGCTTCGGTGTTAAGCATTAGGGAGGTACCGGCAGATTTCAGCAAGGCTGCAGTATGGTGGGCATCACCAGAGAACGCCAGGGTACCTGAGGGCTTATCAAGACCGTAGTAAAGTGGCCGGGTGGAGAGATAATCGGTGAAAAGGAAAAGTTTTTTCTTGCTGTTATCGTGGATGAAACCATGGAAATAGCCATCGAGGGTTTGAATAAATTGCAAACCTTCTTTTTTGTACCGTTCAAAAAACTGGTCAGATCTTTGGGAAGCGGGCTCGAAAATAATTCCAAAAAAACCGATGGTAATATCTTCCCGTGTTTGGAGAACACGTTCATCCTTAAATGACGGTTCTGCAGCCAGCCCCGCCCATGCATTGTTGAATTTTAGTAATCGTGCATCATTTCTGTTGAACCGGGCGGCAAACATCTCGGGCGGCTGTTTTACAATTTGATCACCTGATGAATAGATCCCAAAAAGACCGGCCATAGATTGAATGGTATAAGTTGGATTTACCGGATAAAGACCAAATGTAGGTAATATGCACTGACCACCCAAAATACAGGCATTTATTATTTTTTTTCTTTCTTCATGGATATGGGTACCGGATCTGTCTGATGCACCATTTATGAATAAAAAAACCTATATTTAGCGTTTCTGATACCACAGGTACTACGATTAATCCAAATATATGCTTTGTACTGTAAGCCCGATTAAGTCGATCCGGCATCTATTCGTCTTTTTTATATCCATTTTTTTATTCGTTGTATTGATAAATGAGGTTGCAGCACAAACTACCCAGCAGCAACGCGCACAAATGCAGTTAAGGGAACTTCAGCAGCAAAACCGGCAGCAACAGGGCGGCGATCTGAATGATATTGGATTTCCTGAAAGAGAGCTCATGCGGGATGTTCGTGCCCTCGAAGAACCAGTTGATCCCGAAACCTACATTGTTGGCCCCGGTGATTTATTCACCATTAATATTATCAGCCTGGAAAGTGTGCTGGTGTCTGTTCCCGTTGGGCCCACTGGCGATCTGATGATTCCGAATATTGGTTCCGTACGACTTGCTGGGAAAAAGCTGTCGGAGGCTGAAAGCGAAATTCGTGAGCTGGTGGCAACACGCTTACTCGATGGTACTATTTTTGTTAATCTGCAGCGGCTGCGAACATTCAGGGTATATGTATATGGGGCCGTATTAGAACCCGGTTATGTAGAAATAACCCCAATGATGCGCATATCAGACCTGCTGGAAAAAACCGATTTACGACCGCTTGCCCTGTTGAATGAGATCAGGATTTTGCGCCATGATGGTTCAGAAAATCAGATAGACCTGTACGAATTTCAGTTGAACGGGGATAAAAGTCAAAATCCCAGGCTGATAGAGGGTGATCAGGTATTTGTTCCATTCGGCCGGCTGAATGACCATACGATTGTACTGCGCGGGGCGTTGGAAAGTGGGGCCGGTTATACCATTGTTCGTCCCGACGAAACGCTGCGGGATTTTCTGGATAGAAAGGCAAGATATTCAGCGTCGGCAGACCTGGAATCGGTAACGGTGTTACGGCCAGCTGTGGATGGAACCACTGTTATCATGACGGTAAACATTGAAGACCTCGGTGATTTCCGGTTAAAGCCTGGTGATGAGATTCAGCTGATTGGCCAGCGCAGTATTAATGTACACGGCTATGTGGCTTCACCAGGTTCTTTTGGATTTATTCCGGGCTTTACGGCAGGCGATTATCTTTCTTTGGCCGGCGGCCTGCTACCGGTCGGTACATCAAACGGATTAAGGGTAACCCGGATCGACGGAACCGTTTTGCGGGGCGAAGATGTTCTGATTCAAAGAGGTGATGTAATCGAAGTCAGGAAATCAGTCTCCGGTACCCTGTTTGGCGAAGTAAGTGTGTTGAACATTCTTACGGCAGCGGCAACAATTACCCTTGCGGCGGTTGCCGCCTTCCGCAGATAACCTATCAGAGGTTACTGAGCATTACGGAAAAATCGCAGTAATTTTTTGCCGCATTATAGTTGTTTTCCCAGCTCAACCTGCTTTTTCCCGATTTTTTTTTGCGGTATTCCGGATCAGAAAATGACGCCAGTGCGCGGGCAATATCACCCGGTGCCGGATCCGCTGGCAGAAGAGAGCCATTGTCCTGATCTGCGATTTCATTAACCCCTCCCACATCTGTACCACAAACTGGAATACCACAGCTTTGCGCTTCCATCATGGTTACCGGTATACCCTCCGATGAACTAACATTTACAAGTACATCCACCGTATTGTTCTTGTAATAGTTCATCACTTCGGTATTGCTCATTTGCCCGGTAAATGTAAATTGAACATTTCCCATTAACGTGCGCTCACACTTTTCCAGTAGTTCCTGTTTGATAGGCCCATCTCCCATGTGGGTCCATCTGAGTTTGGTATCGGGGTAAGTTTTAGATAGTGCGGCCAGGCCATCGATCAGTAAATCGATTCTTTTAACAGGTACAAGTGCAGAACAACTCACAATATGCAGCTCACCTCGCCCCGAACCTTCTGTGATAAAACCGGGATCTTTCACACCTAACCCGGAAACCACGGATTTTTCTGACGAAAATGGATATTTCCCGGTTACATGTTTCATGCCGTGATTGGAGATGAATACCATCAAATCCAGTAAATCCAGGTTCTTGCCCTGGTAGGGAATGCGAGGAGGATCATATAAATCATTGTAAATATCAAATCTATGTCCACGGCTAACACATTTTAATCCATTATCAGACGATTTAAGCCTTGCAAATCCAAGGCTGTAGTAATCGAGCCAATATGAATAGGCTACCGTATCGGAAGGCTCAAAACCATAGGTCTTAAGAATATCTTTTGTGATTTTATACGTTCGATCTGCACCCCCCTGCATATTTATCAGCCGGTAAAGGCTGGCAGATCTGGCAAGAAGCCTGGGTTCACTTATTATTTCTTTCCAGAAACCAGGGCGGTACAAGCTTCTTAAAAGCCCGTCAAAAAATTTTAAAATGGCATGCTTGCCTGATCGTAATGCCAGATCATCCACAATCTTTATACCATTGGGAATATCACGCAACCCGGCCGGTTTGGATGAAGGAATAATGATAATTCTGTTGAAAACAGAGTGCAGGTATTGGATTTCGGTTTCGAGAAAGGCCTCGGTATTTCCGTAAGGGAAAGCGTAAGTGTACAGCAGCAGGGTGGTTCGTGGCATGTGTGATTATTTAGGGCCGAACTCTCATTTTAAAGCTGTGTAGCCCCTTTGTTATAACATTAACAGGTGGAATAATTTTGCAAAGTAAAATTGATGGTCCTTATTGGTTGAATTTATCCTGAATTACTTACAGTACCAACCTGGAAAACATGGAAGTATGATCGGGTTGGTGCCTTACAGATTCTGAAATTAATAATGGGATAAAAATCCGTATTTTATTCAGCTTTCCGGCATGAGACGTTAACTCAGCGCTCACAGAACCTTGAATTCAGTTAATTATGACAGAGAATATTCCCGAAAAAGGCAATGAAATCAATATCCTGGATGCATTGGTAGTAATGGCCAGAGGCAAATGGATTATCATTTCAATTGTAGTAATTTTCACAGTTCTGGCATTGATTATCAGCCTGTTATGGCCGGTAACGTATAAATCCACATCCAAATTTCTGCCCCCGATGGAGCAGCGTGGATTAGGTGGCCTTGGTGGACTGGTTGGCAATGTTATGCAGTTGTCGTTTGGAACAGAGCGCATAAAATCTGATGCTATCCTCGTAGTACTGCGAAGCCGTTCAATCAAGGAGGAATTGATCAGGAAATTTAACCTTCAAGAGGTATATGGTACCGACATCCAGGAGCATCTGCTTAAAAAGCTGGATCAGAACACGCAGATCAGAGAGGTTCGAGAAGGAGGTTTTGGTTTCAGTTCAATCGTTGCCGTTGAGTTATTTACTATCGATAAAGACCCGGAACGGGCCTATGAAATGAATGCTTTCTATCTTGCCAAGCTGGATTCAGTAGTGAAAGCGATTAACCGACAGAATGCTGAAGAAAGCTTTACGGTAATTGAGAACCGGCATCTGGTAAACCTGGAAGACATGGAACGGGCAGAAAGGGAACTACAGAAATTCCAGGAAGAATATGGAATATTTGAAGTGGAAGAACAGGCAAAAGTAATGCTCGATAATCTGGGCGAACTTAAGTCAAACAGCATTGAGCTCGAAATACAAATTGCCGTGCTGAGCCAGAGTGTTGATGAATCGAATCCAGAGCTCAGGCAACTCAGACGGGCCAAACATGAGGTGGACCAGCTGTATGAGAGCTATCTGCGCCGCAGTGACACACAGGCTGTTAAACCGGATGTATTTCACCCGCTTTTCGATATGCCAAACCTGGCAATGCAGTACATGAGACTCTACCGGGAGGTGATCGTACAGAATAAAATATATGAAACAATCTACCCGCAGTATGTTCATCAGAAAATGATACTTGATGATCAGAGAAGGAGTATTCAGGTAATAGAAGAACCCAATATTCCTACATATAAAGACAGTCCCAAACGGGCCTTTATCGTGATCGCCGGTTTCCTGTTCGGTCTTATTCTGTCGCTTATCATAGTATTCTGGCGGCACACATTGAACAGGGGCAGGGCGGTTAATAGCGAAAACTACCGGAAAATTATCGAATTAAAAGAGGCGTTAAGGCTCAAATCCTGAGCCTACTGAGGGATGACAGCAATCCACTCTATATATAAGAACCATCAGCTTCCTGTTTTATTAATCATGGCAGTATTGGTGTATGCCTTTCTGCTGGCGTTATCGTGGATGGTTAATATGACATTACTGCCGTTGGCTGTACTGCTGATCATACCAGTGGCATATTTTGGGTTAAAATCGTTAAATAAGCCATTGTTATGGTTGTTTCTCATTATTGGCGGTTCATATGCCGGTAATACACTGCATCTGTTTGAGGGATTTACGGTTCCCATTTCGCTCTTCCAGCTTTTCTTTTTGTCAGGGCTGTTTCTACTTGTACTAAACAGGATATATACCGGGCAGTTTAATTTCAGGCTCAGCGGTCTCGAACTTGAACTTTCCCTGTTTTCCGCTTTGATGTTTCTGAGCATCATCTATTCACCCGAACCGGATGATGCCCTTCTTTTTGCGGTGAGAACGGTTGTCACGGCACTGTTGCTCTATTTCATATTAAATGTTGTAGAACATAAAAATGAGCTTCCTGTAATTCTGGCTTTTGTTACTGTACTGGGGTTGGGGATGGCGATTTTTTCGATAAGGGATGGTTTGATGAATCCCGAAGCCGCAATATTGAGTGCAGTTTCCGGTGGAGCAAAACTGTTCTCACGGGCATCTACCACTCAAACCGACCCGAATGTATTTGCTACTTATTTCTTTCTGCCCATTGCATTCAGCTCATGTATTATTGTTTCGAAAGTGAAGATGAGTTATCGAATCGTGTGTGCAATTTTTTTAGTGATACTTGTGGCAGGTATTGCATCCACTTTCTCACGAAGCTCCTGGGTTTCTGTAATCCTGATGCTGGTTCTGATCGCCTTAATCTACAGGCAGGTCAAATTATTTGTATGGTTAGGGATATTTGGAGTATTAGCCCTGATATTATTGCCAGACCTTCGGATTACGGCTTTGAACATCATACAACGCTTTACGGATATTTTTGCCGGATCGACAGACGATTCCTCCAGGATACGGGTTGTGCAAATGTATGCTGCGGTACAGATGTTTATTGATACCAATATGATCGGAGTAGGGCTGCGGGGATATGCGGTGTCGATCCTTGACTTTTACAGCTACCAGGAACTGATTGGGATTGTGCTTCCCCACAATGTAACCTATACCATTCTTGCTGAATTGGGATTGATTGGAATCATGCTCTTTCTTTTTATTATCTACCGGCTCACAAGAGACAGTTATCTCAACATCCGGTATGCCAGCGATGAGCTTTCCCGGGTGGTGGCAACTTCGTTATTTGTTTCTCTGATGGCATTTTTCATGTTTTTCCAGTTCATCGGCGGGGGGCTGCCTGACAATAATGTCTGGCTGATTATCGGGCTGGTCTATGCCACCAAACACACCTTATTATCACGAGCGCAGGATGCCTGAAATCGTACACCTCACATCGGTTCATATCCCTACCGATACACGAATCTTTCAGAAAGAACTTAAAACCCTTAAAGCTTCGGGTTTTAAAGTGACGTTGATAGCTCCCGGTACGGATGACCAAATTATTGATGGCATACCGGTTTTGCATATACCCGTTTATCAAAACCGTTTGATAAGATTTATTATGGGTCCCCTGAAAGCCTACCGCAGGGCCCGCAAGCTCAATGCAGATCTTTACCATTTTCATGATCCTGAACTTGTAACGGCGGGTTTGGCCTTAAAAATCGCCGGGAAGAGGGTTATATATGACGTGCATGAAGATATGCCCCGGCAGCTGTATGACAAAGACTATCTTCCGGGATGGATAATAAAGCCGTTGTCATATATACTTGAAAAATTTGAACTTTTTGCAGCAGGCCGTTTCGATGGGATTGTTACGGTAACCCCGACTATTAACAGGAGATTTTCTGCTGATAAGGCTGTGTTGGTCCAGAATTTCCCCATCCTGAATCATTATCTCGAAATAAAAACGGATAATTACCTGACCAGGCCAAACATGGTTATTTTTATGGGTGTGATTCAGGATATCAGGGGCATTACAGAAGTAACAAAAGCGATGGCAACAATTGGTGGAGATTTCCCGGGTGTTGAATTCAGGCTGATCGGTAAAATTGTACCTGATTCATACAAGCAGTTACTGTCACAAATGGAGGGGTGGAAGTACGTAAACAGTATTGGCTGGTTGTCTCAGCAGGAAGTAAATACACACCTTGAACAGGCCCGGATCGGTGTGGTGACCTATCATCCCTATCCCAATCATATCGAAGCCCAGCCAAACAAACTGTTCGAATATATGGCGGCGGGCCTCCCTGTTATTGCCTCCGACTTTCCCCTGTGGCGTAACGTTGTTGATACCTGTAAATGTGGGTTGCTGGTAGATCCCGAATCGGTATCTGATGTGGAAAAAGCTGTTTCCTTCTTATTGGCGAATCCCGCTGAGGCTGAAGCTATGGGAAAGCGTGGACGCCAGGCTGTGATAGATCATTTCAACTGGGATTCAGAAGCTGAGCACCTGAAAAATCTGTATAAAAAAGTGCTTGCAAAGGAATGACGCTCAAAATTCAGTTTTCCGGGTAACCAGATATTTGACCGACTGATACAGATACCCGGTAAAATGGGCAACAGGCATGGTGTAGAGGCAAATAGTTGTCAGTATAAATCGCAAGAAAAGTCCAGGTTCGTCACCCTCTGCACCTTTCCATATCTCCCGCTGAAATACGCTCCGCGACCGGAAAGTTTCGTTGAGTGCCAATAGTGGAGGAATCAGGATGGCTATAATGAGGGCAATACCTGAAAAAGCTTTCCCTCCAAAGAAGGTAAAGTCAACTATAAGCCACAAAAGCATAAAAGATATGGTATAGAAGGGAATGCGGCTGCGAATTGGGTTCGAATCGGGATGTTTAAGCTGGGTTAATTTCCGCCCCCGACCGTAATGAAAGTATTGTTTAAAAAGCGAAGTCCAGGATCCCCGGGGGAAATACCATGTTTGGATATCGGAACTGATGAAAATTGCATCAGTTTGCATTTTCGATAGCCTCAAATTCATTTCCGCGTCTTCATTCGGACCGTTTGTAGTGCTGAATCCTCCGAGAGTGCGAAGGGCATCTGTCCTGTAGCACCCAATATAGACGGTGTCGGCATATCCAGTGAAATCGGGGTCGCGGTAACTGGCACCGCCACTTCCAAGAAACGTGCGAACGGCGAGGGCTATGCCGGTCTGAAAGGGTGTGCGGGCAACAAAACGTTGCGCACCGCCGGCGTTTAAAGCCCCTGATTTTTTTATGGCTGCAACAGAGGCTTCAATGTAATCTTCAGCATACAGGCTGTGGGCATCTGCTCTGAGTAACAGTTCTCCTTTGGCAATTTTAATAATCTCATTCAGACCAGCAGACTGAATCTTTCCGGGATTGTCAATTAGCCTTATCCGTTCATCATCACGGCCCAGTTCATTTACTATTTCACGTGTCTGGTCTGTACTGCCGCCATCGGCAACCAGTATTTCCACAACGTTGGGATAAGCAGAACGGCTGAATTGTTTCAGAATTCTCCCGATATCATGTTCTTCATTGTAGGCTGGAATCGCTACAGTAACGTCAGGTTCTGTTGTGTTTGAATTATGCTGCATGGTTTTAAAGGATACCTAAAATAGGAAAACTGGCGGTAAATATTACCCCCTCGTCCCTCCCGCCAGCAGATACAGCACCGCCATGCGCACCGCCAGCCCGTTAATCACCTGATCGAGGATGATCGCCCGGTCGCTGTCGGCCACTTCACTTTCCATCTCCACGCCCCGGTTGATGGGCCCGGGGTGCATGATCACAAAGTCGGGATATGATTCCAGGTGGTGCATTTTGATGCCGAACCGCTCGTGATATTCCCTGAGGCTGGGAAACAGGCCATGGTCCTGCCGCTCGAGCTGTATGCGCAGTGCCATGGCGATGTCGCACCAGGCCAGGCATTCGTCGAGATTGTATGAAACGGTTACGCCGAGTTCTTCCACAAAGGGCGGGATCATGGTTTTGGGCCCGCAGACCATCACCTCCACGCCGGTTTTTACAAGGCCGATGATGTTCGAGCGCACCACGCGGCTGTGCAGGATGTCGCCGATGATCACCACCTTCAGTCCGGCCAGTTTCCCGGTTTTCTGGCGCATCGAAAACATGTCGAGCAGGGCCTGGGTCGGGTGCTCGTGCGCACCGTCGCCGGCGTTGATGATGGATGCATCCACACATCGGGTGAGGAAATGGGGCACGCCCGGACTTTCATGCCGTACCACCACCATATCGATCTTCATCGATTCGATATTGCGGATGGTGTCTTTGAGCGACTCCCCTTTTTTTGCGCTCGACGAGCTGCTCGAGAAATTGACCACATCCGCGCCCATCCGTTTCTGGGCCAGTTCGAAGGAAATTCGTGTCCGTGTGCTGTTTTCATAGAACAGGTTCACGATCGTTTTGTCGCGGAGGGTCGGAATTTTCGGGATGGGCCGGTTGAGTACCTCCCTGAAGTAGGCGGCCTGGTCGAGAATATAGAGGATGTCGTCTGCTGAATAATCCTTGAGCCCGAGCAGGTGGCGCTGGTTGAATTCATAATCGGTGCGCAGTTCCTGGCTCATGCGGGATCCTCCTGCTTCTCGTCCGACCGGTCGACCACATACACGGCATCCTGCCCGTCGAGCTCTTCTATTTGTACCTGCACCTCTTCGCTGGTGTGCGTCGGGACGAACATCCCTACGTAATCGGCAACAACCGGCAGTTCGCGGTGGCCACGGTCGATCAGGCAGGTGAAGACGATGCTCTTCGGGCGGCCGAAGCTCATCAGGGCCTCCATGGCGGCGCGTACGGTGCGGCCGGTGTAGAGCACATCATCCACCAGTATGATGTGTTTGGCAGACAGGTCGAACGGAATATCGGTGACCTGAACGGTGGGCGTGTGGCTGCGGGTGCGGAAATCGTCGCGGTAGAACGTGATATCGAGCACACCCAACGGTATTTCGGTGCCGGTTCCCTGTTTGATCAGCCCCTGTACACGGCGGGCGATATAGACGCCCCGGGTCTGCATACCCACGATGGCAACGTCGGTGAGGTCGTCGAAGGGTTCAATAAACTGATGAGCGAACCGCTTGTAGATGCGTTTCAGATCGTCGGCGTGAAGAAGCTTGGCTTTTTTCAAGGCGGATTCGCGTGGATTCTCCTGCGGTTGTAGTCGGATGAATTTAACGAAATATTTGTTCAATAATAACCGGGATTGTTGCAGATTTTCGTGTATGATCGATGAGTTACCAGAAGGATGGGCCAAAGATCACCGATATGCCGGACGAACCGGGTGGTGATATAAAAAATGGTGCTGATTATGGTTTCTGATGCCCGGCTATCGACATATCCTGGATGTTTTGTGTATTTTGGGCAGATGAGCAGCAAATGTTTTTTCCTCGACCGCGACGGCACCCTTAATGTGGACTACGATTTCGTGCACAAGCCACAGGAGTGGACCTGGTGCGACGGGGCAATGGATGCCCTGGTTTTACTCAAACAAAAAGGGTTCAAACTGGCCGTTATCACCAACCAGAGCGGCATTGCACGTGGCCGCTTCAGCATGGATCAGGTGAACCGGCTGCATGGCTGGGTGAATGATCAGCTTCAGAACGATCTGATTGAAATCGACGGCTTCTATGTGGCCCCCTGGCACCCCGATTACCACGACGGGAAAGACCCGGCGCTGCTCGATGAGCGCAAACCGGGCACCGTACTGTTCGAGAGGGCGGCCACGGAACTGGGCATCAGTTTTGACGGATCGTGCATGGCCGGCGACAAAATTTCGGACCTGCTGCCCGCGATGCACCTGGGCATTAAGCCCTACCTGATCCGCTCCCGCTTCTACACCGAAGAAATCGGAAACTGGTGCCGCCAGCATCATATTCTTATCTTTGACCGGTTGCTTGATGCTGTCGAATACGAGCTGTCGGCGGACTGACCGCCTTAGGCGGCGCCCGGTCACAGCGTGTAATCATCCTGCCACCATATCGTCCTGTTATCATATCATCCTGTTATCACATAATCCATTGAAGCACCCGGCATCAACCCGATCAGGGGAGATTCAGATTCCGGGTCTTACCATTTACATTAAATCATGCCCGACCTCATCTGTATCGACTTCTGGAACACCCTGGTAAGAGCAACCTCCAACGGCGAGATCCGCCGGAAGGTGAGGCACGACGCCCTGGCCAGGCTGGCTGTTGCCTACGACAAAACCATTACGGAGCAGATGGTGCAGGAGGCCAACAAGCTGGCAAGCGAGCGCTTCGATGAAATCTGGTACGGGCAGCAGCGCACCCCGACCACGATCGAACTGGTACAGATCATCATGGACCATCTGAACCTGCAGCCATCGCGGGAGGAACTGCAGGACCTGGTGATCGCCTACCAGGATTCCCTGATGGCCGGTCCGCCGGAGACTGTAGCAGGTATCCACGACGCCCTCGGCAAACTGTCGCGGATGGCGCCTCTTGCCATTATCTCCGACACCATGTACTCGCCGGGAAGGGTGCTGCGGGCGTTTTTACAGGAAAAGGGGCTGGGACAATTTTTGTCATTCTACGTGTTCAGCGACGAGACAGGCGTGAGCAAACCCCACCCGAAAGCCTACCACACCGCACTGGAATACGCAAAAGCCGATCCGGCCCGGTCATGGCATATCGGTGACATACAGAAAACCGACATACTCGGCGCGAAAGGGGTGGGCATGAAAGCCATCCTGTTCACCGGCCTGTCCGACAAGGACCGCAATGAAAACACCGCCGATTATGTATGCGACACCTGGGATGAGGTGGTTGATGTATTCCGCCTGAAGTCTGAAGTCTGATGTCACGCCTCACGTCGCACGCCTCATGTCTCATGTCTTGTGTCTGACTTGAGACGTAGAATGTAATCGAAATTGCCTTTGTATTCACACGTGCCGGGGGCTTTTTAAAAAGCCCCCACGTGCTTCGACTTCGCCCATCGACTACAGCCTGCTGCGCAGGCTTGCGCTCAGGCCTGCGCTCAGCATGACGTTGTCTTGTGTCTTGTGTCTTGATTCTTGTGTCTCAATACTCACCTCTTGCCAGATCAGCCTCCGCCGCTATATATCCGAAAGCCGACCAGTAACCCGATGCCAGTATTTCCCGCATGATTTCGACGGCCTTCTCTTCATTTCCCGTCTCCCTGTGATAATTCGCGACCCCATACCCCTGGGTGGCCAGCGCGAGTGGCGACGATTCATCGGTTCCGTAGAGTTCGTCCGGATCAATTTCGCCCTTGTACATGAGCAGCCGTTTGAGGTAGACGTCGTTTTCCAGCAGTTCCATGCCGGCGTGGATGGGTTCAAGCAGGCTGGCCGCTTCGTCGTGCAGTCCCAGCCGCCGGTAGGTGATCCAGAGCCAGTCGGATGTGGCCACCAGCATATCGTTATTCTCCGAAACCTCCATACAGGCTTCCCACGCATCGCGTGCCTGTTCGTAATCGCCCTGCAGGTAGTGGGCCAGGGCTTTGTGGTACCAGATGTTGAAGTGGAGCGTGCTGACCGGAATGCCGTATTGATTGGGGGCACCATCGGGCTCGATCTCATCGTCGGTGCCGCGGATCAGCTCCACGGCCCGGTCGAAATCGGCGACAGCCTTCACGAACTGCCTCACGGTGATGTAGCGATGCCCCCGGTGCCGGTACAGGCGGGCGTCGTCGGGGAATTGCTCAATTCCGCTGGTAAACCAGTCGATCGCCTCGCGGTACTGCCACAGATAGGCGGCCCGGCGCCCCGCCCAGATGATCGTTTCCGGGTTGGCGGGGTCGGTTTCGAAATCGCGGAGGGCCTCTTCGTACTGCGCTGTTAACCTGGTGAGGGTAGCCTCATCGAAGTCCGGCGGATAGAGGGCATCACCAGTAAGGGAAATGGCCTGGGGTTCTGCATTTTCAGTCTCTGTTTGCCGGCTGCACGCCGTAACGATCAGCAGGATCATCAATGTGATAACAGGTGTTAATCGTGGAAGCATATATGGCGGGTTCATTATCTGTAACATCGGGTTTTTTAATTGCCTTTTCATGTTATTATAAAAAATACCGGGTCACAAGTGGTCTGCTATCGTAATCAATCCCGAAAATCGCGTCGGGGACCGTTGATCCTGAAAGATATAAACTCAGGAAAAATCCTTATTAATGAATACCAGGATATCCCCTCGTATGAAGCATGAAAAATTGTATTCTGAAACCGCCCTGAAAACTGACCGGGATGACCCTTCTTTCATACGGTCGTGCAGTTCAATCATCAGGCATTTCACCGATGGAAGCCACTCCTGATAACCGGATTCGAAAACCTCTTTTTCACTGCCCTCTATGTCGAGCTTGAGGATGTCGATCGTTTCAACATCATACTCCTTTAAAAGCCCTGCGATGCTCACAGCCTGGATGGATGCATCACCGGGGTTATCAAGTTCTTCGATCACAAAACCCCGGCTTCCCCAGCCGTGATCCTTAATCTGTATAGTATTATTTTTATGCCAGATGGCCTTATTGAGTGGAATGATATTGGTGTATCTGGAGGCATTTTTCTGCAACAACCGGAAATTATTTATCTCAGGTTCAATTGAAACGATTCGGGCGGCCGGGTATTTATTGGCGAAAAAGATGGAAGTGAGTCCGATATTTGCACCACCATCCACTATGAAAACGGGTTCACCTGCAGAGGGTGGTAAGTCAACATCGTATTCCCTGAGCAGAAAGATCTCAATCAGCGTGTATTTGTCTTCAGGGGTCGGGTTTATGGAAAATGGATGGGCAAGGCCACTCAGACGGATGCCGGATGTTCTGTTCAGTTTCATTTTAGACCACAGGATGCATCCCTTGATAAAACCGAGGTGTTGCAGATATTGGAAGAAGTACTTCATGGTTTTCGTTACATATTAAAAGAGGCCGGGGATGCTTTTATGTATACATCAGGAAGTATCCGGTATGCTTGTCTGTTATTGGAAACGTTAAAAAGTTGATGGCAGATGCAACCTGCATAGGGTGCCCAAAACTACACAATATTATCTTTATTACCCGCAGATTTCTATCTTGAGTATCAGAATATCAACGCCAAATTTTGCCTGCCATGAGCCTCATCATTCTGATTATCGCCACTCTTTTCACTACCGCACAACTTTCAGACAACGATATGAACGATCCGCGGCGCACCCTGAACCTGATGCCACTGCCTGCTGAACTCGAGACCACGGGCGGGGTTTTCGAACTTGATTCCACGTTTGCCGTTGGTTTTGAAACCGAACCCACCCGGCGCCTGGTAAACGGAGTGAACCGTTTTATGCACCGCATGGGTGGCCGCACGGGCATCTTTTTTGATCATCCGCACCTGACAAAGGAAACCCGGGTTGAGTCGCCAAAACTGGTTATCAGTATAAAACGCGAAGGCATGCTGGTACTTGAGGAGGATGAATCGTACCGGCTCACAATCAGCCCGGGCAGGATCAACCTGGAGGCCGAAACCGATATCGGCGCCCTGTACGGACTCGAAACCCTGATCCAGCTGTTGAATACCGACCGCGGGGGGTACATTTTCCCCGGCGTTACTGTAACCGATGCGCCGCGCTTCCCCTGGCGCGGGCTTATGATCGACGCGGCACGTCATTTCATGCCGGTGGATGTGATCAAGCGCAACCTCGACGGGATGCTGGCCATGAAGCTGAATGTGTTCCACTGGCACCTCACCGAAGACCAGGGCTTCCGGGTGGAGAGCCGGGTGTTTCCGGAGCTGCACCGGCAGGGTTCCGACGGATTTTACTACACGCAGGAGCAGATCCGCGATGTGATCGCCTATGCGGCCGACCGGGGCATCCGGGTCGTGCCCGAGTTCGACATCCCCGGACATACCACCAGCTGGTTTGTGGGTCACCCCGAACTGGCCAGTGAGCGGAGGCGCTACGAGATTGAGCGCCGGTTCGGCATCATGGACCCGACCATGGACCCGACCCGTGAGGAGGTCTATGACTTCCTCGACCGTTTCCTCGGCGAAATGGCCGCGCTTTTTCCCGACAATTACATGCATATCGGCGGAGATGAGGTAACCGGCGTTCACTGGATGGAGAACGAGCGTATCCGCAGGTTTATGGAGGAGCGTGAGATGGAGGGGCACCGGGACCTGCAGGCGTATTTCAACAACAGGGTGCTGGCCATCCTGCAGAAACACGGCAAAATCATGGTCGGCTGGGAGGAGATACTGCATGAAGAGATGCCGAAAAATATCGTGATCCAGTCGTGGTACGGGCGCGATTCGATGATTGAGGCCGCGCGCGGCGGATATCAGAGCATCCTGTCGAACGGATATTATATTGACCTTATCCAGCCGACGGATGTACACTATGTGAACAATCCGCTGCCGCCCGACAGCCCGCTCACCGACGATGAGAAAAAGCTGATCCTGGGCGGAGAGGCCACGATGTGGTCGGAGTTTGTGTCGCCCGAAACCATCGATTCACGCATCTGGCCGCGGATGGCCGCCATCGCCGAGGTGTACTGGAGCGAGGATGTACCCACTGTGAACCTGCCGCAACGCGGCCGCGAAACGGTGATCCCCGCTGATATGCTCACCCCTGAAATACGGTCTATGATCGCCGACATGTACCGCCGTCTCGACGTTATCAGCCTGCAAATCGAGGAGCACGGGCTCACGCACATCCGAAACTACGAAGTGTTGCTGCGCCGGCTGGTGAACGGGTATGAAACCGGCAGGCTGCGAACACTGGTGGATGTGATCGAACCCGTAAAAATTTACCGGCGTCCGGCTCAGCGGGTCTACACGAGCCATTCACCGCTCACACGCGTGGTCGATGCCGCCCGGCCAGATGCGAAGGTGGCCCGTGATTTCCGTGAACTGGTGCGCGTATTCCTCGAAGAAGGGGCAACCGATGTGCAAAAAAAAGCGGAGATACGCCGCCAGCTTGAAATGTGGCGTGACAACCATCAGCAGCTGTTGCCGGTCATCCGCCGGTCGCCCATTCTCGAAGAAATCCGGCCCCTCTCAGAAAAGCTGAGCCAGCTATCCGAACTCGGCCTCACCGCCCTCGACCTGATCGGCTCCGACCGCTTCCAGGACCGCGAGTGGATGGCGCTCCGCATGCAGCAAATCGAAAACGCGCGTCAACCCCACGGCCAAACCGAAATCATGATCACCACCGCCATCGAAAAACTATTGTTAAAGGTACCGAACTGAACCCAGCAGACCTTCAGGAGTCCGCAGCGTAGCGGAGGTCCCTGAAGAGTCCGCTGGGTTCAATGAGCCACTCTGCGAGGACCTCCGCTCCGCCCTTCGACTTCGCTCCGCTGCGCTCAGGGCTCCGCTCCGGACTCTCGCAGGAGGCTCATTCCGCTCCGCTCCGGACTCTCGCAGGAGGCTCATTCCGCTCCACTCCACCCTCTCACAAATGGCTCATTATCCCTTTTCCCTCCGGTACTCACGAACCGACATCCCCGTTACCTTCCGGAACTGCCCGGACAGGTGTTGCGGACTGCTGTACCCGAGCTTCCAGGCGGCCTCCGACACCGTCATGTCGTTTTCCGTGAGCAGGGCTTTCGCGCGCTCTATTTTCAGACGGATCAGGTATCGCTCGATTGTGAGCCCGGCTTCCTCCGAAAAAACTCCGCTGAGATAGGGGTAGGTATAGGGCAGGTTCCGGGTGAGGTATTCCGATATTCTGGGCAGATCAGCGCCATCTTCCACCTCCCTCAGGTATGTAATAATCAATCCGCGGAGCTCCTCAGTAAGCTGCTGTGGCCGCCGTGTAGCCAGGTCAAAACCGATTGCCTGAAGCTTCTTTTCCACAATTCCGAGTGTTTTCGCGTCGGGTTCCTGCGGCAGCCGGGCCCGTCCTATTACGACCTCAATAGGTTCAATACCTGCCGATATGAGCAAATCCCTCACTGCCATCTCACAGCGCGGACAGACCATGTTTTTGATATGAAGGTCGTATTCTGGCATTTGGTTTATTGTAGAGATTAATATGGGGAAAAGCCTGGTCTGTCAAAATAATCACAATCACTGTAGTCAATCAGGCCCGGATGCGAGAAAACCGATCCTTCTCCGTTCTTTTTCCGAAGGTATCATCAGCTGCCTGATGGCTTCAAAAACAACGCTGAACTGCTGATCATATTTCTTTTCCAGATCATCAAGCTTCCGTGACAGATCATCGTTGGCAGCAATGATGCGTCTGATTCTTACAAAGGTCCTCATAATTTCGATGTTCACCTGAACGGCTCGTGTACTTCTGAGCACGCTCGAAAGCATCGCTACGCCCTGTTCAGTAAAAGCGTAAGGAGTAGCTCTGCGCAAGCCGCCCCAACTTGAAATCACAAAATGTGATTTCAAGTTTTCAAACTCATGTTCAGTCAGCTGAAACATAAAATCATCAGGGAATCGGTCAATATTTCGTTTAACAGCCTGCACAAGAACGCGTGGTTCAACATCATAAAGATCAGCAAGATGAGTACTTAACATAACCCGTTGCCCTCTTATGAAAAAAATCGTTGATTCAATCAATTCCGACGGTATGACCTCACTGTCGTGTTTCATTTTAAACTCCATGTTATATAACAACCAAAATCTGATCTGTGATATAGAGTCTGATGAGCCCGAATCCTTACAAAATTGAGAGATTACTTTAATTCGTACCAGGTCATACCTTAAAATTATATAACTTTTTCTTCGTGTGATGTTACGCATGGCTGGAAGTAATGCGATAGATTGGCATCAGGTTAATAAATCCGTGCTTACGAAACACTCAGCGAGAGAACGATCCACCTGCGAGAGTCCGGAGCGGTGCCATGAGCGCCGCAGAGCGGAGTCGAAGGGCGTAGCGGAGGTCCTCGCAGAGTGGATCGTACGCAGAGACTAATTGAATTTAAACGAATAATACTGCAACCATGAACAGATCAGATCAAACCAATCAGGGCAACGCGAAACGAATCCGCGTACAGGGAATGCACTGTGCCTCGTGTGTGGCACGGGTCGAGAAGGCCATCAGGGCGGTGCCCGGTGTTAACAATGCCGAGGTAAACCTGATAATGGAAGAAGCCACCGTCTATGGCGATGCGCGTAAGGGCGCGGTCGTGGAGGCGATCCGGGAGGCCGGATATGAAGCTGATGAAGATGATGAAGCCGACCCCGGCGCCGGTTTTGAAACGGTGGGCGACCGGGAATCAGAACCAGCCGCCAACCACGATGATATCCCTGCATTGGAACCGGAAAAAGGCCCTGATATCGTATGGCTTGAGATACAGGGGATGTTCTGCGCATCCTGTGTGGGACGGGTGGAGAAGGAGCTGCTGAAAGTTGACGGTGTTTCAGGCGCGGAAATCAATCTGATCACCGGCGATGCACGTGTAGAGTTTACCGGCAGTGACACCTCCCTGCTGGTTGATGCCGCCACAAAAGCCGGTTATGATGCCATCGTTAAAACAGGTAACGGGCAGAATGGTATACAGGCTGATAGCATAAGTGATACAGATGTTGATAACGGTCTGCGTAAAATGGGCGGTTATGAGCATTCCGGAACATCTTCAGGAGAGGGTAAGGTTGAGAATAAGGTTAAGAATAAAGATGGGACTGGAACCGGAACCGGGACAGTGAATGAGAATGCAGCCAGGGGGGTGACAGATCTAAGTCACCACTCAGAGTCGGGTACAGCCAAAGGATCAGGAAAAGGGTCAAAAAAAGGTCAGGCAGGCATGAGTTTCCGCCGCCGTTTCATGATCGCACTTCCGCTGGGTGTACTGGTGCTTCTAATGGAGATGCTGCCGATGCTGATCGACCCTATGCACCACTGGGTGCAGGCCAACCGGTTCGGCTGGAACCTGGTTGTACTGGCTATCACATCCGTCATCCTGTTCTATCCCGGCGCGCCTTTTTTTACTGGTGCCTGGAAAATGGCACGGCGCTTCACCGCCGACATGAACACGCTGGTTGCCGTGGGTACGGGCGCGGCGTGGGGGTTTAGTACCTATGCGACATTTTTTGGCACCGAGGGTGGACTCGTTACCCCGAATGATGTTTATTTCGATACGGCAGCGGTAATCATCGCCCTCATCCTGCTCGGACGATGGATGGAGGAGCGGGCCAAGCACCGGACCCGGGGAGCAATAGAAAGCCTGCTCGAGCTGACCCCGAAAACAGCCCACCGGTTTATTGGTGACATTAGCGATAATATTGGTGTCACTAATGTGGCACCCGGCATGGTATCCGATATACCATCCAATATTCCATTACAAAGCGGAAAGAGCGCCGGTCAAACCGGATCATCAGGCAGTGATGCCATGCGTATTGAAACCGTACCTGTCAGTAAAGTCAGAAAAGGCGATCTTCTGTTGGTTAAATCATACGAACAGATACCCGTAGATGGGGAAGTGATCAAAGGAGAGCCCCTTGTCGACGAGTCGATGATGACGGGTGAAAGTGTTCCTGTGCCGAAAACAGAAGGCGGTAATGTGACAGGCGGCACCATGAACACGTCGGAGTCGTTCCGGATGCTTGCAACACGGGTGGGCGCCGATACTGCCCTGGCCGGTATCATTGAGACTGTGCGGCGTGCACAGTCGTCGAAAGCCCCGATCCAGCGGCTGGTTGACAGGGTATCGTCGATTTTCGTGCCGGTTGTGATGGTTATCGCCTTTATAACACTGGCAGCATGGATCGTGACCGGCACCCTGCAGGAGGGTTTGGTGAATATGGTGGCCGTTCTGCTTATCGCCTGTCCGTGTGCGCTGGGGCTGGCCACGCCAACCGGGATTATGGTCGGGTCGGGACGCGCGGCCGAAAAGGGGATCCTGATCAAGGATGCCGTCTCACTTGAAGAGGCGCGGAACATTTCGGTGGTATTGTTCGATAAAACCGGAACTCTCACTGAGGGAAAGATGCGGGTTACCGAGGTACATCCCACGGGAAAATTCAGCGAAAAGGAGCTGTTGATGCTGGCAGCCGCGGTGGAACAGGAGACCGACCACCCGATCGCCCGGGCGATTGTGAGCCGTGCCGGGGAGCTGGTACCCGATGGTGAAAACCTGCCGGCAGCGGCATCCGTCAAAACACGTCGCGGGTTTGGTGTTACAGGATCCGTTGATGGTGCTGAAATTTCGATCTCATCATACGACAAATCCGACATGGATCAGGCCGGCAGGGCGGAAGTGATCGAAGCGTTCGAAAGGAAGGGTGCCACGGTTTTGTCAGTAACGGTGGATGGTGCCCTTGCCGGATATATTGCGGTGGCCGACACCATCCGGAAGGACGCGGCCGGGGTGATCCGCGAGCTGAAATCGATGGGCATACAGACGGTAATGGTGACCGGCGACCGGGAACGTCCGGCGAGGGCGGTTGCCGAAGCGCTGGGCATCGACCGGGTCGAGTTTGAGGTGAAGCCCGATGAAAAAGCCGCGACCGTGAGGAAATACCGGACCGAAGGCAGCCACGTGGCGATGGCCGGTGATGGCATTAACGACGCGGCCGCGCTGGTGGAGGCCGACCTGGGCATCGCGATGTCGACCGGTACCGATCTGGCCATGTCGTCGGCGGATGTGACCATTCTGGGCGGGGATCTCACACTTGTACCCGAGACCATCAGGTTCTCGCGGCATGTGCTGCGGGTGATCCGTCAAAATCTGTTCTGGGCATTTGTCTATAACACAGTGGGCATCCCGCTGGCCGCGCTCGGCTTCCTGAGCCCCATGTTTGCAGCGGCTGCAATGGCAATGAGCTCGGTGAGTGTGGTTACGAACAGCCTCAGGATTAAACGAGCTTAACGTTTTTTGGAAAAGGTTTTCAGATAACCCGCGAGTTCATCTTTGGAGACCTTGCCGTTTGCCAGGTCTAAAATAATGGCGTAAAGGCTTTTTTTGTCCGCTTCAAGCCTGTAGCCATTTACATAGAGAAAGGTGTAGGTGGCAACCAGGGCTGTACGCTTGTTACCGTCATAAAAAGGGTGATTCTGACAGATATGAAATCCATAAGCTGCTGCCATATGGAAGAGGTCTTTGTGAAGATATTCTCCAGATATTGTAGCTTGTGGCTGAGCAAGGGCCGATTCCAACAGGTTTTTGTCTCTGATCCCCGGGGCCCCGCCATACAGACTGATCTGATCCTGATGAAAGATCAAAATAGTCGGCAAATCAAGAAAGCGGATCATTTTGACAGGGCTTTTAATACATCCTTATAGTCGAGGTTGACCTGCCGGTATGCCTCGGCCCAGTCTTCAAACTCAGGATCGACAGGACGGAGCTGCAGTGATAACCCTTCCCGTTCAATGGTAACTTTGTCGCCGGATTTCAGGTGAAGGTCTTCAATAAGCTGCTTTGGGAGTATAACACCGAGGCTGTTTCCCACTTTACGGATTTTGGCTTCCATAGGATAATGTTAAATTGAAAATGTTATAATAAAGTTATTACATAGACTTGTTTTTATCAATAATCAGACATCGATAGGGTTAAATAAAATATTGATGTAAGACTTTTGTCTGCTTTTTGCTCATGATAATGGTAATAAACGCTTTCATGATCAGGGATAACACGTTTAAAAATTAAATATTAAAATATTTTCATATTTCCTGTAACAAACTGCTTATCTGCGAATTAGGTTAATACGGCGGGAGAAAAAAATATTTTGAAATTGATTTTTCTGATGTTACTTTCCTCTGCACGTTATCCACAAATTATTCACAGCGTTTTCTCTTCTGACATGAACAACTGGAAAACCATCGCTCTTAAAGCGTCTATCGTCATCATGGTGATCATCGTGATGCTGACAGGATAACTGATCTGCAATCGAAAAGGGCTTTTTAAACTTGTTATGGTGTTATCTGCGGAGTGGATTGATGAGACCGGAGTCTGCATTCCATCAGCTTTGCAATCCCGAAATCAACACCGGCAAGGTGATTAGCAGGGACTTCGAACAGCAGATTTTAAGGAATTCTGCAGTAAACCAATCGGTTGGTGCCGTGTAAAACATTGCCCCTGTTTTCATAGGGTGCACCACAATGACATCAGCTGCGTTAATGATCCCAAAGTGAATCACATTAGTGATTTCATGACGTTTGTGTATATTTAGCCCATGAAAAGCCTGAACCTGCAACGATTTCTGACACTTATCACGACCTGCTCCCTGCTGGCCGCGATGGTGGTCCGTACCGCCCACTGTGGTACGGAAAATTGTCCGATGCAGGCAGCCGAAATGAAAAAAAGCGGATGTTGCAGCAGCATGGCCTCCGCCGGCGGTAAGATTCCGCAGGATGACACAGCCCGGATGATTCCGGTAGTCCCCGATTTCACATTCGCTTCGGCCACCGGATCAGGCGGCAACTGCCATGGCTCAGAGACCACTAAGGCCGTACCCTCACCTGGAACCGATGCACCGGTCAAATCGGAAAGTACGGCACAGCCGGGTCAGTCGGGTTATTCGGACGAATTGAATCCCCCGGGTTCATCGGATCGACCCGGAACATCACCCCGGTCAGGATGCGAAAAGTGCGATTGCGAAATCAAAAACAGCTCCGACACCGAAGCCCGCGATGCGATCGCCGTACCTGCACCAGATCTAACCCTCGCCGGCCCTTTATTGACAGGCGAAACTGTGCATAAGCCGTCGGCCCCGTTTGTCTCCAACCATTTTGCCAAAAGGGCCCCGCCACACCCCGGGGTACCTGCCTACATATTGCACGCCTCTCTGCTGAACTGATACCCGGCGGTATCTGATCCGGCTTCCATGCCGGACGTCCATCTCATCCGATCACCCGTCACGGGAACACTGTTTCGTTACATCATCCCGTGGCCGAATACCGCCAGATTATGATCAACCGTATCATTCACTTTTTTCTTCACAACAAGCTGATTGCTGTACTTCTGTTCCTTACCCTCGCCGGGTGGGGCATTGCCACAGCTCCGTTCGACTGGGATATCGATCTTATTTCGCGCGATCCCGTGCCGGTGGATGCCATCCCCGACCTTGGCGACAATCAGCAGATCGTGTTCACGGAGTGGCCCGGCCGCTCCCCGCAGGATATCGAAGACCAGATCACCTACCCGCTCACCACGCAGCTGCTGGGCCTGCCCGGCGTGCGGACCGTGCGCAGCAACTCCATGCTCGGGTTTTCCACCATCAACGTCATTTTTGAGGATGATGTGGAGTTCTACTGGAGCCGGTCGCGGATACTGGAAAAACTCAGCTCTCTGCCCGGCGGAACCCTTCCCGATGGCGTGCAGCCCGCCCTGGGCCCCGATGCGACCGCACTGGGCCAGATTTTCTGGTATACGCTCGAGGGGTACGGCCCCGACGGGAAACCCGCCGGTGGCTGGGACCTTCACGAACTCCGCTCCATTCAGGATTACCAGGTGCGCCTGGCCCTGTCGGGTGTGAAAGGCGTATCGGAAGTGGCCAGCATCGGAGGGTTTGTGATGGAGTACCAGATTGATATCGATCCGCTGGCGCTCAGGGAACTGAACCTGTCGGTGACCAATGTTGCCGAAGCGGTTCGCATGAGCAACCTGGATGTGGGCGCACGCACGATTGAACTGAACCGGGCAGAGTACCTTGTTCGCGGGCTCGGCTACGTGCGGTCACTGGAGGATATTGAGGAGAGCGTGATCACGGTAATCGACAATACCCCGATCCGTATCAGGGATGTGGCCCGTGTGCAGGCCGGTCCCGCCCAGCGGCGTGGTGTGCTCGACAAGGCCGGCGCCGAAGCGGTCGGAGGCGTGGTCGTGGCCCGGTTCGGCGAGAATCCCCTGGAGGTGATCAACCGGGTGAAAGAGGAGATTGCACGCATTTCGGCAGGCCTGCCCACTAAGGAGCTGGCCGACGGCACGGTGTCGCGCGTAACCATCGTGCCCTTTTATGACCGCAGCGGGCTCATTTACGAAACACTGGGAACCCTCGAGGAAGCCCTTTCGCTGCAGATCCTCATCACCATTCTGGTCATCATCATCATGGTGATGCACCTGCGCACCTCGTTCGTGATCGCCGCCCTGCTGCCCCTGGCGGTACTTATGAGCTTCATCCTGATGAAATATGTGGGTGTGGATGCCAATGTTGTGGCACTGGCCGGTATCGCGATATCGATCGGTACGGTTGTCGATATGGGCATTGTGCTTACGGAAAACATGCTGCAGCACATGAAGGAGATGGACAAAAAGGACAGGCTGATCGATGTGATCTACAACGCCACCTCCGAGGTAAGCCCGGCCGTGGTTACCGCCCTGTCAACAACCATCGTCAGTTTTTTGCCCGTTTTCATGCTTCAGGCGCAGGAGGGGCGCCTGTTCGGGCCTCTCGCCTTTACCAAAACCTTTATCCTGATCGCGGCCCTGCTCATCGTGCTTACGCTCATACCGGCCTTCGCCCACTGGCTCTTTTCCCGCAAAATCGGAAGCCGTAACACCCGCCTCTTCTGGAACGGTTTACTGATCGTTTTCGGCCTTGTGACCATGATCGCCTGGTCGGGCTGGGGCGGACTGACCCTGATTGCACTGGGGATCAGCAACATTGCCGCCATCTATGTGAAGGAGTACCGGGACTGGGCCCCGACGGTGAACAACGTGATCATAATTCTGGCCGTGGCCTGGCTGCTGGCCGGTAACTGGCTGCCCCTCGGTCCGGGGAACGCGGTCATCCTCAGCCTGATCTTCATCCTGGTAATGATCGGCATCCTGTTTGGCCTGTTCTGGCTCTATATGACCTGGTACAGGGAGATCCTGGGATGGGTGCTGCGTAACAAACTGCTGTTCCTGTCGGCTCCGGTGCTCATCTTTCTTATTGGAATGATGGCATGGCGCGGGTTCGATTCAACGTTCCGCCCGGTCTCATACGGCTTAGGCGCAGTCGGCATTGAAATCCGGGATACCGGCTTCTGGAGCGCCATGGATTCCCGTTTCCCCGGCCTAGGACAGGAATTCATGCCCACCCTCGACGAGGGGTCGTTCCTGCTAATGCCCACCACCATGCCGCACGCCGGCGTTGAGGAGTCACTGCAGATGATGCAGGAGATGGACATGCGCGTGGCATCCATCCCCGAGGTGCAGGATGTGGTCGGCAAGATAGGCCGGGTGGAGTCGGCCCTCGATCCGGCCCCTCTCTCCATGTTTGAGAATGTAATTACCTACAAGAGCGAGTTCATTACGGACGACCGCGGCAGGCGAATCCGTTTTAAAACCGAAAACGGTGAATTTGTAAGGGATGAAGCCGGGGAGCTGGTGCCCGACCGTCGCGGACGTTTTTACCGGCAGTGGCGCGACCACATCCGCACGCCCGACGACATCTGGACCGAGGTGCTGCACGCATCCGACCTGCCGGGGGTCACATCGGCCCCGAAGCTGCATCCCATCGAGGCGCGGCTGGTGATGCTGCAGACAGGGATGCGGGCCAACATGGGCATCCGGATTAACGGGCCCGACCTGGAGACTATCGACAGCTTCGCCAGTAACCTGGAGCCGGTGATCCGCGGGGTGGAAGGGGTGCGTCCGGCATCGGTCTTCGCAGACCGGGTTGTAGGCAAGCCCTACATCGAAATCGACATCGACCGCAGGGCAATCGCCCGTCACGGCCTGATGATTGCTGATGTTCAGCAGGTGATCGGTACGGCGATCGGCGGCGAGATGGCCGGCATGACGGTGGAGGGCCGTGAGCGGTACGCGCTCAGGGTGCGCTATGCCAGGGAGTACCGGAATACGCCCGAGGCCATGGAGCGAATCCTGGTTTCCGCCCCCGACGGCAGCCAGATCCCGCTGGGTCAGCTCTCCGAAATCCGCTTCGCGACGGGCCCGATGAACATCCGCAGTGAAAACACCTTCCTGAATGCGTATGTCACGTTCGACCGTGCGGGGCAGGTCTCGCCCGTTCAGGTGGTCAATAACGTGAAAGACGAGCTCGACCGCCTGATCAGCAACGGCAGTCTGACCGTGCCCGACGGGGTCAGCTATGTTTTCGAGGGTGAATTTCAGAACCAGCAGCGCGCTGCCAAACGGCTGGCACTGGTCCTGCCCATTACGCTGATGATCATCTTTCTGCTGATCTACTTCCAGTTCCGGTCGGTGCCCGTAACCACCATCATCTTTACCAGTATCGCCCTGGTATGGGCCGGCGGGTTCATCATGCTCTGGCTTTACGGCCAGGGATGGTTCCTCAATTTCAGCCTGTTCGGGGTGGATTTGCGGGAGTTCTTCCAGATGGGCACGGTAAATCTGAGTGTGGCCGTATGGGTCGGTTTCCTGGCCCTGTTCGGCATCGCCGTAGACGACGGGGTGATCATGAGCACATACCTGGAGCAGCAGTTCGGGAAGAAAAATCCGGCGGACCACGATTCGCTCTACA
>RECM01000060.1 GCA_007694035.1 Balneolaceae bacterium
TGCCGCGGTGTTTCCGGATACAGGTATTGTACCAATCCTTTTTCCAGAAGTCCGCTTAACGTACGTTGTAATGCTCCGGTGCGTTTTGTTAATCCCAATTCATTGACAATTTCTTCTGTTGAGCATGGCCCCTTACTCAAAAGAGTCAAAACGGCTTTTTCAGTATCGTTGAGGTCATTTTTTTGAGCTTGACCCCCGGCTTGACCCCCAGCTTGACCCCCAGCATGGCCCCTCTCTTTCATTTCGGGATGAACCGGCAGCACCGCAAGAAAATAGGTGCGCTCATCGTCAGTTTCGAACGTGGGTTCAGGGGAGCCGTTTTTCTGCATGGCATCATAAATTTTCGGGAAACCGGTTGCACGGCCTTCTGTCAGTTGCAGCTCTTTCAGAAAATCTCCGATCCGGCGGTTACGATATACCCTGGAAACAATGCGCTTTTTCTTCAGCATCTTGTTATCTACCGGCGGAAGAGGGCCGGGAAAGCTGAGTATCTCAATCTCCCCGGGACGAATATTCACTTCGATCGGGTTTCGGAGTTCATAGCTTTTGTGATACACGGCATTTGCAAGCACCTCCTCAATTGCGGCATAAGGATAGTTATAAAACCGGTTGGCTTCCGCGCGTCCCTCTACTTTTCTCACCTCTTCGTGGATCACATTGGTGTTGATGTAAGCAAGTGCATTCTGGAGCTGTTTATGAATGGGGCCGGTAAAAATCTTTTCTGAAAATTGATCCCCCACCTCATCCCGGTAGATCACCACATCAATCTGAGTATCCGGGAAAAACTGTTCCGGTTTATCATTGAACAAGAGCAGCCCGGCATTCACCGGTTTCATCTGTTCATCCGGGCCTTTTACAAGCTGCATCTGCCGGCAAAGATCCTCAAAGGGAATGGAATTGGCCTGTTCAAACAGCGGGCTTTTTACATTCTGCAGAAACTCTTTGATCAGCGAGAGGCTCAAATCCCGAATAGTGGCTTGGTGGTTGATGCGGTCGTCAAATGGAATCCTGGCAGCCATTTCGTGCAGGATTTGCTGCTCGTTCGGATTAGCCCGCACGGTTGAATTGTAACGCCTCACCAAGTGCATTCGGCCTTTGCTTTTTTCCGACAGGGAAATTGGAGCTGTATAGGGACGATGGTCACCGCCCGGACAGTGAAGTACTAATATAGGTTTTCCCTGAATCTCTGCAATGTCTGATATCCCAAAATAGGCCGGCTGAATGGTGTTGCTCAGCTCCACGAGCTTTTTTTGAATGGCATCCAGTTCGTTTTTCTTAAGCCCTTTGGGCGGCAATTGCGGAATCCCGTTATTCTCCTCCACGCCGACAACAATATACCCGCCGCCCAGGTTGTTAATGTCGTTCGCAAACGCGCACATGGTGTGGATCACCTTCTCCGGGTTCCAGCCGGATTTATACTCAATCCGCTCCGTCTCCACCACCTGGCCTTTGATCAGTTTTTCTATGTTGATGGGGAGAGTCATGAATTCTAAAAAGTTGTTCTTTTACAAAGTAATTTCTTAATCAAAACCATTTCTATTCTGGCTTCGATGTGGCTTCTGAAGTGGATTCTAATGTAAAGATCAGCTGCGTGGAATAATCTTATCATTGTCCTCCTAATCTTTTTAAGTCATGCAGCTGAATCTATTTGAGTTAACGCGATATTGAATGTAATAGAAGAAAATCAGTCTTACATGGTAAAAACCGGTTTTAAGAAATTACGAGATTCATACACGTGATGCCTGATGCATAGTCAGTCAATATATTATTTTCTCTTCCACCTCGCCATCACTATCCCCGCAATCACTATGGCCGAACCCATGTACTGCATCAGCGACAGTTTCTCGCCCAGAATGATTAACCCGAATACCAGTCCCATCACCGGAACCAGGTTCTGATAGGTAGCCGTGCGAACCGCACCCACACGAAGGATGCCATAATTCCAGACAATGAATGCGAACCCGATGGAAAACACACCACTGTAAAACACACCGGCCCAGGACCCTGCCGATACATTGCTGTAATCAAGAACAACCATCGACGGAATGCCGGCCACGACCAGGGCCAGTCCGCCCGTGATCATGGTAAGCGTACTGAGCTGCAGGGGGGTGTAGCGGTCGAGCAGCTTGCGGGAGCGCACGGTATAGATACCGAATACGGCCGCGGCGAGAATTATGATGAGGTCGCCAACCAGGTTATCGGACTGCAGGGAGAAGCCCGCCTCCGCACCGGCCATGATGGTGGCCACACCCGAAAAGGCGAACAATACGCCGACGGTTTTCAGGGTTGTGAGCTTTTCGGACGCGAAAAAATGGCTTACCAGGCCCACCCATACCGGGATCGTGCCCAGCATAACCGCGGCATTGGCAGAAAAAGTCCGGTCGATGCCGAAAATAAACAGCATCTGATACACCAGGTTGCCCAGCAGCCCAAGTACGATAAGGGTGCCCCAGTCGCCCTTATCCACCTTCAGCGACTGACCGCTGCGCAAAAGGGCCAGCCAGATCGTGGCCGTGGCCAGGGCAAAACGAAATCCGTTGAAACTCAGCGGATCGATCTCTGCCAGGCTCATCTTTACCACCGAAAAATTCAGCGCCCAGATCACCGCCGTGAGCAGCAGCAGCATTTCGATGAGCAGATTTTTGTTGGCAGGAGGCGGTGTAGTCATGCTGAATTGTATCAGAAGTGTGTGACAAGATACACGTGATCCTCATTTAAAGCGAACCTCATGCGATGCGAACCTCCTTCGGGAGTCCGGAGCATAGCGGAGGTCCCCGAAGAGTGGTTCGCATGGGCAGCCGCTACCGGCTGCCCATGGGGGGTGTGTTTGCTTGATGCGGTATTTAAACCCCCTGCCAACTTTTTTTTCCGTTTTTCGTAGCAGAGTGGGTGGAACGTGGGGCCCACGGGGATACTGCCGTATCCCCATGAGGTCAACTCTTCGGGGACCTCCGCCATGACCTTCGTCTTCACTAAGTGCACTCAGGCCATGCTCCGGACTCCCGAAGGATGATCTCATTTAGGATGACCTCATTAAATGTTGGATTCGGTTTGGGAGAGTGGTAAATTTGATTCAATTTATGACTTATGGTCATTAAAACGTTTAGAGATACTTTATGGGCACGGCCGAACGCAAGGAAAGAGAAAAGGAAAAACGCCGCAACGATATCGTGGATGCCGCGGAGCGTGTGTTTTTTTTAAAGGGCATCGATTCAACCACCATGGACGATATCGCCGAGGCGGCCGAACTGAGCAAGGGCACGCTCTATCTCTACTTCCGCAACAAGCTGGAACTGCTGGCCGCCATACACCACCGCGGTCTTACCCTGCTTACCGCCCTCATCGCCGAAGTGCTGGCCAGGCCCATAACCGGTCTCGAAATGGTGCGTGCCTTTTCGAATACACTGGAGGATTTTTCCAAGAAAAACGAAAATTACTACCACTTTTTTGTTCATATGGAGTCGGTGGATATGGCAAGTCTCGAACCCATTATGGACGGCTGGGCCTGCCAGGCCTGCAACCAGAAGGGCAATGAAATCATCACCTACCTGACCCGTGCCTTTCAGATCGGTATTCAGGACGGAACCATAAAAGACAAATTCAATCCGGCCATGCTGGCCATACAATTTCTGGGGGCCACAAGGGGTCTTATACAGTTGAGCTACTTCCATCGCAGCGGGCATATTGTTGCACCGTCGCTTGAAAACATCACATTCGATGCCCGCGATCTGCTGCGGAATTTCAACGACCTGATGATCGAAGCAATAAAAAATGAAAAAATATGACCATTGGTCATTTTATTTATAACATTCTTTTCTGATATACGTAAACGGCTCTGATTCCAAAAACAATTCAGCCATGTCTATTCAACGCATACTTAATAAATCCATCGCGATTACAGTTCTACTGCTATTTATCATCACGGCAGCTATACCTTCGAAAGCAGAAGCCCGTCAGGCCCCGGCACCGGGCGACACCCTGAGTCTGGGCCTCGATGAGGCGCTTGAAATTGCCCTCATCAACAGCTACATGTTGCGCAAGGGGCTGCTCGATATCGATGAAGCCAGTGCCCAGGTCCGCGAGGCCTGGGGCAATGTGTACCCGCAGGTGAATGCCACTGCCAACTATACGCGGAACATCAAATCGCCAAACCCGTTTGCCGGTTCAAGCGCGGGCGATTTTTTTCAGTCGTTCGGGGCGATTGGCTGGCTTGCCTACAACGAAAGGGCCCGCACCGACGGCGATCCATCCACAAGTCCCATCCCCTTCGATGAATTTCTCGACCGCCAGCAGCAGGGGTATGAGGAAGCCGGGATCACGCCGCCGGGCCTGGATTCGAACCCCTTCGCCATCGACAACCAGTTCCAGGGCTTCATCAATGTTACCCAGGCCCTGTACAACGGTACGGCCTTCGCCGCCATACGCGGGGCCGAACAGTTCAAAAAATTAACCGACGATCAGCGGACCCGTGACCGCCAGATCGTATCAAATGAAGTTAAAACGGCCTATTACCGGGCCCTGCTCGCCCAGGAACAGAGCGATGTACTTCGCCGCAGTATTCAGCGTACCCGCCGGACCGTTGAAGACGCGGCACGTACCGTGGCCGAAGGTGTTACCCCGAAATACCAGCGTTTAAATGCTGAAGTTGAGCTGGCCAACCTGCAGACCAATTTCATCGAAGCCAATAACCAGGCGGCCCTGGCCCTGAAAAACCTGAACCTCATTCTCGGCATACCCGTTGATACCCCCATCCGCCTGTCGGATTCCATGGAGGTGGACCGGGGCGACATCACCCCGTTCATGACCACCGAGGAGGCCTATGAACTGGCAAAAAGGCAGCGTCCCGACCTGCAGCAGCTCGAAGGTCTCATCAAGCTGAATGAGGTACAGAAAGAGCTGACACGCTCCACCTACTTCCCGGTAGTTAACGCGTTTGCCAACTACGGGTACCTTGGCAATGTACCCGATAACCGCACCATCGTTTCACAAATCAACGGCCAGAGTTTCAATTATACCAGCCGCGACCTGGGCTTTTTCGACACTGCCTACTGGGACCCGACCTTCGCAGTGGGTGTTCAGCTGAACTGGAACCTGTTCAACGGCTTCCAGACCCGGAGCCGGGTGCAGCAGAACCGGATCGCCATCAAAAAGTCGCAGATTGACCTGGAGATGGCCATGCAGGGCGTCTATCTTGAGGTGGACCAGGCCGTACGCAACGTACAGACTGCCTGGGAGCGCATAAACAGCCAGGAGCGCAATATAGAAAGGGCCGAGCTCAACTATGAGTACGCGGTTACCCGGCTGCGCGAAGGGGTAGGTACAGCAATTGAGGAGCGTCAGGCCAACCTGTTGCTCGATCAGACCCGCCTCACCTACCTGGCCGCGGTTTTCGATTATCTCACCGCCGTAAGCAGGCTTGAAGCCGCCATCGGCAAACCCATTTAATCAACGTAGTTAATCAACGAACGGAACCTTTTCAATACAAGTAATCATGAAACGCATTTATATAATTTCCATCATTCTCGCTTCCGCACTAATCCTGAATGCCTGCGGGGATGAGGCTGAAAACGGCAACAATGCGCCGCGCGAACGGCTGGTACCGGTCGAAACAATCACCCTGGAACGCACCGGATTCGATGAGATCGTGTATCTGACCGGAACCGTTGAGGCACTCGAAGACGCCCTGATCGCATCGGAAACCAGCGGGCGTGTTCAGAGCATCAGGGAGCGGGGTACGATGGTTCGCAAGGGCGATATAATCGCAAGAATCGACGACTCCATGATCCGTTCTGCGTTCGATGCGGCCAAAGCGCAGTATGAACTGGCCGAGGATGCATTCCGCCGCCAGACCGCCCTGCATGCCGATTCCATCATCAGTACGCTTGAATATAACAGCGCCCTTGCCATGCGCGATCAGGCCAGGGCCCAGCTCGAGCAGGTTCAGAAGCAGCTGAACGATGCCAACATCGCAGCCCCGTTCAGCGGACGGATCGAAGAGCGGTTCGTGAAAGAGGGTGAACTAGTCGGCCCCGGCGCCCCGGTGGTTCGGATCGTAAACACCGACCGTGTCAAGCTGCTAGCCGGAGTACCCGAGCGTTTTGCCGGCGACATCCGCGAGGGCAGCCAGGTCAATGTAAAGTTCCGTTCCTACAGTATCGAAGACCGCCGTGCGAGGGTAACCTTTGCCGGGAATATGATCAACCCCGATACGCGGTCGTATCCCGTAGAAATCGAGATATCAAATCCGCAGCGCGTGCTGAAACCCGAAATGGTGGCCGATCTGCAGATTCTCCGCCGTGTGGTTGACGATTCCATCATCATTCCACGGAGTGCCATCGTGCGCGACGAGGCCGGTCCGAACGTATTCGTGCTGCGTGACGGCAACGGCCGGCAGACCGCACAGCTGGTATCCATCACAACCGGAATTACCTCCGGCGCACTGGTGCAGGTGCTCGACGGCCTGCAGGACGGCGACGAGATCGTAACCTCGGGCCAGAACGTACTGAACCAGGGCGACCGGGTAAACATTGTCCAGAACCGGCGTTCAACGATAACGGTGGATGAACTCAGGGTCAGCTACAACGGAACTTTCAACTGATCACGGTAAGCCATTGCGGTACCAGTCGCTTCATACTCACATTTTTCCCTCATACCAGATTAACCCATTTGGGGCAGCCAACCGATGAAAGTAACAGACATTGCCATTCAGAATAAAACGGGGATTATCGTACTTACCTTCCTGCTGATAATCGCCGGATCGTTTACCTATCTGACCATCCCGAAAGAGTCGAACCCGTCTATCGAAATTCCGCTCTTCATCATCACCACCCTCTACCCGGGAATCGGGCCCAGCGATATGGAATCGCTGGTCACCCAGCCCCTCGAGCGCGAGCTGCAGGGCATTAACGGAGTGAAGCAGGTGAGGTCGACCACACAGGAGAGCTTCAGCAGCGTGGTCGTTGAGTTCGAGCTGGATGTTCCCCTGAACGAAGCCAGCCAGCGCGTACGCGAGCGGGTTGATCTGGCCCGGCCAAACCTGCCGGCCGACGCCGAAGACCCGCAGATCATCGAATTCGACCTTGACGATTTCCCGATCCTGGTCATCAACCTGGCTGCCGACTATCCGCTCTCGCGCCTGACCGTGGCCGCAGAGCGGCTGCAGGATGTACTCGAAACCGTATCCGGCGTCCGCGAAGTGGAACTCATCGGCGGAATTGAGCGCGAAGTACAGGTGAATGTGGACCTGAACGCCCTCAACAGCTACAACCTGAGCCTTCAGCAGCTGATCGGAGCCATTCAGCAGCAAAACCTCACCATTCCCGGTGGCACCGTCGATGTAGAACGGCAGAGTTACCTGGTTCGCATCAGCGGCGAATTCACCGATCCGCAGCAGATCGAAGACCTGGTGGTTCTTGTGCCGGGCGGCGATAATGTGCGCCCCGGGTCCGGTTTCGTATACATGCGGGATGTGGCGGAAGTAGTGTACGGTTTCAAAGAGAGGGAGAGCTATTCGCGGCTGAAAATACTCCAGGTAGAAGACGACAGGGGCAGGATGCAGGCCATTTCCGGCGCCGATGCCGATTACCGGCAGGTAGTGAGCCTCAACATCAAAAAAAGACCCGGTTCCAATATTATTGAAACTGCTGAAGGCGTTCGGGAAGCCCTGGCAGCATTCGAGCTGCCACCAGGCACCGATGTTGTGATTACCGGCGACCAGAGCGAAGACATCGACAACCTGATCAAAGACCTCGAAAACAGCATTATCAGCGGGATGCTTTTCGTAGTGCTAATCCTGGTATTCTTTCTGGGAATCCGGAATGCCCTGCTGGTGGGAACCGCAGTGCCACTGTCCATCCTTGTAGGATTTATCGTGCTGTCTGCCCTGGGCTACACGGTCAATATGATTATCCTTTTCAGCCTCATCATCGCACTCGGTCTGCTGGTCGATAATGCCATCGTTATCGTGGAAAACATCTACCGGTTCAGGGAAGCCGGATTTGGCAAGTTTGAAGCAGCCCGCGAGGCCACCAACGAGGTGGGATATGCCCTGATCGCATCAACCGCTACGCTTGTGGCCGCCTTCACGCCCCTGCTCTTCTGGCCGGGTGTTATCGGCCAGTTCATGGGCTATATGCCACTTACCCTCATTATTGTTCTGATCTGTTCCCTTTTTGTGGCTCTGGTCATCTACCCGGTACTTACCGGCTTTCTTGTAAGGCTTGATTCGGAACCCCGGAAAAAGAAAAGCCGGTTTGTAAAGATGGTTATGTACACCGGCGCAGGCCTGCTGGCATTCACCATTCTGCTGGCCAACTGGATCACCTTCGTGGTGACGGTACTCACTGTGATATTCTTTGTGGGATCTTACCGGTACATTATCAAGCCAATGTCGATCCGGTTTACGGGCAAAACCCTGCCAGGGGTAGTGCGCTGGTACCGCACGTTCCTTGCCTGGATGCTTCAGCGGGATTATACGGTAAAGCGTGCGATGCTCCGGAACACCTTCTCCCTTGGCAGCTTCACCGCCGGCGTGCTCATACTTATACCTGGCGGTCTGATTTATCTGGTATCGGGTATTACCGGTCAGATTATACTGATCGCCGGTGGCATCATTGCCGGACTTGGGGCCCTTGGCATCATCATCCACAGCCTTGAAGGCATCATTATCGGTGGCAAGAGCAGCGTAAAGGCCGGTTTCATCATAGCGGCAATCACAGGTGTAATCATTCTGGCATTCGCTCTCACGGGCACGGTTTACCCCACTGCAACAATACTGGTACTTATGGCGCTTCCGGCAATTATCGTGGTCTTCGGTCTTATCGGGATGCTTTTTAAAACGGGAAGCAACCTGATACTCACCGACAACAGGGCCAAGCTGCTGAACGGGGTTATGACTGTGCTGTTCGCCATTTTCGCCATGCTGGCCATAGCTCCTACCGGGCAGGAATTCTTCCCGACAACCGATCCGCGTCTCGTAAATGTGAAAATTGAGGGTCCCGTCGGCATGAATATCGGAACCAGTAACCAGACCGTTCAACAGATTCAGATGCTGGTCGATGAGCTTCTCGCCGAGGATGAAAAGGTGAGGAATAACGTTGAAAATATCGTGGTCAATATTGGCGTGGCCGGTAATCCTTTTTTCGGCGGCGGATTTCCAAGGCCCGAAAAAGCTGTAATTGGTGTTAATTTTGTGGAATACGGCGACAGGACCGAGCCCTCAAGCATCACGCTTGGCAAACTCCGCAACAAGGTGCGCGACATACCGGACATGAAAATTCAGATTGAGGCTCAGGAAATGGGTCCGCCAACCGGGGCTCCTGTGAACATCGAAGTATCCGGCGAAGACTTTGACCGGATTATGGTTATCACCGACGAAATAACACAGATGCTGATTGAGGCCAGCGAAACCGGCAGGATTTCCGGCCTGGTCGATATACAAAATAACATCGGTGGCGGCCTGCCGGAACACCGAATACTGGTCGATCACCAGAAGGCGAGCCAGTTCGGGCTCAGCCTGTCTCAGATCGCCCAGACGGTTCGGATTGCCAACAACGGCCTCGAGGCCAGCAAATTCCGTGACGGCGAAGACGAATACGACATCGTGGTGCGCCTCCGCGAGCAGGACCGCCGTGACCTGGAGAGCCTGCAAAACCTGACCATCAGTGCCATGGGCAACCAGGTACCACTTGTGGCCGTTGCCGAATTTGTGGACGGGTCTGGTCT
>RECM01000270.1 GCA_007694035.1 Balneolaceae bacterium
GTTATTATCAATTCAAACGGTGTAAACCCCCGTAAATACTCGAATGGAATACACGGAATCCTGGCTAAAGTGACTCCAAAATCCGCCACTTCGGAGGCTGTGAGCGACAGCCTGAACCTGTCTGATTATACCGGATATTATCAGATTAATGATGGTGAATCCTATTTATCCAGCTGGGAGGGTAAACTTGTGAGCATCGGGCTGCCCAATCAATCTCCCGCCGATAACATGATGATGCTCAGACATCTCGAAGGAGACACCTTTGTGAGGATACGTCAAGACGACACGGACGGGGAAACCATAGCGTTTGAACGTGATGAAAACGGCGACGTCTTCCGGTATAAAAGGCATCAGATCTACATCACAAAAACCAATAAGTAAAATGCCACACCTCCCGTCATGGTGAGCATGGCATGAGCACGTACTGGGTCCGGACTCCCAATGAAATCATTGTGAACGAAGATCGCGGCCTGGCATGGGAAACGGGTGTCTGGCATGCATATTCAGCTGACGACCCGAATGAAGAGTCCCCTGTTTTTCATGGAAACTATGCTGCGCAGTGTATTCTTGTATCCGGTGAGAAGCGACTGAACAGCCACTTGTTTATATTACTAATATGTGATAGTTTATATTAGTAATATAAATATATATCCATGCTTCTTAAAGAATCGATTAAACAAGCGTATCTGGATCAACAGTCGTTGTTGGTATCCCGACACCTGAATACAATTCCACGGTCGTTTCTCAGCGGATACAAACCGGCCTCCGGACATATCGAAGTCATATCAGGAATACGAAGAAGTGGAAAGAGCACCCTTATGGCTTTAATCCGTGATCGGTTTTACCCCGGGGCTGCCTACTTCAATTTCGAAGACTCGAGGGTGTACGGTTTTGACGTACATGATTTTCAGAAACTCGATGAAATCATACCCCGGGATACCCCTGCATATTTATTCGATGAGATTCAGAATGTTGATAAATGGGAGCTTTTTGTCCGGCAATTGCACGATCGGGGCAGCAAAGTGTTCATCACCGGCTCGAATGCATCGTTACTGAGCAATGAACTGGGAACAAGGCTCACCGGAAGGCATCTCCGGCACGACCTGTATCCTTTCAGCTATCAGGAATTTCTGTCATACCACCAGATTACGTCTTCAAAGGAAACGTTCGATCGCTATCTGGATGAGGGAGGATTTCCGGAGTACCTGGCGCAAAAGGACCCCATGATTCTGCAAAATCTGTTCAAGGATATCGTTTTGAGAGACATCGCAGTTCGGCACGGTATCCGAAACATACAAACACTGATGGAGGTGGCTTTATTTCTGATCACAAATTCAGGCAAAAAAACCACCTACAACAGCATCCGGAAGCAGTTCAACATGGGTGCTGCGAATACCGCAGCTGATTTTATCCACTGGCTCGAAGATTCCTGGCTGATCTTTCAGGTACAGCGGTTTAGCTGGTCGGTAAAATCGAGGAATGCCAATCCACGAAAAATCTATGGCATCGACACCGGCCTGATTCATACCAACTCCCTGAGTTTCAGTGCCGATCGTGGCAGAAGACTGGAAAATGCGGTTTATCTGCATCTAAGACGATCGGGTAAGGAAATCTTCTATTTCAGGGAGAACAAAGAGTGCGATTTTGTGCTCTTTGAACAGCGAAAATGCGTGATGGCCATTCAGGTTTGCGAGCAGATAACTCCCGATAATCAAAAACGGGAAACCGAAGGCCTGATTGAGGCCATGAATAACTTCGGTTTGGTTGAAGGTATCATTATAACCAGCAATCAGAATGACACCATTACCGTTAGTGATAAAATCATACAATTGATACCGGCATTTCAATTCATAAGTACCGGCAAAGCCACAAAAACCGGTTGATCAAAGATGCCCGGCAGTGGGAGTACCGGCAACCTGCCCGGCCTTTTCCCTGATTGTACTGAAAGCCCCATTTTCTCATCAGGCATAAGCGTTAGCTGTAATTTATGTTATGCGTAAATTATTTGTATTTTGAACGGGCTTTTGGAATGTTGGCTTTTCACCACACAGTTAGTATATGTTTTCTGATATCAGGGTTTTTCTGAATGCGTTAGTCGGAGCTGGGGTACTGGTTTTCATGCTCAACTGCGTGCCGGTCAGTGCACAAACGGGCAACGAATCGTTCAGGCATTTTTCGACCGCCGACGGGCTGTCGCACGCATTTATCTGGTCCATGCATCAGGACCGGCACGGGTTCATCTGGTTCACAAACCAGGCGGGCGTGAACCGGTACGACGGTAACCGTATCATCGCCTACAGCAACGACGCCTCCGATCCGTCTACCATTTCGAGGGGACGGGTGCCTTCCATGCTGGAGGATGAAGCCTCCGGCCTGTTCCTTTTCCCGGCAGATAACGGCCTCGACATTATGGATCCCGTAACGGGACAATTCAGAAGGGCCCTTTTTCAGAAGGGTACCATTGAGCCCCGTACTTCGCACATCATCTACCGCGACGACGACGGGGATATCTGGCTGGGTTCTTCCGGGAGCCTGCTCCATATCCCGGCACAGGACCTCAGCGCCGATACCCTTCGGGCATCATACTACGCACTCGATAACCGCGAATCAACCTATATCATGTCGATTGCCCGCGGCGGGGATGATTTTCTGTGGATCGGTACGGGTTCGGGCCTGATGCGTTTCCACACGGATACCGGCGAATTCAGTGAACTCGGGGAGATGGACCCTGATCTTGCGTTCATCACCAACACTGCGATATGGGCGCTCAGGAACGATCGCAACGGCACACTGTGGATTGCGGCCCTGCGCGGCCTGGCCCACTGGCACAGCGATGCCGGTAAACCCGTGGCAGTTCACACACTGGGCGAGGGGTCGCCCGATCTGAGAAATGAGAACTTTCAGGGTCTGTACGAGGATGAACAGGGCCGTATGTGGATTGGAACCGGTTTTATCGGGGCCCTGATGTTTGACCCGGAATCGGGTGTGGTACGGAATTACCGTAGCGAGCCGGGGAATCTGAACAGCATCCGCGAGGACGATGTGCACTTTGTAATGCCGGACGAGAGCGGCAACGTCTGGTTTGGCTATCACAACCACGGCTTCAGTGTGATGTATTCGGACTCCTGGAATTACACGTACGAAAAAATCTCGGAAGAGCACGAGTGGAATCATGCCATCAACTTTTTTGAAGGCTACCTGGAGGATGAGGCCGGCAATGTGTGGCTTGGAACCGGCGACGGGCTGGTTCTCAGACCCGCCGGTGGTGGTGATCAGCGAATCTACCGGCCCCTGGGCAGTACCATGCAGAATGAGCGGAATCTGATCTGGAAATTAATACCACACGAGGGCAATTACCTGGTGCCCACAGGCTCCGGCGAACTCTACCTGTTCGACCCGCGGCGCGGGAGTTTCCGGAACATCCCGCTCAGCAAAGAATCTGCCTTCATCGTAGACATGATTGAAGGCCACCTGTATTATTTCATCAATTACCGGAACAGTGGCATGGATCTGATCAGCAAGGAGGATCTTTCGGTCACCTACCTGCCGAATCTGCAAAACGATCCGGAAAATCTGACAGAGGCCGATATTAACCCTGTCCTTGATGCCTCAGGGGATATCAATGTTGTTGAATTGCCTTCCGGTAATGATAACACTTCCTGGACGCTGTATGCATTCGATGAAGAAACCCTGCAGGCGGTTGGAGATGGTGTTCCAGGGCCGGGACCGGTTTTTTATACAAGGCCACCGTTGCTATCGACCACCACCCCCGGAATAGCCTGGGGTGTTACTGCCGAGGGTTTGTACCGTCATGATCTCATTAACCGGGAGCACAGGTTGTTGTATCAAACCTATGCAGGATTGTTGTCATCTTTTAACCACCCGATGTATGAGGACAACGACGGGCATATATGGATGTATGTGTCGCAGGGATTCGTCAAACTCGATCCGGATACCGAGAGCATCGGTTTTTATGAACTGCAGCCCGACCGCAGCCCGATTACCATGGGTTGGGGTTGGCACACCAGTCCGTCGACCGGGGAGATCATCACCGGTGGTCAGGGAGGCATGATCCGGTTTAATCCGGCCGAAACGGTAACCAACACCCGTATCCGGCACATTCACATTACCGAGCTGCGGGCGGGCCCGGAGGTTTTCAACACATTGTATTCCCCTCAGGAGTCGTACCGGATGGCATACGACCGGAACAACCTTTCAGTATCCTTTTTGGCCCTGAACTACCGGAATCCGGCGGGCACCCGCTACCGGTACCGTTTGCAGGGCTACGACAATACCTGGAACGAGATCGGTAACCAGCAGCAGATCTACCTGGCCAACCTGGCGCCGGGCCAGTACACGCTGGAGGTTCAGGCCGCACCCGGCCCGGGTGAATTTTCAAGTGCCATCGCATCACTGCCACTCGCCATTCTGCCCCCCTGGTACCGTACAATTCCGGCCTACATCGTTTTTTCAGTATTGTTTATCGGCCTTGTATTTTGCATCGATCGTGTACAGCGCCGCAGGGTGATCAGCCGTGAGCGGGAGCGTACACGCGAGAAGGAACTTGAGCAGGCCAGGGAGATCGAAAAAGCGTATCAGAACCTGGAGAAGGCCCATAAAAACCTGGAAAGTGCCCACCAGAATCTGAAGGCCGCCCAGGAGCAGCTCATCCAGCAGGAGAAACTGGCCAGCCTTGGCCAGCTCACGGCCGGCATCGCCCATGAGATCAAAAACCCGCTCAATTTTGTGAACAATTTTTCGGAGGTTTCCCTTGAGATGATCGACGAGGTTGTGGAGGATATCGATAAAATGCCTCCCGGTGAAGAATCCACAGCTGTGAAACAAACCCTGGCCGACATCAAAGCCAACCTGCGCAAGATCCACGATCATGGCAGCCGTGCCGACGGCATTGTGAAATCGATGCTGCTGCACTCGCGCGGGGGTACGGGCGAGATGAAACCGACCGACCTTAACGCCCTGGTTCAGGAGTACGTGAACCTGGCCTACCACGGCATGCGGGCCGGCAAGCACCCCATCAATGTGGATATTGCCCTCGAACCCGATGAGGCAGCAGGTGAGGTCCGGCTGGTATCAGAAGATTTTTCGCGTGTGATCCTGAACCTGTGCCATAATGCCTTCGATGCCATGCGGGATAAGCTGGAGACCGTGAACGAAAATGGTGAGAAGAACGAGCACGGGAAAGGGAAAGGGAACAGAAGCGGAAACGCGAACGGTGATACGAACGGTAGCGGGAACGGAAACGCGACCGGTAACAACGGGTACAATCCGCGGCTTACCGTTCGTACCCTCCGCCGGGAAAAATGGGTGGCCATCGAGATCGAGGACAACGGCCCGGGCATCCCTGAGGACATCCGCGACAAAATCCTGCAGCCGTTTTTTACCACAAAGAAGGGTACCCAGGGCACCGGGCTGGGGCTCTCCATCACGCACGATATTATCAAGGCACACGGGGGATCACTCGACATCGAATCGGTACCCGAAACCAAAACAGTTTTTAAAATCATCCTTACAGACGGCGTATGAACTTATTAAAATGGGGTTTTTTCCCCCAAGGCATGGTTGCAGCCATGGCTTTAACAATGCTGTTGACCACGGGCGGCCCGGCCGCCGCCCAATCCGGGGGGGAGCAGTACCGGCATTTCACGATTCGTGATGGCCTGAGCAACACCTTTATCTGGACGATGATGCAGGACCGGCACGGCTTTATCTGGACCGCAGGCAATACAGGGCTCGAGAAGTTCGACGGGCAGAATTTCACCACCTACCGGAATGACCCGCAGAACCCGAATTCGGTTCCGGGAGGCCAAATGCGCACCATTCTGGAGGCACACGACGGCATGCTGTGGGTCGGTTCCGGTCAGGGCCTTGCCATCTTCGATCCCGCACTGGAAAAATCGAAAACCGTGCACGTTGCCGATTCACTTGAGCGATTGCGTTTTCTGTGGACCCTTCACCAGGACGGGAACGGCGACATCTGGGCCGGTACCGCCGATGGTTTGTACCGTATCCCCGTACAGGATTATTCGGCCGACACGCTTCGGGCCAATTTTTTTCTGTTCAATGTGGAACAAACAACGGCCGGTACCATCCGAAGCATAGTACCCCGGGGTGATGACGCTTTCTGGGTGGGTACGAACAGCGGTCTGTATGTTTTCGACCGCAACAGCCATGAATTCAGCAGCACTGGTCCGTTCGATGGCGAACTGCAGATGGTGCAGTCGGCAACCATTTGGTATCTGCTTGCCGACCGTAACGACAACCTGTGGATCAGTACCGACAATGGCCTGGCCCTGTGGAGGAGCGGGGCTGATACACCGGAGCTGGTGAAATCGTTTGCCAACAGCGACCTGGATCTTACCGGGGGCTATATGCAGGGGCTGTTCGAAGATGAGGACGGCATGATCTACATCAGCACCGATGCGTACGGCGCCCTGCTGCTGAATCCCGAATCCATGGAGGTTACCGTTTTTGAGCATATACCCGGAAACGCCAACTCCCTGCAGGCCACCGATGTGCACTATTTCTTCAGGGACAGGGACGGGAACTTCTGGTTCGGCTACCATTTCCAGGGCATCAGCCTGATGTACCGGGACCTCTGGAACTATTCGTACAGCCTGGTGGTGGATACAGCCCCTCCCATCGATCCCGCCAATCAGGTCAGAACTCTCTGGGAAGACAGCAGGGGGAACCTCTGGATCGGTACCAACCACAGTGCCGTGATGAAGCCCGCCGACGGATCGGCCCACAGAATATTCACCCCGGACGTTGCCCCCGACCCTGACAATCCCCGGGCTACGTGGATTTTTGGCTTCCATGATGACGGGGATGTAATGTATTTCTACAACGATCAACATCTGTATGCCGCCGACATCCAGTCCGGAACACTGACCCGGATTGATTTGCCCGGAACGGATAACATCCTGATCAGTAATAGCTGGGACGACCGGCACATCTATTTGGGTACGGTCTCTTCCGGTTTGCTGATCATCGACAAGAGTGACCATTCCGTTACCGTGATCACCAGCCTGGATAACGATTCGGAAAGTGATGAGATCCCGTTAATCGATCTCTACAGGGATGCAGCCGGGAATTTATGGACTTATGAATTTAAGCCTTATTTCAGCCCGGTTACCTGGAAAGTACATGCATTTGATCCGGATACCCGCCGGTTTGTGGATACGGGTCACCCGTTCGTCGCGGATATTAACAATGTTACCCCTCCGGCACCATCGCAGACTGAACCCGGGGTATTCTGGATAGCTACCGACAAGGGACTGCTGAGGCAGGACTACATAAATGGTGATAACCAGATTTTCCTTGCCGATGAGCCATCCGTTACCACCCTGACTTTCTACAGGGTACTGCCCGACAAGGAGGGGTTTGTCTGGATCGGGGGTGCCGGCAGCATTCTGCGGTTTGACCCGGTAACCGGGAACACAGTAAGTTTTGATCCCGATGTGAATCGCAGGCCTCAGGCACTTCTCTGGCACATACAAATGTCAAACCGTGATATTGTTTTTGGCGGCTTTGGCGGGTACATCCGGTTCAACCCTGATGAATTGCTGGAAGAGGCCCCCATAGCTTTCGTAAACCTGACCGAAATGCGGGCCGGGGCAGAGATTATACCGTTGCTCTACGATAACCGGAGGGCGCACACGTTTGAGCACAGTTCGAACAATCTGACCTTCTCCTTTTCTGCCATAAACTATAAATCGCCGGCCTCCACCCGGTACCGCTACCGACTGAACGGTTATCAGGATGAATGGTTGGAAATCGGCATGCAAACACAGGTCTTTCTGGCCAACCTGGCGCCGGGCAGTTATGAGTTCCAGGTGCAGGCACGCAACCGGAACGGAACCTACAGCGATGCCGTAGCCGGTGTGTTGTTCACCATCCGGCCGCCCTGGTGGCGTACTGTGCCGGCATACTTCGCTTACCTCCTGATCATCGCAGGACTGGTGTTCACGGTCGACCGCTTCCAGCGCCGCCGTCTTCTGGCTCTCGCCAGGGAGCGTTCACGCGAAAAGGAGCTTGAACATGCCCGGGAGATACAGAAGGCCTACGATAACCTGAAGGCCGCCCAGGAACAGCTCATACAGCAGGAGAAACTGGCCAGCCTGGGCCAGCTCACGGCCGGTATTGCCCATGAGATCAAAAACCCGCTCAATTTTGTGAACAATTTTTCGGAGGTTTCTCTTGAGATGATCGACGAGGTTGTGGAGGAGATTGATAAGATGCCTGCCGGTGAAGAAGCCTCAGCCATGAAGCAGACCCTGGCCGACATTAAATCGAACCTTACAAAGATCCACGAACATGGCAGCCGGGCCGACGGTATTGTGAAATCGATGCTGCTGCACTCGCGTGGTGGTACGGGCGAGAAGAAACCGACCAACCTGAACGCCCTGGTGCAGGAGTACACAAACCTGGCCTACCACGGCATGCGGGCCGGAAAGCACCCCATTAATGTGGATATTGCCCTCGAAACCGATGAGGCGGCAGGTGAAGTACCCCTGGTTACCGAGGATTTCTCACGCGTAATACTGAACCTGTGCAACAACGCCTTCGATGCCATGCGTGATAAGCTGGAAACCGTGAACGCCAACGGCAGTGAGAATGAGCAAGGGAACGGGAACGGGAACAGAAGCGGAAACGCGAACGGTGATGCGAACGGGAGCGGGAACGGAAATGCGAACGGGAACGACGGGTACAATCCCCGGCTTACCGTTCGTACCCTGCGCAATGCAGACAATGTGAATATCGAGATCGAAGACAACGGCCCCGGCATCCCTGAGGACATCCGCGACAAGATCCTGCAGCCGTTCTTCACCACCAAAAAAGGTACCCAGGGCACCGGGCTGGGGCTCTCCATCACCCATGATATAATTAAAGCGCACGGCGGGAAACTGGAAATAGAATCCAAAACCGGCAAAACCATTTTCAAAATCATGCTGGAAAAATGAGGCGGGAACAAAACCCTGTTCCAGGTTATCTGAAATAATGTATCTTCAATCTATTCGTGTTTTACCTGTCAGGTAATAACAGTGCTGCTATACACCCTGAATGTGTGTTGAATATGCTTTTTCATTCTGGTTTCAACTGCCAATCAATCATAACAGATTTTGCCTGCAATTCTGCACCTGTAACTAACGGTTAGTTTACCGTTCAACAAGGGACGGCTTCTATTGACGGGGCACCTCTAAGGGGCCGCATCGAAAAGGGCCCGTTCTCCCGCTCGCCAACCCCAGTCCCGACCCTGAAGACGCCTGCTTTTCAGCCGGTATTCATGAAGACATCATCATTCAGCTGCCACAGATATCGGATCTGTGCGTCATAATTTCCAGGCCCGGATTTCTGACAACATCCCGCCTGAAACCTGAACCTTCCTGGAACCCGATAAGAGATACTATTGAATTTCAACAGCTCATCGCCAAATTTGAACGCGGTGGCTAACACCCTTTCGCAACATCGAATAATCGTTGGTTAGTGCATGCTGTGCTGACGAGAAAGAATCAAGAATCAAGACACAAGACACAAGACACAAGACACAAGACACAAGACACAAGACACAAGAC
>RECM01000046.1 GCA_007694035.1 Balneolaceae bacterium
AGATGTAGATGGCCATCACGGCTATGATGACCACAAAACCGGTTAATACCGGCAGCAGATTTCTTTTTTTTCGTCGGGGCATGGATCGATAACGGGATTTCTGGTGTACACCAAGATAAGCCCTATGCATGGATAAATAAACCTCTTCGGATGGCTGACAGTTAATGGTAAAAAAAAAGCACCGGAGACTGGTCCGGTGCTTGATGTATTCTGAAAGTATCGGGATACTACAGGAAAGTCAATTCACTCAGCTGGGTCTGTGCAGTACTTCCATCAGTATTTCGATGTCGATTTCGTCACCTACAACAGCGGTCATGGCCCAGCTGCCGGATCCGACCCCGAAGTCGGTACGCATCAGTTTGTATCCGGCCTTGAATCCGGCAACGGTTGTATTTTCTCTCATGGGGTGTTCCATAGAGCCCAGAAACTCAAATGGCAGTTCGATTTCCCTGGAAACATCGCGGATAGTGAGCATCCCCTCAGCAACATAGCTGTTCTCACCGGTTTCCCGTATTGAACTGCTTTTGAAATGCATTTCAGGGAAACGTTCTATTGCGAAAAAATCGTCAGAGCGCAGATGTTCGTCCCGGTCAGAGTTGTTGGTATTAATGCTGCTCACAGCGATGTTCACATCAATGCTGCTTCCTTCCAGATTTGCGGGATCGAATTTGATGACACCTTCAAACTGATCGAAAGACCCCGGAACCGGCGTGAAAAAGTGGCGTACCTTGAATTGAACCGCACTGTGTGCCCTGTCGATCGACCAGGTTGGGGCTTCGTTGGTATCGGACTTATTGTTGTTGTTCAGGTTGCCTGCCGCTATCAGGGTAAATGACAGAAGTAAGAGTGGAATAATGGAGAGTAATTTCATTTGGTTTCCTTGGTTAAAATTAGTTGTTGCAACATGTAAATGGCAAAATCAAACGAACCGTTCCATTATTTACAGCATATGAAAAGTTTTCTGCCCCAATTATCAATTATGCATAACAATTCCGTCTCAAAATGCGTTTTGCTGATATGATGCATCTATAGTTGCTGGCAAGTTGGGGATCACAATATGTATTGATGTATATTGAAAAATTGTCCCAATTACGCCAAATTCCCTTATTATCTCTGTTAATACTAATCAATTGAATAAAATTACCCTGTAATGAAATTCAGACCAGCAATACTGCTCCTGATTTTTTTCCTGACACCGGCATACATCCTGGCACAAAACCCGGCCAATGCAGATCTGCAACGCACATCCGAGCAGATCAGTGACGAGGAACTAAAACAATACCTGCTTGCCACCTTCATGGCTCAGAGCATCTACAATGATGATAATGTAAGGATGGCCGATACCCTGAAACATCACGGACTTGGTGTTGATGTGTACAACCGTATTCTGAACTCCATGAAGATGGGTGAATCACAACAGGAAATCGACGCATCCGAGTCTGACATCAGGAAATTCAGGAATGTCTCACCCACGATCAATGATATGCAGGAGAGTATGGAGCAGAAAATTGTTTCAGCCATTGAATCGAACGGAATTGATTTGGAACGGTTTGACGAAATTTTTGAGTTGATTCAGCAGGTTCCTGCCCTCAAAATGCGGGTTGAAGCCCTGATGGCCGAGATGGAAGAGTGGAATAACTGAGTGGCAATCCCGGTCAGGCGGCCGGGCTGGTAAAGGGGTTATCTTTTAGCCTGAACCTCCACGGCTTGCGGGCATCATCACCGGCGTAATGTACTCCGACCCTTGAACTGCATATAATATCTGAAGAATCAACAGGTATGTGCCTGTCTTCAATCCAGATGGAGTGGCCGGTCAGATCTGTTCCATTGTGGCTGGTACTGATACCCATCGCGCTTGAAAGCAGCCCTGGCCCTCCCGTAAGATTTCTCTGTACCTTTTGCAGGCCACGCCGGTTCAGCATCACATCTATACCGTTTAGAGGTTCCAGCGCCCTGATCAGTACGGCATGGGGTACATTCTCGCAGCTGGTAATTACATTGAACAGGTGATGAATTCCGTAACACAGATAGACATAACATACACCGCCAGCGGCATACATGATCCGGGTGCGGTCGGTCCGCCTGGAACCAAAAGCGTGGGATGCGCGGTCATCAACCCCGGCATAGGCTTCCGTTTCAACGATTTTGCCGGCCGTAACAATACCGTTGAAGGTTGTAACAAGCACTTTTCCCAGCAGCCGGCGGCTTACATCAACCACATCGGGGTTCAGATAGAACGATTTTTCGAGTTTAGGGTACGTGCTGTTTTTTGTCACGGTATTTTATTGATGTCGGATGCTCTGCGATGTATATTTCCCGATTAACATACCCGGGCCGGCTGCCGCTACGAAAATAAATCACATCACGGCTTATATCAAGATTGACGGGCCGTAGCCGTTTTGGAATGGAATCAGGCCGGAAAATTAATTTGCGGATGGTTATGTTATTAAATTACTGAACAATGCAATCGAATTTTTGCCGGGTTAACCGGTTGAAAGCCTGAATATGAGCGGATCCAAATCCGAAACGCCGCTGATGCGGCAGTACAATGAGATCAAGGCGAAGCACCCCGGAACGGTGTTGCTGTTCAGGGTGGGCGATTTCTATGAAACCTTCTCCGACGATGCGGTGCTGATCAGCAAAGAGCTGGGCATTACCCTCACCAAGCGCAACAATGGCGGCGACATGACACCGCTCGCCGGTTTTCCGCATCATGCCATCGATACCTATCTGCCGAAGCTGGTTCGCCGGGGCCACCGTGTAGCGGTGTGCGATCAGATGGAAGATCCCGCCGCGGCAAAGGCCGATAAAAGGAAAATTGTTGATCGGGAAGTTACAGAAATTGTGACCCCGGGCGTTACCATGTCCGACAAGTTGCTCGAGCACAAGCGAAACAATTATATCTGCTCTGTACATCTGGCCGGGAATACGGCCGGTGTGTCATATTCGGATGTATCGACCGGCGAATTTGCCCTGGCCCAGCTCGACCGTGACGACCTTGCCTCGTTCATTCAGAGTATCCTGCCGGCGGAAGTGCTGCTGAGCAAAAAGCTGAAAGGCAGCGCCCCTGATTTTTTGAAGGGCTACATCATCAGTTACCAGGAAGACTGGATATTCGAGCACGATTTTGCCTACGGGCTGCTCACAGAGCACTTCGGGGTACATTCCCTCAAAGGATTTGGCGTGGAGGAGATGAAAGCGGCGCATGTGGCGGCCGGGGTTCTGCTCAACTATGTACGCGAGAATCAACGGGCATCGCTGGGCCACCTTAGAAGGCTTTACGCGCACGAAAATGAGGGTTATATGATGCTCGACCCTGCAACCAAGCGCAACCTGGAGCTCACATCCAGCATGCAGGAGGGGGGCACCGAGGGCACTCTGATCTCTATCCTCGATGAGACGAATACAGCCATGGGCGCAAGGCTTCTCAGGAAGTGGATAATGAGACCGCTTAAAAACCGGGCCCTGATTACGAAAAGACTGAACGCGGTCGAATCACTGCACATCAACCACGATCAGCGTCGCAGCCTGCGTGAAGAACTCGATCAGATCGGCGATCTGGAGCGGCTCATTTCCAGGATCTGTGTAGGGCGGACCAATGCCAGGGACCTGATGCAACTGCAGATGTCTCTTGACCGTGTACCAAGGCTCAAAATTCTTATCAACAGCAGCGAGGAGCGTTTTCTGACGGCTGTAAACGATGATCTTGATGTGATGGCCGCGCTGCAGGAACGCATCAGGGATGCCATTGCCGATGATCCGCCGGCCGGGCTGCGCGACGGCGGTTTTATCAGGCCGGGCTATTCGCCCGATCTGGAGGAACTCAGAGACATCACCCGTAACGGAAAAGCCTATATCGCCAAAATACAACAGGAACTGGTGGTGGAAACGGGCATCAACTCGCTGAAACTGGGTTATAACCGGGTGTTCGGATATTATATCGAGGTCACAAACGCGCATAAAGACAAGGTGCCCGAAACGTTTATCCGCAAGCAGACCCTGGTGAACGCCGAGCGCTACATCACCCCGGAGCTGAAGGAGATTGAAGAGAAAATCATGTCGGCCGAAGACCGGATCAACACGCTCGAATATGAACTGTTTGAAGAACTGCGGCTGTATGTGGCCGGGTATGCCGGGCAGATCCAGAAAATCGCTGATGCCATTGCCCGTCTTGACTGTGTGCAGAGCCTGGCCGAGGTTGCCTTCCGGTATAACTATTCAAAGCCGAAGGTGGATGAGTCGGACGTGATCGACATCAAATCGGGGCGCCATCCCGTGGTTGAACGTTTTCTGCCGATGGGCGAGCCGTTCATTCCGAACGATGTGTACCTCGATAACACATCGAGCCAGATCATGATCATCACTGGCCCGAACATGGCGGGTAAAAGCATCATACTGCGGCAGACCGGGCTAATCGTACTGCTGGCGCAGGTTGGCAGTTTTGTGCCGGCGGTTAAGGCCGTTATCGGGCTGGTCGACAAAATTTTTACCCGTGTTGGGGCCTCCGACAACCTGGCCGCAGGCGAGAGTACCTTTCTGGTTGAGATGAACGAAGCGGCCAATATCCTGAACAATGCCACACCGCGCTCCCTTATCCTGCTCGATGAAGTCGGCCGCGGCACCAGTACCTTCGACGGGCTGAGTATCGCCTGGTCGCTGGCTGAATATCTGCACAACCAGGCGTCGGTGGCGGCCAAAACACTCTTTGCGACCCACTACCATGAACTGAATGAACTGGAGGGGCTCTACGAACGCATTGTGAACTACAACGTTCAGGTGAGGGAGCATGAGGGCAAAGTGATCTTTCTGAGGAAACTTGTAAAGGGAGGGGCCGATCTGAGTTACGGTATACAGGTTGCCGCCATGGCGGGCCTTCCCAACATCGTGCTGGAGCGTGCCCGGGAGATACTGACCAACCTGGAGCAGCACAGCCTCGATATTACCAACAGTAACGGAACGTTGCAGGAGGGTGCCAAAGCCCGGAAAGCGGCGGCACAAGCCGTAACTGCCAGGATGGAGAAACAGGCAGTGTTACCGCAGATGTCGTTGTTTCAGACAGAGATCGATCCCAGGCTTGAACAGCTTCGCGACAAGCTTAAAGCGTCCGATCCCAACCGGATGACCCCGATCGAGGCCCTGATGCTGCTGTCGGAACTGAAAAGGCTTGCGGAGTAAATGAAGTAAAGGAATCAAGGGTGGGGCATGTAACAACTTTGTGTCAGCAGAATTGACGCCATTATCAGGTAGTGTCATTTCATAAAACGGATGCCACCATTAATTGATGTCATCTAACCGTTATATCCACCAGCTCACCGGGGATGAGGTCCGAACCGGGGCTGATACTGATCCGGACGGGCAGTACATATTCAACAGTCTGACCGGGCCTGAGCATGGATTCGTGGATCGGTTCCATCTGTGTACCAATGTGGGTAATCTGCCCCTCGTAAGCCGTACGGCGCGAACGGGACCTTACTTCGACGGTTGCACCGGGTTCGGGCAGTCGAGCTACCGGCTGACGTACATACCCGATCACATACCGGGTGCCCGCAGCGCTGATTGTGAATATGGGTTCTCCCTCACCGGTAAAATCTCCGTTATTTTTGTACATCTGGCTGATCATACCACTGATCGGGGCCCTGATGATAAGCGGGTTCATCTCGGCTTCGAGTACGTTTAGTTCCTTTTCCTTTACATCAATGGCAGCCCTCACCGGATCATCAGCTGCGCCGCGATCGCCCGGAATGAGGCCCGACGCCAGGGCCTGAAGCCGCTCTTCCATCTCAGAGATGAGTTTTTCATTCCCGGTCACCCCGATGTCGGTGGCGGCAAATTCGGTTCTGATCAGATCGTATTCGGCCTCGGATATAAGGTTCTGTTCGTACAGATTGTCGGCACGGGCCAGATCGCGCTGCAATCTGTCGCGGTTGATACGGGTGGTGGCCAGTTCGATCCGCGCATTCATCAGGTCAAGCCGGATACCTTCGTAGTTGAGCAGGTTTCGCTGCTGGTCAGCAAGGGGTTCGAGTGACGTGCGGATCAGCTCAACTTCGGCCAGAATAACTTCCAGGCGGGCACTCATAACCGCCGGGTCGACCGGGTACACCCTGGCGAGTTCATCGCCTTCAAAAATTGCGTCGAAGCGTTCGGCGCTGATTGCAAGAACAGTACCGGGCCGCGGGCTCATAACTACCGAACGATCCGACTCTGCCATGCCGTGAAATGAAGATGGCGTTACGTGGTAATCCCAGAGATAGATCACCGCAATGCCCACGATCGCGAATACGACAACCGGCAGGAACCGGAACCGGAGTTCTCTCAGTTTTCTGCTGAGGGGTACTTTTATAGGTTCAAAATTGTTCTGCAAATCAAATCTCCGATTCTTCTTCGGCCCGAAGAGCCGTTACTCTCGATACACCTGTGGCACCCCGGAGCTCCTCAAGCAGGGTATATGACTGGTCCGGATCGCGAAGCAGCAATCTGTACGACAGATCGGTGCCGTCTTCGGCCTGGGAACTTCGCTGGCTGGCCAGCTGTACTTTCATGCTGTGCCGGTTCAGCAGGTTCAGCAGTTCGGCGATCTCGCGTTCTGGCCGTGACCAGTGCAGGTTAATGATAAAATCATAGCGCTGCCGGGCACCGAAGTTGGTGTACCACAGGTAGAGCATGACGGTGGCGAAGAGCATGGCCCCGAGAACGGTCGACATGTACAGCTGCGTACCGGCTGCCATACCGATCACAATTAGGGTGAGAATATAGACGGTGTCGAGGGTATCTCTCACAATATTCCTGAAGCGGACAATGGCAAACACCGCCATCAGGCTGAATGCCGTAACAAGATTGTTGTCGAGAACGGTCATTACCAGCGAAACCGTCATCGGGATGATGATGAGGGAATTAACGTAGGTGCGGGAGTACGATAACCCTGTATGCGTATACATGTACACCCATGCCATAAGCTGGCCGGCCATGAATGCCAGCAGAAGGGAAAGTAAAAGCGTGGGGAGGTCTGTGCCGGAAAAGCCGGCATTACCAAGGTAAATCCATTGATCCATTGTTAGTCAGAATTTGTTCAGATGTAGGCCATTTGGAACCGGTGTTCACCCAGCTTGGTAACACCGTCTACGTATTTGGCCGCAGGTCCCTGACGCAGGTCGAATATCTGGATCAGATCCCTGAACCAGTGCGGGTACCTGTTGGTGAATTTGAGTTCGAGTATTACTTTGTTGCCGAAAATGTTGACAGGATTATCAAGATTCGGGTTAAAATCAACGGTTCTGCAGGGCTCGGTAAATACCTGCCGGTCCATTGTCAGGCGTGCGAAATTCTGGCCATCGAAACCCATCCACGCTTCACGCAGATAGGTTACATGTGCCACGGGACCGGCATTGAGCTGGGAACGCAGTCTTGTAAATTCATCAAGAGCCTGCTGATGATAGATATCATCATTGGCTAGTATGTCTGGTCCGGAAATCTGCCCTGCCACAACCATTGCTGCAGCCGACCGGCGGACCGCTGCCCTCTTTTTTGCAATCACACTGTTGTGCCGTCGTTTAATTTCAAAATAAACCGGGGCATCGCCAACATTCTCATAAAAGCGGATGCGCAGTTTAAAACGGTTTCTGTCGCCGTTAATGGTACTTTGTACCAGTTTCAGGTCGGGGCTGTCAAGATAGAGGGAGTGCACCGGATAGGAGAGGTTTGGCTGTTTGGCCCCGTACTCATCCAGTTGCATGAACGAAGAGGTAAAATCCCTGATAGCAAGGGCCCTGTCCTCTTCAATCACATACTTGTTTTCGAACCGTTGACGCTGAAGTTTGTCAACACTCATTATAACTGTAGTTATCCCTCTGAAATCGTAAAAATTGAATCGTATTTAACCCTTAAAATACAAAAACCGGGAGATGTTTCATAAGTAACGGCGAATGAGTCTGGCGGTTGCACGCGGCCAGTGGGTGAATTGGCGATGGGCTGCTCATCATGTTGTGATGATCAGAGAATAGATTGTGATGACAGGAGGTGGTTTATACCGATATAAAAGGGTGGATAATTATTGGATAATTATAAGGCTGCTGTTAATGATGCTACATACTGTGGTACCCCCATGATCCAGGTACTGTGGATAATGCGGTTATCGCCCATCATCATGACCGGGAAGAACAGATCCCTGAACGTATCTGTACCGGTGGTGCGCTCCCGTAACAGCGGAAAAGCACCGGGGTCCAGCACAGTGAAATCAGCTTCGTATCCGGCCTTGAAGGTGCCTATGTGATTGTCGAGTCCCAGGGCTGCAGCCCCACCCAGCGTGGCCAGATAGAAAGCTTTCTCCGGTGTAATGGATACGTCGCCAAGCTGGGCTATTTTGTAGGCTTCACCCAGGTTGGCAAGCACCGAAAAGCTTGTGCCGGCCCCGATATCGGAACCGATTCCCAGTCTGATGCCGTGTTCCCGTGCCTGCCTGAAACGGAACAATCCGCTGCCGAGAAACAGGTTGGAGGATGGGCAGACAGCAATGGATGAACCTGATTCACCCAGGCGGCTGAATTCGTGATCATTCAGGTGAACGCAGTGTGCGAAAACCGATTTTGGGCCTGCAAGGCCATGCTGTTCATACACATTCCAGTAGCCGCTGCAACCGGGATAGAGTTGCTTCACAAGGTCGGTCTCTGCCGGGTTTTCCGACAGATGGGTATGCATCCAGACACCCTCGAATTCACGCAACAGGCGGGAAGCGGCATCAAGCTGGGCCGGGGATGATGTAATGGCAAACCGCGGGGTAACGGCATAACCAAGCCGCCCACTGTTGTGCCACTTCCGGATCAGGCCGGCCGACTCTGACCACGATTTTTCAGGAGTGTCGAGCAGGGATTCCGGGGCATTGCGGTCCATTAGCACCTTGCCGGCAATAAGCCGCATGTTTTTGTTCATTGCCTCTTCAAACAGCAGGTCGGCAGTGTGCGGGTGCACGGTCGTAAACACATTGGCGGTAGTGGTGCCGTTACGAAGCAGCTCACCGATAAAGAGTTGTGCCGATAGGCGGGCGTATTCATAATCCAGGTGGCGCTGTTCCTCAGGGAATGCATATTTCTGCAGCCAGTGCAACAATTTTTCCCCGTAAGAAGCAATGATGCGCGTCTGGGAACTGTGAATATGTGCATCAACAAGACCGGGAATAATCAGTTTCCCGCCAAAATTGGTAACAGGTGTGTCGGCGGGAAATCTGCCGGATAGCTCTGCCGCTGCGCCGGCTTCAATAACAAAACCGTCTTTTACAGCAAGTAACCCATCGCTGAACGAGGAGAGGGATCGATTCCCGGAAACGTCCGGATCGCCTGTCATAAATGCCAGACGGCCGCGGTAAAGCTGTACAGGACTGCTCATACACCTAATATAGTTTATGCCGCACAAAAGTCACAGGTTGTATAATTTGGGAGGTGAAAACGGTGGTGCTGTTGGTACGCTTCGAATTGGGGAACAAGTGAACATGTGAACAATTGAACGGCGAAGTTTTCCCGTCAT
>RECM01000235.1 GCA_007694035.1 Balneolaceae bacterium
GGCGTCGGGTTCGGCCGAGGGTTCCAGCGGATCGGGCTGCGGCCTCCAGGAGATGCGCAGGGAATCGGCCGCATCGCCTGAATAGCCCGAATAGCCCGCATCGCCTGAATAGCCCGAATAGCCCGAATAGCCCGAATCCACAAACTCCGCCCGCATATGTGTTACCGGCAGCGGCTGCACCACAACCTCATAACCGTGCTGCGTGGCTACAAACCGGAGCATCGACTTGTAGATACTCCGGGCCACATCGAAGCGGTAACGCGGATCGAGGGCGAACTGCATATCACGGAAATTCTGATGCGATAACAGCTCGAGCAGTACAGACGGTACATTCGGGCGCATCGACTCGCTGTAGCGGCTGTTGCGCAGGGCCCGGCGGGTCCAGGTGGTGTCGTACCGGGCGCGGAGGTCATCCACAATCTGGGTCTGCATGATGTCGCTCAGGTCGCGGTTGCCCAGGCGCGATTTGCCGTCAGGGAAGAATAGGTCGTCATTCATGTCGATGCGGCTGTAGATGGCCAATGTGCCCACCGTGCTGTCGTTCCGGGTAACACCCGCGTCGGTATGGAAGGCAAGGGAGAGCTCAACGGGGATGCTGAGCCCCCGGGCCATCCGGTCGCGGTTCGGCCCATACGGCGCCCCGCGCAGGTAGTTCACCCACTCGCCCCGGCTCTGGAAGTCGTCGGAGTAGTCATTCGTATTTTGGTTCAGGCCCCAGACCAGCGAATCGGGCATTCCGGCATACTGAAGATAGTACCGGGCACCTTCCAGGTATTTCGCCCGGCCCGATGTGCGGCCGGCGCGCTCCACAACACCCATCCCCCCGCCGAATCGCACGGCATCGGCGGTGATGCGCCGGTCGGCCTCATCGCTCAGGTTTGACAGTTTCACACGTCCCCACTGCCCGCTCTGCCCCTCGCGGAACCGGAAATGGCCGAGATAGATCCACGTGCCGCCCCCGATCTGCTGATTGATGCTGAATGAGGTCGGTCCGCCGGTGTGATAAACCGTGTAGCGGGCATCCGTCGTGTTGCTGTCGGATGCGGCGTAACTCACATATACGGCATAGTCGCCGGTTTCGGGGATTACCGGGATCCACTCAACCGATGCCGTTTCGGCCGTGTCGGAGAGCGACTCGCGGTAGATGCCCATACGGAACGGGTTTTCGTTGCCACGAAGAGGTGCCTCGGGAGGGGCAAAGCCCGGATCCGGTCCGGTACGCCAGGTCACATCCGGCCTGCTCTGCATCTCCCGGTAGGTGCCGGCCGTTGATGGAGAGCTGTTGTCTACCACCACCTCGTGGTGCTGCGTATCGCGCTCGCGGGGCATCCAGACGGTGGCCCCGGCATTTTCGAGCATCGGGGCCAGGTAGGGCAGGATGAACGACATCGGCAGCAGGTCTTCGGTGGTTCGGAACAGGCGCGGGCGCTGCCATTTCCACCGGCCCAGCAGCTCATTATAGTACCAGCCGTGGCTGTGCCAGAGGGCGATGTGGCGATGCTCAAGTCCGTTCCGGATCACGTTCGGGCGGTCGGTATGCCTGATGAGCGGCACCTTCTCCATCTCGTCGGCAATGGGCAGCCGCGAGTAGTCATAATAGGCCGGATCCTCACGGTAGAAGTTGGGGATGAGCTCGTGCAGGGGCTCATCCATCGAAAAAAGGCGGAGGGTAAACGACTGAAGCACATCAGGCAGGTGCGAGCGGATCACCGAGTCGGCGGCAGCCACCATAGCTGGGCGGACGGGATACTCCGCCAGCCGGTTGTTGAAATGAACATGGATCTCATTCGCTTCCGTATCGGTAATCACACGGGTTATACGGACAAGAGGGCTCATGACCGGTTCGATCTGGCCGGAATAGTGGCCCAGCAGGTACTTTTCGGCCGCGATATGGGCCTGGATTTCGAGCTCTTCCATGCCGGCATAATTATAATCGCTCTCCCAGCGTGGTAATTCGGTGGTCTTACAGGCGGTGAGGAAAAGGAGTCCGGCAAAAAGTGGGATGTAGGGAAATCGGAGGTGCATCACTGGGTTTGGAAAATTACAACGGTAAACGAATGGTTAAATCACGGCATGTAATCTACCTAAAGCCCCCGTGACCTTCAACAAGATCGGAGTGCTTATTGGCTGCCATCGTTTACCATTTGCCGGCCAGGCCTGCCCGGCTTTGAAATCAATAAAAAAAGCCAGGCAGTACTCCGGTTTTTTTACAACCGCATAACTGCCGGGCCTCTCATTTCAGGGGGACGCCTGTTCAGAGGCGCCCATTTAGAGACACTTATTTAAAGACACTTATTTATAGTCATGGTTATTTGGCCATTTTAAAGTTTTCCCGTGGTTGTATAATTACATCAGGATACTATCTCCAAAGACCAGTGATCCTATTTCAAAAGCATCATCTTTCGCGATTCTGTAAAACCCGCCGCTTCGATTCTGTACAGGTAGACACCGCTTGACAGGTGACGTGCATCAAAAACAGACGTATGGGTACCCGGCGATAACCGGCCGTTTTGCAGTATACCCACCCGCCGGCCCAGCAGATCGAAAACAGATAACGTGACGTCGCTGGCTTCGGCCAGTGTAAATGAAATGGTGGTAGTGGGGTTGAACGGGTTTGGATAATTCTGCCCGAGTGAAATCAACTGTGGCAGTTCCCGGAAATCAAATCCGTCGGGTTCCGGTATGGATGTTGGTACCGGTGTCGGAGATCCTCCGCCCGAGGTTGTGATAAGCACACCGTTCGATGAGGCGATGATGCCCCGGTTCACGTCGTACATAGCGATACCCCGTGGAATCCCGGCATCCATAAGCCGTTCAGAAGACCAGCTGTCGCCGCCATCGCCTGTTCGCCATACCGTTCCTACATACGCATTCAAAGAATGGTCATAAGTCTGATCGAAAACATATCCGATATCATCAGTCAGAAATTTCATGTTTTGCATGCGGCCGGCACCCATTTCCGCGAGGTTGGTTATATACGTCCATGTCTGCCAGTCGTCGTCTGTCCGGAAAATGACGGAAGCTTCCACGCCGTCTTTAGAGCGCATTCCACCATACCAGGTTGATCCACCAACATATGAGAGGTCGTTTAAGGTAAAATCTGCATCGAATTCCTGTTGAAGTTCCCACGTATCGCCACCGTCTTCTGTCGTGAACAATCCAAAATATTCACCGGGCCAGCCTATCACGGCAAAACCGGTGTTATGATCTTTGAATTCAATGTCTGCTACTCTGGGGTACTCATCGGGGAAGTTCGGTGATGTTACATCCTGCCAGGATACCCCGTTGTCGACCGATCGCATGAACCGGGCACCACCCGCCACAAACCAGTTGCCATTGCCAGCATAGGCCACATAATCAAATGAGGGGAAAGCTACGAGTACCGGAAACGTGGCCTGGGCGACCCATGTTGAACCGCCATTGGTCGTACGGAAAATGGCAAACCCTGAACTTGGCTCCGTATTCGGGTTGTAACTGAAACCTACTGCCAGGCCGGTTCGGCCTTCATCATCAAAAGCGATATCAACCAGCGCCGGTTCTTCCAGCGCTCCTCTGATTACGGTAACGGAGTCCCATGAGGCGCCACCGTCGCGGGTTCGCAGGATCGGGACACGTGTACTGGCAGAGCCTACGGCAAATGCGGTATTTTCGTCCACATACGTTACGCCCCTGAACGTACCGGCCCACTCCTCTACAAATGAGGGTGTACGGTCGATCCAGAAATAGGTCTGGGGTAAACCCGCCTGCGGAAAACGGCAATAGGCCCGCATGGGTTTGCTTTCGTCAAGATCCTTGAAGAGGATGTATTCACCATTAAATACAAGGGCATAGGTCGCCTGTATCTCGTTGCAGTTGGCACTCACGGAGACCGGTAATGCGACACTCCGGGAAGTAATGTCACCCCTCACATTTTGAACCGATATCATTGCGCCGGCAGCGGCCGGATCGGTGAATGGTTCGGAATTTGTGTAAAATGCATTGTTGCCCAGTTCAAGGGGAACAGACATTTGCTCCCCGCCGACGGTTACATTGGCTGTGATTTCACGGATGGGGAATCCGTCGGCGGCCCTGGCGCTTACATAGACATGACGCAGGTCGGGTGAAAAGGTGGCCAGATCGATGATGGGTTCCGGACTGGCCGACGGGGAGGTGAGACGCAACGTGGTACCCGGTGCCATTTCAAGATCCAGAATGTTGGGCGGTGAACCGGCCGCATCCCAGTTCTGTATCAGCTTTTCGGATGAGGTCATGGCATACCATTCAGAGGGATAGGCACGGCCTTCAATAGTGGCATTGTCATTCGGTCCCTGAACGTCCAATACCAGATCAAGAACATCGCGAAGTGTCATTACAATATCGGGGGATGACGGGTTGCCGTACGATTTTCCGCCAAACACCCGGTATTGCCTGTGTTCATTGCCAATATGGATATCCAGCTTGATGGTAGATGCCTTTATCCGGCTCTGATAGGCGTTCCAGTCGCATCCCACACCTTCATCACACTCCCATGAGCCGGCTCCGCCGCCGCCCTGAGGGTTCCAGCGCAGAATATCGGCCTCAACAGCCGTAACGGCCAGCTTGAGCGGGGCCCCCGATTCCAGGGCCTTCAGCTGGTCCATGGAAATGGTGATCGGACTGGTGCTGCCGTCCGGGTTATCGATGGTTTTTATAACCCATGGGCCCTGCGCAGTACTTGGATACTGTTCGCCGCTGTCGATAAGTCCGGGGGCGAGCGGAGCACGGATGCTTGCAATCACCCGGTTCCCGATTTTCAGGTTGAAGAACAGACGCACATTCCTGGCCTGGGCACTGCCCAGATTCCGGATGAATACGGAAAGGCTCAGATCGGCCGCTGCGTTCAGGTCAACCGTTGTGGCCGTATTCCAGTCAACATCCCAGTTTCGCGTCGTCGACGATGTGTTCGCCGTGGTTTCGGTTGCGCTGCCTGTGGCTGAATAGCCGAACAGTCCGGAAGGTCCTACAGCCGCTGTCGCGGTAACGGAAATACTCTCTTCATACGTATTCGTAGTGGAATTCTGATAGGCTGCGCCGAATGACCCTCCTTTGGCATCAGTAATCGTCTGTCGCGGAGTAATGGTGTAATCGGCAAGATTAACTGCAATAATGTGCTCAGCGGCCACCAAAGGGTGATTATAAGGTGCCCCAACCGGCATATTGGCCTTGCTAACCTCATGAAAATCACTGAATGGATCGCCATCGGTACTCCATTGAGTGTAATCGGTCACATAACAGGGAATGTCCACGGCCGGATCGCAGGGCTGCAGGCCCGTAATGGCGTTATAGTAGTAACCTCCAATTTCAAGCCAGTTGGGCACACCGTCGCCGTCGAGGTCTTCTTCGGAGGCGATTTCGATCGTGTTTCCGTATTTGTCAGTAACCGTTACGGTTTCGGTCGGGGCTGTGGCAACCGGAACTTCGCGGCCGTCGATAAGCACTGTGCGCTGTTGTGCCATTGCCGGGTATGATAACAGGATCAAAAAGAAGATATTTACCAGAATGATAGCGATGGCAGGTGCTGCCAATCCAATGTGTTGCGGGTGTATGATGCGTTTCATAGCGTATCGGATAAGGAGTATTTGGGGGTGTAATGATGGATAGGGCACGGATAGTATTAAACCCGTTTTCGATCCTTACCCGGATACGCGCAGAAATGCAGAGATAGCGGCAAAAAAAATCTCGGAAATGATTGGTTTATAGATATATCAGCAGTTCCAGGGCTATTTGCTGCGATCTATATGATAGAGGACCATTTAATCGTGCTTTGATTTATCTGAAAGAGGACCATATAATTTGAAATGGTCTGCAGTTTTTCCCCGCTTTGATTTTCAGCTTTAAATCAAATGCAACCGTGCCGCCATCACATTGCCTCATTGATCTGCGATACACTAAACCCGGCCGGTATCTCATGATCGCGTGCGTACATGTACAGGGTGCCCATATAGATGGACTGAAGAACCCACTGCACAGCGGCGGCGGCGAGTGTGTAGATCACCGCGAACACGATAGCGAACATGATGGCGGTTTCGCCCATGTTCATGAGCAGCAGGAACACCACAAACATGGGCAGGATCATGATGAAGTAGATAAGACCGAAACTGAAATGGCCCAGAACCTGCTCGCCCCAGGTGCTGCGAAGCATGCTAATGGAGGCCTTAAGCGACTCGACCGGCCCTTTGTTCTCAATGATCAGGATGGGAAGCACCATAAAACTGACCAGGGTCCAGCTCATTCCCAGCAGACCGGCTATGATTTTTCCGATCTTGTCGGACTGGTTTTCGATGATGTTCAGAATCAGGCCGATCGACGCCGCGATCAGGGCCCAGGTGGCAAGTGCGCCGATCCGGCTGAAAACCACGTTCACCGCCCCGCCGATGGTGGGTTTGCCTCCCCGCATCACATAGATGGCACTGGCAACGGTCGCCGAATTGAAAAACAGCATGATAAAGTAACAGATGTAATAGATACCGAACAGCTGCAGGTAATGGTACCATTGGGTCGATTCCGAAATGATGCCGTCTTCGATCCAGCCCTTGTCGAGCACCAGTATCGGGAAGATGAACGAGGCCAGGATGAACAGCGTGACCAGCGAGGAGATCACGGGAAAGATGAGCAGCTTCTTTTCGGCCTGCAGAACGGCGAAAGAGCTTTTCATCAGCGACCAGGTATTACTGAATCGTTGCATCATATGGAGGTAGAATTGTGTGAACGGGTTTAGAAAAAAACGCCTGTAAACATACAGGCTTACTGCGAAACTGACAATTGAGATTTAACGGTTATTTCCGCATAATGGCATCAGTACCATTTGGCGGATGTATCGCCAGGCTGCATCCAAAAAAAGTGCCGCCGGGAGATACCAGCATGATGTATAATTAAAGGTGTGATACCGGGATTCGCGACGCAGGTTTCGGGCACGTATGTAACATTATATAAATCAGGGTAAATATCAGGGCAACTATGACAAACAAACGCACAGCTTCCATATGGATATCAGTAATCTTGATTACTACGCTGGCCGCGGGCATCACCGCGTGCGCCGGCCCGGGATCCGACACCCCGGGCGTAACCGACGATGAAATCGTGATCGGCACATGGGGGCCGTTAACAGGCCCGGCCGCACTCTGGGGCGGGGTCATCCGGGGCATGGAGGCCTACTTTCAGCTGATCAACGAAGAGGGCGGCATCCACGGCAGGCAGATCCGCCTGGTGTACCGCGACGATGGCTACGAGCCACCGCGAACCGTTTCGGCCGTGCGGCAGATGGTTCAGAACGACGAGGTGTTCCTGTTTGTGGGGGGCATCGGTACAGCACCGGGCATGGCGGTGAGGAACTTCATCATCGACAATAACATCCCCTGGATTTCGCCGGCCACCGGATCGACCCACTTTGGCTACCCGCCCCGTGAGAACATCTTCAGCATGTATCCGCTTTATGTGGATGATGCCGCGCTGCAGGTGGATTATGCGGTGAACGACCTGGGCGCCTCGCGCATTGCCATCATCTACCAGAACGACGACTACGGCAAGGGCGGGCTGACCGGCGCCGAGATGGCCCTCGAAGAAATGGGGATGCAGCTCGTGGCGAAAGTTTCCACTGAAATCATGGATTCCGACCTGAGTTCGCACGCGGCCCGGCTGCGCGAGTCGGGCGCCGAAGTGGTGCTGCTGTGGGTGCTGCCGCGTCAGGCCGCCATCATCATGGGAACTACCGCGGTACTGGGCTACCGTCCACAGTGGATCGCCTCCAGCACGCTCTCCGATTTTGAACTGATGTACGATATTACTGATGGCGCGTGGGAAGGGGTCATTTTCAGCAATTTCGGACTGTCGCCCACGTCAGACCATCCGCTTGTGAACAAATACCGCGAGGCCTTGCACCGTTTTTCGCCGGAAAACCGGTTCAGCGCATTCACCCAATCCGGTTTTCTGTTTGCCGAGCCCGTGGTTGAAGCCCTCCGCATGGCAGGCCGCGACCTCACCCGCGAAAAGCTGATCGAAGCCATGGAAAGCCTCGACGGATTTCAGGGAATCGGTCCGGAGATCAGTTTCGCCCCCGGCCAGCGCCAGGGCAGCCGTTCCCTGAAACTAGAACGCGTTGTCGGCCCCCGTGAGGTTGAAGTCCTCACCGATTTCCGCACCTCCGGCATCGATGTGGAAAAAGCCATAGAAAGAATGGGGCTGTGAGAAATTTGCAGCCACCACCTCCACCTCCCCCGTCATGGTGAGCGCAGTGAGGAGCGAAGCGACGAACGTAGTCGAACCATGTGTGCAGTGTGAAACACTGCGCAAGTGGCCTTTTTTACAGTACAACACGCCCCCGGAGGCTTTTTAAAAAGCCTCCACGTGGTTCGACTTCGCCCTTCGACTACACCCTGCTGCGCAGGCTGTAGTCGAAAGACTGCGCTCACCATGACGTTTTGTGTTTAGGGATCTCCATAGCAATCGAGCAATTGAGTCTGGTAGTAGACGGGGAGAGCCCCCCCTTCTGCCTCACGCCTTCTAACTTCTGCCTTTTGCTTTCTGCCTTTTTGCCGCCTTTTGCTTTCTGCCTTTTAACTGCCTTTTAACTGCCTTTTAACGCATCTTTCGCTCAAGGCGAAGCTGGTAGTCGCCGTAGCGCTGGTCGAAGTGGGCGGAGGTGACCTTGAAGCCTTCGTTAAGGCCCAGAATGAGCATGCCGCGGTCGCGGTTGGGGAAGGTGTCGTAGCTGAAGGTGGTGTAGCCCAGTCTTCGCGCTTCCATGATCATAAAGTGCAGCATACGCCGGGCAATGCCCTGGCGGCGGTAGGGCATCAGGATGCCACCCTTGGCCGAGTAGAACTCCGTGCGCGAGGTGCCGTAGCCGATTTTGAACCCGACCGGCATCTCCTGCAGCCGTGCAATAAGGATGACCATATCGTCGTGGTCGAGCCGGTTGATCAGGCGCCTCTCACCGAAAATGATCTCGTTCATCACACGGATCTCTTCCAGCTCGTCGCGATCCACTGAATCGATGTGCAATTCGTCGATCCGGAATGCACGATGTACCGATTGTTCTTCCTCTATGGGTTTTGTCTTCATCCTGATTATATTTCGCAGCTCAGATTACAATCAAACACATCCAATCATGATATCCATCACACGTACTGTCACTCTCGTTTTTGCAATTTTGTTTCTGATTTCCTGCGGAAAAGATACACAGACTACGATAATTCACAATATTAACGGCTACTCGAACAGCGCTGCCGGCCTCATCACCTTCGAGGCCATCGCCATTAGCGAGGGCAAAGTACTGGAAACCGGCAGCCATGAGGCCCTGCTGGATTCGTATCCAAACGCCGAACTGATCGATGGTGAAGGCAGAACCATGCTGCCCGGCCTGATCGA
>RECM01000133.1 GCA_007694035.1 Balneolaceae bacterium
GCAAAGCTGAGGGATATGATTACGAGAAGATTGAGACGGCCCTGTAGTGTAATCTCCAACAGATGTAAAATGGCCGGAGAATAACTTCCTTCCGGCGATAAAGCCCGTTGTAAACAAACAGCGGGCTTTTATTTTATCAGGAAATACAGATAGTACAGTACGCAGTATGGCTACTAATCACTCATTGTCTGCAATACGGAATCCTGGCGGAACTGATACTATTTACGCCGGTCTCTTACGCCAGCTATCTATGGATGCATTTGTACGTGAACCCATTGAAGCAAGCTGCCGCGAATACGCTTCTTTCAATCCGTCTTTCTGGCATACATACGATCTACAATGATCATATGAGGCAGGGTGAGCACACTGATCAGTATGAACAACAGCGAAATCATTTCATTGCCAACGGAAAATGTTCTCTGAACGAAGAACAGAACAGCAAGCCCGAAAAGGGATACCAGCGTGAAAGGAATGGCCATCCGGTAGAACGACCAGATTGTCACGTGCCGGCCGTTATCCCTGAAAAAGGCGATCATCTCCTGCACATGGCCCATCGAGTGCCACAGGGCAAAATAGAGCGCAAATCCGATGAGCGGGTGTGTAAGAACCAGAAGGGCTGTGAGCAGCAGACTGTCGCCCAAAAAGCGCAGACGTGAAACATTCAAGGCACCTGATGAAAGAACAAGGAGCACGAGTACAAAATACTGTGCTATAGCTGTGATCAGTATAATCGTTGAATGATGGTAAAGGAACGAAAACCATTCCGGGCTCATCCGGATCGCCGCTTCTATGATGGGCAGACAGACGTATGGATCCGCAAAGATGATAGCGGCGATAATCATCAATCCCCTCGACCATGAAAAAAGTCCTGAGAACGGGGATCCCGTTTGCACAAGGGCAACCATATCGGCCTGTCCAAAATGATAAACCGAGATTAAAAGAAATAATATCATACCGGCAAGCGGATAAAAAAACCAAAGCAGCCCTACCAGCAGCATCACCAGAAGATACGAACTGTAAAACAGAAGATGGTCGGTAAGCCGCTGCCGCATCCCGTACAGATCGGCGGCCACAACATGATCGACCGCGCCATGCGGAATGCCGATCACAAAAACGGTGAAAAACAAAAACCATGGTGCAATCCATTCCATAGTTTCCGGGGCCAGAAACGACAGCCCTACGGCCAGAATCACACTTCCGGTCAGAATTATATTCAGTAATGGAACAGGGTGCCGCATTGTTTGTGTCTGTTTACAATATTCATGAATAAATGATAAGCCAGATGGCCAGCCCGGGTTTTAACTGCTGTAACGACTCTACCGGACCAGATTGATAACCGTCCCGGGACGTGGCCTGGCTCAATAGCACTCACAGGTACGAACACGCTAACATCTTTAATGCCGCGATCGTTTGATTTCCCGCTGCATGATCAGCGCCCCGTAACCAACCGAAATTCTGATCCGGGCGGGAATTCTGACCGAAAATAGGTATCGTTACGTCATATACCGGGCTTGATTCTGTTCATCCAGATCGGGATACTCTGTAAATATTGAATTAACGGTGATAAAATTATGCCACGATTTATAAAAAAGTATAAAGAAAAGGTCGGGCTACCCCCCGGAACACTGATCCATCTCGGCAGGGACCGTTCAACAGAATCGAAAATTACCCTGTTCGATTACAGTGAGAAAGATATACGTGAGGCAGAAATTACAAATGTGGAAGACTGTTTCCCGTTCAGGGATACGGCAACGGTTACCTGGATCAATGTGGACGGAGTGCATCAGACAGATGTCATCGAAACATTGGGCACCCATTTCGGCATCCATCCCCTGGTACTCTCCGACATCGTGAACACACGCCAAAGGCCCAAGGTCGAAGACTACGACGACTACCTTTTCGTAGTTCTGAAGATGATTTACCACGTCAATCACGCCAATCAGCCAGGCAACGACACTGACCGGAACCACACTGACAGTAAGAGTGACATTAATTCGGGCACCCGGCACAACGGTGAAATTACCGCAGAGCAGGTGAGCCTGATCATAGGTCCCAATTACGTGATTTCGTTCCAGGAAACCCCCGAAGACATTTTCGATCCGATCCGTAACCGGCTCAGAAGCAGTTCCGGGCGCATCCGGAAAAAAGGAGCCGATTACCTTGCATACGCCCTGATCGATACCATTGTCGACAACTATTTTGTAATCCTCGAAACCCAGGGTGAAAAGGTGGAAGATCTTGAGGTTGAGCTCCTGAAAAATCCAACCGAAAGCACTATGCTGGCCATCCACAGCCTGAAAAGAGATATGATTTCCCTGCGCCGGTCGGTCTGGCCGCTCCGGGAGGTAACAGGATTTCTGGAGCGTGGCGAATCGAAACTGATCCACAAAACCACACGGATATATCTGCGCGATGTGTACGACCATACCATTCAGGTAATCGATAACATCGAAACATCCCGGGACATCCTGTCGGGCATGCTCGATATCTACCTGTCTACACTGAGCAACCGGACGAACAGCGTGATGAAGGTGCTTACGATCATCGCAACTATCTTTATGCCGCTCACTTTCATTGCCGGTGTTTACGGCATGAACTTCGACAATATGCCCGAACTGCACTGGTACTGGGGATATCCGCTGGTATTGCTGTTAATGACCGGAATCGCCGGATCGATGCTTCTCTTCTTCAGAAAGAAAAAGTGGATTTAAACCCGTTAATTATGATGTCTGCAGCGATCATTATTAAATTAACACGTGGCCGGGGCATATGCCGGCAATTATTTTATAAGCAGCCCTGAAACCCTGATGACCTGTCATAATCAGACACAGACACGGTCCCTAACATTATCGCAGATGCTGACGCTTAGACAGATACTAACGCTTACGCTGACGCAGATACAAAAGAAAAATAATTACCCATGACGGACATTGCGGAGAAAAAACCCGACACAAAATGGCATTCCATGGATGCCGCCGAAACGGTCAAAAAACTGGAATCCGATCACGAGAAAGGCCTTTCGGCGGATGAGGCCCGGCGAAGGCTTGAAGAATACGGGCGCAATGAACTCCCCAAAGGTAAAAAACGCAGCGCCTGGATGCGGCTTCTGGTGCAGTTTCACAACGTTCTGATCTACGTGCTCATAGTGGCGGCAGTTATCACCGCGCTGATGGATCACTGGATCGACACCTGGGTGATCCTGGCTGTGGTCGTCATCAACGCCGTTATCGGATTCCTTCAGGAGGGAAAAGCCGAAAGAGCCCTGGAGAGCATCCGGAAAATGCTTTCGCTGGAGGCGGTTGTTATTCGCGGTGGCGAAAAAACGACCGTCGACGCCGAAGAACTTGTGCCGGGCGATATCGTTCAGATCCAATCGGGCGATAAAATTCCCGCCGACATCCGGCTGGTCCGGTCGAAAGACCTCCGGATTGAGGAATCGCCGCTGACCGGCGAATCGGTGCCCGTCGAAAAAGAGACCAAACCCGTCGAAGAGAACGCTGTAATCGGCGACCGTTTTTCGATGACCTACTCCGGAACCGTGGTCACCTATGGCAAAGCAACCGGTGTTGTTACGGCCACCGGGGCCGATACCGAACTGGGCAAGATCAACCGGATGATTTCGGAGGTTGAGCAGATAACGACCCCCCTTCTGCAGCAGATCGAAAAATTTGGGAAGTGGCTTTCCGTCGTCATCCTGGCAGCCGCGGGCCTGTTCTACGCCTTCGGGTATTTTTTCAGGGATTACACACAGGCCGAGCTGTTCCTGGCAGTGATCGGCCTTGTGGTCGCCTCCATCCCCGAGGGGCTGCCGGCCATTATGACCATCACCCTTGCTACCGGCGTGCAGCGCATGGCCGCGCGGAACGCCATCATCCGCAGGCTGCCCTCCGTCGAAACCCTGGGATCGGTAAACGTAATCTGCTCCGACAAGACCGGTACCCTCACCCGAAACGAGATGACGGCCAAAACCATCATTACCGCCGACCGGGATTATGAGGTGGAAGGCACCGGATACGAACCGAAAGGCCACATCACCCGTGACGGCAGCGAGGTTGAGCCGGAAGAGGAACAGGTGCTCTGGCAGCTGCTTCGCACCATCCGCTGCAGCAACAATTCGGAGATCGGCAAGGACGACGAGGGGAACTGGAAGCTTACCGGATCGCCCACCGAGGGCGCCCTGCTCACCCTGAGCTACAAAGCCGGGCTTGAGGATTTCAAGCCTGAACGCATCGATACCATACCCTTCGAATCGGACCACAAATACATGGCCACGCTCAACAAGGTAGACGGGGATGTGTATGTATTCATGACCGGGGCCCCGGAGAGGGTGCTCGAAATGTGCAACCGGCAGCTTACCTCAGATGGCGAAAAGGAGGTCGACACACAGTACTGGGAAGAGAAAATGGAGGAAGTGGCCGCCAAAGGTCAGCGCCTGCTCGGGGCCGCCTTCAGCAAGACCGATAAAAACAGGACGGAACTCGAGAAAGACGATCTCGAACAAAGGAAGGTATTTCTGGGAGTAATCGGCATTATCGATCCCCCGAGAGATGAGGTGATTGAAGCCGTTAAAGAGTGCAAAAGTGCCGGTGTTAAGGTGAAGATGATCACCGGCGACCATGCCATAACGGCCAGGGCCATCGGAAAAGAGATCGGCATCGGCGATGGCGAGAAGGTAATGACCGGGCAACAACTCGAAGAAATGAGCGACGAAGAGATGGAGGGTGTGGTCAGTGAATACGACGTGTATGCCCGCACCAGCCCGGAGCACAAACTGAGGCTGGTAACGGCCCTGCAGAAAAACGGAAAACTGTGCGCCATGACCGGCGACGGGGTGAACGACGCGCCCGCGCTCAAAAAGGCCAACATAGGCATTGCCATGGGTATAAAGGGTACGGAAGTGACCAAGGATGCATCCGAAATGGTACTGGCCGACGACAATTTTGCCACCATTGTACATGCCATCGAGGAAGGCCGCACAGTCTATGACAACATCCGCAAAGCGCTGCTGTTCATTCTGCCGACTAACGGGGCCGAAGCGCTGGTGCTGGTATCGGCCATCCTTCTGGGAATCGTGATGCCGATAACACCGGTTCAGATTCTCTGGATAAACATGGTTACGGCGGTAACCCTGGCACTGGCCCTCTCGTTCGAGCCGATGGAGATGAAAGTGATGGAGCGGCCACCGCGCAAATCGGACGATCCCATTCTTGGCGGAGTATTTCTGTGGAGAATCCTTTTTGTGTCGGTACTGATCGGCAGTATCACCTTTCTGATTTTCAAATATGTTCAGTCTCTGGAGATCGAAGAGGCCAGGACCATCGCGGTCAACACCCTGGTCGCGGGGCAGCTGTTCTACCTGTTCAACTGCCGCAGGATCGGGGCTCCGAGCCTCGGCAAAGGTTTTTTCAACAATAAATACGCTTTCATCGCCGCCGGGGTGCTGATTGTACTGCAGCTGATCTTTGTTTACGCGCCATTCATGAACCTGTTTTTCGAAACGGCCCCGATCGGTCTGTACTACTGGCTCTATCCGCTGGGCGCAGGTCTGGCTGTTTTTATTCTGGTGGAAGCGGAGAAGTACATCATCAGTAAATTATCCCGAGAAAAACGGTAACATGGCTCACCATATAGCGTATGCGTATGATCAATCGAATCCGGATCCGGGGATTTAACCTGTCTCAGGGAGCGTCCGTCACAAAATATTCTGCATGAACATCATCCTGAAAACGGAAAATCTCAGCAAGCGTTACGGCGCCATCCAGGCCCTCGACGGGCTGTCGCTGTCTATACCACGTGGATCTGTATACGGCATCCTGGGGCCGAACGGCAGCGGCAAGACCACCGCCCTCGGCATCATCCTTGGAGCCATCAGGGCCAACAGCGGAAGCTGGAGCTGGTTCGGTGATGAGCCCGGGCCGGAGCATCTGCGCAAGGTGGGATCCCTGCTTGAGAAACCGAACTTTCTGCCCTATCTGACGGGTGAGCGGAACCTGAAAATCGTTGCCGATATACGCGGTACAGGGTACGACTCCATTGAACCCGCCCTGGTTAAGACCGGCATCTACGACAGGCGCAAGAGCAACTTCCACACCTACTCGCTGGGTATGAAACAGAGGCTGGGCCTGGCCGCGGCCCTTCTGGGCGATCCGGAGGTGCTGGTACTCGACGAGCCCACCAACGGGCTGGATCCGCAGGGTATTTACGACGTGCGCCAGCTCATTATGGATGAGGCCCGATGCGGACGCACCGTAATACTGGCCAGCCATATTCTGGACGAGGTCGAAAAAGTGTGCACCCATGTGGCCGTACTGAGCAAGGGCAAGCTGCTCGCGCAGGGTACGACCGCCGAACTGCTGAAATCGGCTGATGTGATCGAGATCGCCGCAGATAACCTGGACAAGCTGCAGTCGGTGCTTGAAAAAAACACCCTTGTGAAGAAAATCGTCAGGAACGGAAACATACTGGAGCTAACGGTCGATCCGGCCACCCCGATGGAACGCATTACGGAACCGGTTGCCCGGGCCGGGCTGAGTGCAACCCACCTGCTGCGCCGGGCAACAAAACTGGAATCCCGGTTCCTTGATCTTATAAAGGGGGACAACTGATGCGCCGCATACTCACCATAGAATACAACAAGCTGATCGGCTACAGAGCCTTCTGGGTACTGCCGGGCATTTATGCCATACTGATGCTGCTCTTTTTCCGGATTTTCACCAGGCTCGACATGATCCAGGTAAACGGGGAGCGGGTGCCCATCGAATCCATCCTGAGGATGGAAAAAGTGTGGCACTATCTCACCTGGTTCGCCGGATTTTTCCACTACCTGTTCATCGCGCTTATCATACTGCTGATCGGCAACGAAATGCGAAACGGCTTCTGGAGGATGGCGGTTACCTCGGGCCTGCGCCGGGTAGACCTGCTCACCGGCAAATGGCTGGTGATGGGAATTTTAAGTCTGTTCAGCACGGCCATAGTACTGCTGGTGGGCTACCTCGCTGCCGGGTTCGCCCCGGTCGATATCCCTGACACGGCCTTCCCCCTGCAGCTCGCAACCCTGTTCTTTCTGCAGGCCTTCTGCTACATACAATTCGGACTGACGGCAGGAATCTGGCTGGAGCGCACCGGGCTGGGTATTTTGCTCGTGCTGCTCTATGCGATGGCCGGCGAACCGCTAATCGGCTACTTTCTGCCGACCGCGATCAAGGAGTGGCTGCCCCTGAATGTATTCGCGTCACTCATCCCGAACCCTGTGCTCGAAGATGTCGGGCTGGGAACCAGTGCAATTACGACCGGCCTGGCCTTGACAAGGTCGGCGGTCTGGCTGGCACTGCTCGGCGGCCTGGCCTGGTTGAAAGTCAGGAATACGGATCTGTGATACCACTGATTTTTAAAACAATATCCCGTTACTGAGCGTTATTAATATCATTTTTGTTTATACATTGTGATATGGTGAAATATATATCGGTGCTGTCGATCCTGCTGTTTGCAGCTGTGATGCCATACGGCAGCACTGGCGGGGTCTTTCCTGACCATTCGCTGTACTCGATGCCGGTCGGCGATACGGTATCAGCGGATACACCAGACCAAATAACGGCTTCTCCCAAAAGCAAAACCGTTATCTCGTCCATTCACGGGCATCTCCCCTTACTGGCGGATATATCCAGGAATCAGTCTGTTTCAAACGCGGGTTACAATACAAAGGATATCAGAATTCCGGTTGTACCCGATGAAACACCCCTGCTTAAGGCAGCTTCCATTTACCTGCTGTATTCGGGCAGTATTGTACCGAACCTGACCGTGAGGGAATTGCTTTTCCCCTTTCACCATTTTCTCTGATCCCATCCTGCTGTGTGGACTGCCTTCCCCCCAATCGGGTGGTCCACGTTAAAAAACAATTCATCAGCACCGAAACCCTGGTATTGCTGGTGATATACCATATCCCCAATTTTTAAACAGCATAATACGATGGATAAAGAAATCTACACTATGGGCATCGCCCTGTTAATGGTGGCCTTGTTTTTTGTGCCGGTAATCTATTTTGAGATACGAAGCAGACGTTCTTCGAACAGCTTTATCAACAGGTTCAGGGAGCTGGCCCAAAAAAATCATGTGTCGCTTACACAGTTTGATTCATGGCGGGACCGCTACGCCATAGGGCTTGACCAATACCATTCTAAAATATTCTATCTCAACAGAAATGAGGCGGTTGAAGAATCGCTTCTGATTGACCTGCACGAGTTACATCAATGCAGGATTGTGAAAGATGAAACCAAAACCGGGTCGCCGAATAGCCCGGTTTTAGCCATCAGGCAGATAGATTTGGTCCTGACTTTTCAGAATCCGAAGAAACCGGTTAAAATAATGGCATTTTTTAGTGATAAGTCGGGAGATTCACTTAAAGATGAACTAAGAATGGCTGGAAAATGGTCTGGAATCATCAATTCCGGTGCAAAGGCACTAAAAAAGCCGGATAACAACCCGGTGAAAAAACCGTCCCGGCCAGTCGCTGCCGGAACCCGTTAACCGTAGTTATAACAAATAAAGGTGGTTTCGAAGAATGATTTAATATCCTTTTTCGTTACCACCTTTTAGTATCGTCCCGTTAACATAACAAATTGTCAATCAGGGAATTACCAAATATATGTTTAAACATCTTATTACAACGAAAACCCCCAACATTCCATAACTTATCACGTAATCTGCTGTAAATGCATTTATTCAAATTTTTCATTTAACCTGCTGTAAACATCAACGCAACCCCCCGTTCTCCTACCCGATATTATTTTGACGAGCCGTAAATCATACGAACGAATCATTCTTTTCTCGCTTTGGCTGCTCATTTTTTCCGCCAGCAGTCAGATCATGATCATATCTCCGCTGTTGCCGGTGATTGGCGAGCAGCTGAGCATGCCGGAGGTATGGCAGGGGTGGCTGGTATCGGCATACGCGTTCATGGTGGGTTTTTTCGCCCTGATCGCCGGTCCGATAAGTGATAAGATCGGGCGCCGGCGCATGCTGCTGCTGGGCACGGCCGCTATGACGATTGCCCTTGCACTGCACAGCCTGGCATTTTCCTGGCAGGCCCTTATGGGGATGCGCCTGCTGACCGGTGTGGCGGGCGGCATACTGAGCGGGTCGGCGGTGTCGTATATCGGCGATTATTTTCCCTATGAGCGCCGGGGATGGGCCAACGGATGGATCATGAGCGGGGCCGCTTCCGGACAGATTATCGGCATTCCCCTTGGTACCATTCTGGGTGAATATTTCGGTTTTCGCATCCCGTTTCTGATGTTCGCGGTAACCATGGGGCTCACCTGGGTGCTGATACTTAAATACGTCCCACAGCCACCGGTTCAGAGGTCGCTGCATCCGGTAACCGTGAGGTCGGCCCTGACCGGTTACTGGGCCATGCTGCGCAAATTAAAAGTATTTGCAGCTGTTATGGCCTTCTTCGCCATGTTTGTGAGTGTTGGCCTCTATGTAATCTATCTGCCCACCTGGCTCATGAACACCTTTTCCATATCGGGAAATGAAATCGCCCTTATGTTTATGATCGGCGGAATAGCAAACGTTATAACCGGCCCGCGCATGGGCAAGCTTTCCGACCAGATCGGCCGGCGCGGGCTCATTCTGTTCTCCTGTGTGGGGATTTCCATCATCATGTTTGGAACCACCTATATCATTCAGCAGTTCTGGATAGCCTATCCCCTCTTCTTTCTAACGATGATGCTGGTTGCAATGCGGGTAACACCCTTCCAGGCCCTACTTACCACTCTTGAGAGCGACGAAAAGCGCGGGATGCTCATGAGCCTGAGCGCATCCATCGGCCAGGCCGGCTTCGGGCTGGGCGGCGCGCTCGCCGGGCTCACCTTCGCCGGTTACGGTTATGCCAGCAACACCATGTTCGCCTCCTTATTCGCGATCACTGCCGCAATCATTATCTGGAAATACATCCCTGAGCCACCGATGAAAAAATCAAAAGCATTGACCACCAATACGTTAGATCCAAAATTCGTAATCGGGGGTGAAAGGGCGTAGCTTCTTTTTTAATTTCTTCATATTTCCTTAACGTTGGCGGATGAACACTGCCGAACCCCTATACTACCTGAACAGGCTGCACAAGATTCTGAACTGGAGCGATTCGAGAATTGAATTTTTCTACGGCATACCCTGGCTGTACCAGCTTGCGGTTGCGCTGATGCTCTGGATAACCGTGATACTTACCCCTTATGTAATCTATCTGCTTTTCAGGCTTAAAAAATGGGGGTGGCTGGTGTATTTCTGTGTAATAACGGGTATCGGGCTGCTGGCCGGTGCTGCCGGATCGGGTTTTGGCCTGCAGTTCTATCTTTCAACAATTACGATAACACTACTGCTCGTTGTGTTTATGTGGTCGCTCCGGCTGCGGGTAAACGAATGGCGTGGTCTGGCGCAATTTGAACAGGAAATGCGCCGCGAGCGGCTGATGAAACAGAAGGCTGCACAAACGCAAAAATTCCAGCAGCGCCTCCAGTAATATCTGCTTATCATCAGATAAGTGACAGGCAGGCGGAGAATACTGTTAATAAATTCGCTATGCCGGATTAAATTTAACGATCTCCCCGACCGGGAATCTATCCGAAGTCACAAAACCCGCTATATGTGCCGCCACGTCGGCCGGCGGATTCAGATTGCCCTTTTCCTTCGCACGGATAAAACTCTCCACGGCTGGAAAATCCTCATATTTCTGCTTCCTGATCTCAGCCTGCATATCTGTTTCGGTACGGCCGGGGTTGTAGGCCATCACCTGCACGGGACTCTCCAGATCATCCTGTTCAACAGCGATGCATTTCATAAGCATATCGGTACCGGCCTTGGTGCTGCAGTAGTGGCTCCAGCCCGGATAGGGGTGGTTCGCCGCACCCGATGAGATGTAGATGATCCGTTTGTCGCAGTCGAAACGGTTGAGGTGCTGAACAAAAGCGTGACTCAGCAGGGCCGGCGCCACGAAGTTAAGCTCCAGGTTGGTACGATAATCCGCTATGTCGTACTTGCCAAGCGGCCCCATTGGGCTCAGCGTTCCGGCATTGCTGATCAGCACCACTTTCCGGGTGTCGCCGGGCTTTATTCGCCCGAATATGCGGTCCATCAGTATTCCGATATTTTCCGTTTGTGTAAGATCAGCGCGGTAGGCATAGACCTCGCCACCTTCCCTGGCCAGTTCATCCTTCAGGTCATCCATTTCGCTGCGCGCCACAAGGTGAAGTACAGTACCCCTGTCGGCCAGTTTTTTGGCAAGATGATATCCAATTCCTTTTGTCGGCCCCGTAATAATAATGTGGTTCATACTAACTGTAAAAAATTTTAGCGTTCAAGTTTACGCGATCCTTATCTATACACGATCCTTACCTATATATGTACCCATTCAAAATTAAAAACTCAAGCTTAATCACCGATATAAACAAATCACCCCACCACCACCAAATTCACGCCTCGCTCCTCACGTCTCATGTCTTGTGTCTTGCGTCTCATGTCTTGTGTCTCATTACCCAATACTCAATACTCAATACTTCAGCCATCAATCCCGCACAACCGCATCCTCACTATTGCCCAATACCGAAGTAAAAAAACGATCATAACCATCGGTATAAGCTCTGCCTGTCACGAAAAATCCGTCGTTGTGGCCGCCGCGCATTTCGAGGAACTGCCTGGGCCCGATCACTGCATCATATAATTCCCGGCCGAAACGGTAGCTGATGAGCTCATCGTCGGGGCTGTGTGCGATCAGGACCGGACCCTCAAACTTTCTGAGATATTCAATTGTGGGCAGTTTGTAGCGGGTGAGCAGGCCTACCGGAAAAACAGGATAATAGCCCCTGGCCACATCCGGCACGGAGGTAAAGGTGGATTCAAGCGCCAGAGCAGCGGCGGGTTTTTCGCTGGCCAGATATGCGGCAACCGACCCGCCCAGCGACCGCCCGAAGATAATCAGGGAATCGGGGGGTATTCCGCGCTCAAGTGTAAGGTAATCATATGCCGTAAGCGCGTCGGTATACAGCCCTTTTTCGTTTGGCCGGCCGGTGCTTTTGCCGTAACCACGGTAGTCGATGATGAACACATCCAGGCCCAGTTGATTAAACTGCCTGATGCTTTCAATCCTGCCGGAAATATTACCTGCATTGCCATGAAAAAACAGCAGCGTACCTCTTCGGTTTTCATGTGGTACATACCATCCGTGGAGCCGCTCCCCGTCCCCGGTCTGCAGATAGACATCTTCATAATCAAGCCCCGCCGCATCGGGATAGTATACCAGGGTCCGGGTCGGATAGAAAAGCAGTTTACCCTGGAAAATGTACAGAAAAGCACCCATGGCCAGGTAGATGCCGCCAAGGAAAAGAATAAGCCAAATGGCGCTTTTCATCATATTTCAGACCTTAGGTTATAAAAAATCAGAAATGGGTACTACCCTGATGATGGGTATCACCTTCACTTCTCCGGATGCCCTGCCTGCTCACACTCACTCCGACAAATATATTCACAATACCGCTGAACAACAGGATAATGCCAACCACCTGCGATGCAATCCCGCTGACGGTTGTATCACCATAATTGGCAAAAAAAATGAACAGGCCGGTAAAAATTACAATGACCCCCGTTGCCAGGAGAACATAATAGATGATCTGTTTTGACATAATCGTTTTATTTGGGGTGAATATTCACTTCTCAATTTAAACCAAAACTGACATTAAAAAATGATCCTGTTGCAATCCGCTTAAAATTCGGGCTCCGGCATACTACGGCGTCTTCAGGGTATCAGTTTACGCCCCGATCACCTGAACAAATATGCGCCGGTCGCGCGGACGGTTATCATGGTCGATTACAATGATCTGCTGCCAAGTACCCAGAAGTACTTCGCCATTCGTAACCGGAACGGTAATGCCCGGTCCCATCATCGTGGCCCGGATATGTGAAAAACCGTTATCGTCGCCCCAGGTATCGCCATGCCGTGTAGGCATATCGTGGGGTGCGAATTGCTCGAGTTTGTCTTTCATGTCCTGCACCAGGGCGGGCTCATATTCGATAGTAGAGACCGAAGCCGTTGATCCTATTATGTGGATGTTCACAATCCCCTCGCTGATGCCGGCCTCGCGGACCGCCGTTTCAACCTGCCCGGTAATGTCGCAAATATCGGAAAAGCCACGGGTGCGGATGTTTATGTCAGAACCTTTTATAATCATGGTATGCCTCGAATTAGAGAACAATTGAACAATAGAACATTAGAACAATAGAATGTGGAAGTGGTCGGCGAAGTGATTTGGGAGGATTTCACTGCAGGCAACTTATTTTATCGTTAAACGGGCAACACTATACGGGTAGTGACAAATTTGTTACCTGTAGTGCAGGCCCGGGAGCCGGCATTAAGTTGAAGCGTCTGTAGGCTTTTTAGAAAGCCGCCAGAGCCTCCAAAACTCGAAAAACTCAGGCCCAAATACCCGTCCTGGCCATTATATCACAATTCCGGGAAAGTCTCCAACCCTGATCACATCCTGTTTACTGTTACCCGCCTCCGTAAACTTCAACCATCCGGTATTCCGGGCCCTCGCGTCTGAGAATGCTTTCATAGAGCACAAACTCGTCGATAGCGAATTCACCTGCGCTGAAGTCACTGTACTGATCCAGGAAATCGATGGCCGCCTTTTTTGCGCGGGGACGAGGCCGGGCAACCGTAATGTGGGGATGGAAACGGCGCTTTTCCGGCCCGTAACCGAGTGGGTTAAGGGCATCCTCGATCCGGTAGAAGAGGGCCTCTATCTGGCCGGCCGGCTCAACCCCGACCCACAGTACGGCAGGATTGCGCCGGTTTGGAAAGCAGCCTGTACCCGCAGCGGTGGCCGCGAACGGATTGAAGCTGACCGTTCGGAGTGCGTTGCGCAGTTCCTGCACCCTTTCGCGGCGGATTTCGCCCAGATAGCGCAGTGTGATGTGCAGATTTTCTTCAGATACTGTTTTTATGCCGCTGCTGTCAGGGATCGGTATCGCTTCACGGATATGATCCGGCAGTTGTACCGCTGTAAACAGACGAATCATCGCCTGATCCTGAAATCTTCATACTCCCCTGTCCACGGCAACCAGTTCAGTTCAACCAACTCCACACCGGAGGCCTGAGGCCCCTCTTTCAGCATGTCTGCCAGATCGGCGATCATATCGGTCGGTCCTTCAACGTCCACCTCTACCCTCCCGTCGGCCATATTCCTTACCCATCCCTTCAGGCCGAGCCTGCGGGCATTTCGGAACGTAAAATAGCGGTAACCCACTCCCTGAACACTTCCTGTAACCGTCAATATAGCCCTCCGGAATGTTACCTCTTCTTCTGATTGTTTCATTTCTGCAGACATTTTGTAAACGGGACTTCAGAAGTCCCGTATATTTGGCTTCTGTAATATTTAACCCAGTCTGGCCCGCAGGCCATTAACCCTCGGTACGGCAACAATATACAAAAATTGGATTCTGTTCAATGATCGACAATATCTGGCTTTGGATTGGTTTCAACGCATTCATTATACTGATGCTGCTGATCGATCTGGGAGTTTTTCACCGCGACAACCATGTGATCAGCATCCGCGAAGCCCTGGGCTGGACAGCAGTCTGGATTGCTCTGGCGCTGGTTTTCAACGTGGGTCTCTGGTATTACATGGGCACGGAGATCGCACTGAAGTTTCTGACCGGCTATCTGATCGAAAAATCGCTGAGCATGGACAATGTGTTCGTTTTCCTGCTCATTTTCACCTATTTCCGGGTTCCCGCCGAATACCAGCACAAGGTACTGTTTTGGGGAATTCTGGGGGCCCTGGTCTTCCGGGCCATATTCATCTTTGCCGGCGTTGCCCTCGTCACCAAATTCCACTGGATCATCTACGTATTCGGCGCATTCCTTATTTACACCGGTTTAAAGATGATGTGGGAAAAAGACAAGGAGATACATCCCAAAAAAAACCCCGTACTGAGGCTCTTCGGACGGTTCATGCCCATATCAAAGCATTACCACGGCGACCGCTTTTTTGTACGGCGGCGCAAGCATCTTGTAGCCACTCCCCTTTTTGTGGTTCTGATTGTGGTTGAAACCACTGATATCATCTTCGCTGTGGATTCCATACCCGCCATTATGGCCATAACCCTCGACCCGTTCATCATCTACAGTGCCAACGCTTTTGCCATACTCGGGCTGCGGGCGCTCTATTTCGCGCTTGCCGGAGTGATGCGCCTGTTCCACTATCTGCACTACGGCCTCTCCATCATACTCATATTTGTCGGGTTCAAAATGGTGCTGGAGGATGTAATTACCATTCCCATTCTGATCGTACTTGCTGTGATCATTCTGCTTATCGGCGGGTCGATTGGCGCTTCTATCATCTGGCCAAAGAAGGACCTCTCCGGACTGCCGGTTCCGCCCGAGTTAATTGAAGACCAATCACCAGATCAGAATACTTCTGCAGGCCGGGAGATGCCGGATTAGAATAAATAATCAGTTCGGTCCAGCCCGGCTCATCTCCTCAACACGCTGTTGGTACATATATTGGCCGCAAGATCACCTCAGTTCAGGCAGGTGAACCTAATTGCAGAATACAACCCGGATTTTTTGTAAGGGATGGCCTCCGTTTTACTCTATTAGTCAGGTTTAATACTTCAAACATCAGAACCGGCCGGCCACACGTACTATTCAGCACCGCATCGGCTGTGCAGAATGCTTACGCTGGTGATGCCCCCGGGCAGAATGCTGATACTGGTGATGCCCCCGGTCTGTACGATTAATCAGGAGAGTTTTGAAAAGTAGTACGGTTTATAGCCTGATAATGGCAATACTGACTGCAGCGCTGTCATTTATTGCAACAGTGCCAAGCCGGGCCCAGGTTGTGGTTGTTGATGAGTCGTTTTCTGACGGAATAGCCCCCTCCTGGGGTGGGATAACGTCTCATTTCACTACAATTGACAACGGTGATGGCCCGCTTCTGCAACTTGACGGGGATTCAGATAACGGCGGTGTGTCGTGGCTTTCCATTCCGGTATTTGCCGCATACGGGAGCTGGGAATTTCATGTGATGCTCGACTTCGCCACATCCAACAACAACCGGAGCTATGTTCATCTGATCAGCGATGATGAAAATCCGGATGAGGGTAACGGGTATGCCATCCGTATCGGGGAGAGCGGGTCGGCCAAACACTTCCGGCTTGTGCGTATCGATAATGGCCGGGAGGCAGGTGTAATAACCCATGGAGACCGGTTGATTGAGGCAGGCAAAGGTTATAACCTGAAAATCAGTCGCGGCAATAACGGAATATGGCAGATTTTCTCATCCGAAGGGCGGGGTACGCCCCCGCAGCCCGACGGTATGCCCGGTTTCGACCAGACCCATCAGGCTACCGGGTGGTTCATATTCAAAGCCATCTATACGGCTACACGGGCAAACCGGTTTTACTGGGGCGATCTGCGCATCTCGAAAAATCCGGCCTTTGTGATTCAGACTGAACGGGCTGGTCCCGACCGGTTGAGGATTCACTACTCCGAGTCGGACCTTTCAGGCTCCGATGATCCGGCATCATACCGGATTCTCGCCGGGAGGGATAACAACGGGACAGTTAACAATGGATCTGCCGCCGGAACAAGTCCCGGTCCAATGCCCATTACTGAATCTGCTGAACCCGGACAAATCCGGCCTGATTCCCCGTATAACAAACCAAAAGCGGATCATGCCGGCAATGTATTCACGCCAGTGGGTGTGCAAAAAATCACACCGTCGGTGGTGGAACTGGTTTTCCCGGAAACCCTGCCGGGCGGCCCGGCAGACCTTGAACTTAGCGGCATCAGCGATTATTACGGGCAGGAACTGGCACATACCACCATCCGGATATTGCTGCACGACGCTCCCGGCAGTGGCAGCGTGGTGATCAACGAATATCTGTACGACGACAGCGGTGGCTTGCCCCAGTATGTGGAACTGTACAACCCCGGTCCCGGATGGTACAATCTGAAGGGCTGGGAGCTACGCGACCGGGGGACGGCAACCAGAATAATCACGGAGAACGACCGAACGCTTGAACCCGGCGGGTATCTGGTTGTAACCACCAATGCACAGGCGCTTCAGAACCGGTTCGGACCGGGGCCCTGGCTCCGGATGGATCGTTTCCCCTCACTGAACCGGGCAAGCAGTGATCAGGTGCGCCTGTTCGGCCCCGGCGGGGTTTTGATCGATTCACTTGAATATCAGCCAGGCCTGTTCAATGCCGGCGGCCGGTCGGTCGAGCGGCGGTCACCGCTGGTCAGTTCCGTCTACCCCGAAAACTGGGCCGTATCGGAAAATGTTAATGGCGGCACCCCGGGGCTGCCCAATACGGCCAGGCCGCCGGAATCACCGCCCGCGTTGCTGGAACTCCGGACACCCGATTCCGGAACAATTGTTCTGCATTTCAGCCGTCCGATGGACGGGCAGAGCATCCGTCCGGGCCAGGTTACCCTTTCGCCCGGCATACCTGTCGATTCGGTGCAGATGATATCGGCTGTGGAATTCCATATTCATCTTGGCGGTGCCATGGTCAATGCTGCAGAATACCGGTTCGACATGCACTACGTAACCGACGTATTCGGTATTCCCGTGAATCCATACACCCACTCGTTCTTCTATTACCATATTGAGGAGGCCGTCTACCGGGATGTGATCGTAAATGAGATACTGTACAGGCCTGTTGACGGCGTGGTGCCAAGGTTTATCGAGCTGGTGAACCGCTCAGCAAAAAATATCGATCTTTCGGGCTGGACAATCGGGCGGAGTTCGGCCACAATCCGTATTCCCGACTCACCCGATCTGATTGTACGTCCGGGAGAAACCGCCGTCTTTTCAGCCGGGCCCGGGCTTGTTGAAATCCCACCATCAGTGATACACATAACCCTCAATCTGCCCGGATTCAGCCGCTTTGGGGATGCCATTTTCCTGAAAAACAGGAATGAGGCCCTAATCGATACCCTCCGCTATCAGCCCTCATGGGGCGGTGACGCTGACGGACGGTCGCTTGAGCGGATCGACCCCGACGCTGCATCCAACGATCCGGCAAACTGGGTGTCTCACCCAACAGGCCACAGTGCAGGTTCAATTAACAGGAATTATAAACCCGATCTGATTCCGCCTGAAGTGGTGAAAGCTGTTGTCAGGGGTCCTGAAACAGCTGAAATTCTGTTCTCTGAATTTCTGGACACATCCTTCCCACCCGTAATCAGGGCCGGCAGCGGAACAGTACAGATTCAGGATTTCAATCCCTTTCAATCGAACAGGATTACCATTTCGCTGCCACCCGGCATAACAGATCAGGAGATTATGATCGGGATACACCAGGCGGTTGATGTTGCCGGGAACAGCGCCGACGTGCTTGAACTGCCACTCGCACGAAAACCCGCGCCGGGCGACCTTGTGATCAATGAAATCATGTACCAGCCCATACAGAACCGCTACGGCTCCTTTCCCGACCAGTCCCAATATGTGGAGTTTTTCAACCGGTCGGAAAGAACGGTCTCACTCGCGGGCATCCATCTTCACGATGAACCCGACAAAGACGGCCAGGTCCGTACCGTGGAGCCTGCTGGCCATGAAACCGCATGGCTCCCGCCCGGAGGTTACGGGTTGATCTATGCCGACACGGCCAAAGGTTTCGCGGAAACCTCACTATCGCGCTTTTTCGGGCTGGCCCGTCTACCCGTATGGCTGCAGGCCAGAAGGTCAACCCTGAACCTGACATCTGCCGGCAAAACGGTCTACCTGGCGGTGCAGAATGGCCTGGTACTCGATTCGGTTGCCTATTCTCCCGGCTGGCACAATGCCAATTTACACGATACAAGAGGTATCAGCCTGGAGCGCATACATCCGGGCGGGCCATCTGATGACGCCCGCAACTGGAGCTCGAACGTGATGCCGGCAGGTGGCACACCGGGGGCACCTAACTCCATTCTTCAGCTCCCCGGCACCGATGAAACCAACCGAGGGTTATCGGTTTCGCCGAATCCCTTCTCGCCCGACGGCGACGGGCACGACGATAATCTGTTTATCTCCTATAACCTCGATGGTCCGGACTATCTTGTCACCATTCTGGTCTATGACCGGTACGGGCGGCTGGTACGCCGGCTTGCCGACCGGGAAAGGGCGGGCTTTGAAGGCAGTTTCATCTGGGACGGCCTGACCGACAACGGCATTTCCGGTCGAATCGGGATCTATGTCATCCTTTTCAACGCTCACGATCCGGTTAACGGGAAAAGCATTCAGATGAAACAGACAGCGGTTCTGGCGAGGCAACTGTAATGGGTGGTGGGTCAGGGCAATATCACTGTACATCCTGTTGAATGCCATACACATACACATACACATACACATACACATGAAACACGAAACGAACGACAGGTGAGCCCGGTTACTGTGTTCCATATTGGTTTTTTTCACGATGATAATATTTCAATCCGGGAATTGTGCTTCCGATTGTATATCCGTTCTTTTACCTTAGCTTCCATCCAGACTGATTAATCACTATTTACCCGATCATCACAGATATAACATGAGTACAAGCCCCGAGTCGTCAATCGGCATATTTGATTCCGGAATCGGCGGATTGACCGTTGTCAAAGCGGTCCGGAAAGCACTCCCCCGGGAAAATATTATCTACTTCGGTGATACGGCACGGGTGCCTTACGGTATCAAAAGTGTGGAGACTGTGAGGCAGTACGCCCTTCAGATCACCGATTTTCTGCTGAAGAAGAACGTTAAGCTGGTACTGATTGCCTGTAATACGGTATCCGCTGCCGCCCATGAAGAGGTGAAAACCCGGTGCGGAAAAATCCCGGCCCTTGGTGTGATTGAGGCAGGCTCACGTGCTGCCGTTGAGGCCGGCGGTAAATCGATCGGTGTTATCGGAACACTGGCCACTATCGGCTCGGGTGCCTACGACAAATCATTGACTGCACTTGATCCCGGAATCAGGGTTTTCAGCCGGGCATGCCCGATGCTTGTACCCCTCGCCGAAGAGGGCTGGACCGACAATGAAATCGCGACGCTGACCCTGCAAACCTATCTCAGCGACCTTAAGGGTAAAAATCTCGATTCACTCATCCTTGGATGTACCCACTATCCGCTGTTCCGCGATGGCATAGCAGAAATTCTCAATGGCACCACAACCCGGATTATTGATTCGGCTGATTCGATCGCCCGGATGGCAACTGAACTGCTTGAAAGTAAGAATATGATGAACAGTGAAGGCAGCCGACAGGGAAGTTTCGAGTGCTATGTAAGCGATAAACCTCAGCGTTTCCAGCAGCTGGCTGAACGATTCATGGGGGAAAAAATAAACCGGATAGAGATCGTGAACCTGATTTGACAAACCTGTTTTCCGGCTCCGGCACCAGCACTGGCACCTCCTCATGAACCAGCTCCAGTACCTGCTCCGGTACCTGCTTAAATCAACATTTTAAACTTTTCATCAGTCATAATGATCTGATTTGACTCCTTTTTTCGTATTGCAGACATAACGGGTTCTTTACAGCCGTGGTGAGAATTTTTGAGCGGTTGCAGGAATCTTCCTATACAAGCAGCAATACGACGGAGTTTTTATGGGTAAGGAAACTTGGGGCAATAATCCGGTTTCAGCAGTTGTGAGAGTTGCAATACCGGTTCTTGCAGGTACAATCTCACTTTTTCTTATTGCTGTTCTGCCAGGAGCGGGTGTTGCTCAGGGTACCTTCGGCGATACAAACGTCAGGCTCTACACCCTCAGCGGCAATGTGAGCCTTCAAGGGCACGGGTACACCACCAATCGTTCTGTAAACCGGCGGGAACCACTCGGAGCACTCACAACAGCCAATCTGTCGTATTCGGTACTGGGATTCCGCTCGGGCCTGAGTTTTCGGTACAGTACCGACGACTCCCGGCTGCGACAGTCGATGAATGAGATTGGTTTTAGTGGTTCGTGGCGATGGATCAGCGTTGCGGCGGGCGACGTTTCGCCCAACCACTCCCGATTCGGCATGAGTGGTACCCGCATCCGGGGAGGTGAAATCCGACTCTCCCCCGGTCTGTTACGTTTCGAGGCCGGTGTGGGGCAGGCAAACCGGGCCGTCGACTTTGAAACCGGTACCGGACTTCGTCAGCCTTCATTCGAACGCTGGATTTATGCCACAAAAATTGGTTATGGCAGCACCTCCGGATCCTATTTCAACCTGTCAGGTCTGTACGGGCGGGATATAGCAGGTTCGATTCGTTTTCCCGACGATCCGGACCTGATGCCTCCGGGCATACCGGTACCGTCGCCTGCCGAGAATCTTTCCCTTACCCCCGACTTTCAGGTCAGCCTGTTCAACCGGGCATTCCGGCTGGGTGCTGAGACCACCTTCTCGGCTTTCAGCCGCGACACCCGCAGCCCTGCCCTCGACGCTTCCGACTCAGGTGCTCCGGGCTGGATCATCGATCTGTTCCGGCCCCGCGTCAGTACACGGGTCAGCTTCGCCGGCCAGGCCCATACCGAACTCAATATCGATCCGTTTCAGCTGCGGGTCGGTTATGAACGCATACAACCCGGCTTTGAAAGCATCGGCCAGCGGCAGATGCGCGACGATCAGCAATTGTGGACCTTCCAGCCACGTCTTTACCTGTTCGGCAACCGCTTCAGTATCGACTCTTCCGTGCGCATCGGGCGCGATAACCTGCTCGGGAACCGTCTTTTTACCCAGAAGCGGCAGGATATCTCACTGAACACCCGCACCCAGATCACCGGGTCGTTCTCGCTGGGTGCCGGCTTTTCACTTTTCGACAACCGCACCGAGGCCACCTCCGACAGCCCGGATGTTCCCGAGCTTTCACAGCGCCAGCTCTCCAGGATGTTCCAGCTTCAGCCTGTGCTGATGCTGTTTTCGGGCAATATATCGCACAGCATCGCAATGGCGGGTGTTTATCAGCAGCTGGATGCCCGGCTGCCTTCCAACTACCAGGAGCGCAATTCGGGCAGCAGCACTATCACTTCCATGCTGACTTACACACTTGGGCTGCCTTCGGGACTATCGCTGAACTCGTCGCTGAACGGCCTCTGGGGCGAAGCGGCCGGCAGCGATTTTACAGCGTATGGCATCACCCTGGGTTCGGGGTTTTCATTTTTTGACCGTTCGTTAACGCTGAATTTATCGGGGGGCTACTCCCAGAATTCATTCACCAGGCCCACCATGGAGGGCCCGGGTATTACCACGACCAGCAGACAGGTAAACGGCAATATAATGGCCAGCTACCGGATCACTACCACAAATTCTCTTCGCCTCAACCTCCGCTCAATGAGCAATTTCGCCGATACAGGAGGTCCCCCGGCTTTTTCAGAATTCGATGTCCGGCTACAGTACCAGCACAACTTCTGAGGAGACTACCAATTATTCACCGATCAGGAACAGACATGGGAAATTTTACCGCTAAAATCTGCAACAGGCATGAGTCAGCTCCCCAATCCCGCAACTACCGGTTTGGGCGTTCAACCCGTCAGGTCATACGCTGCCTCACTGCCATCTTCCTGATATTTGTTTCGGGTCTATCCGGTGTCCGTGCGCAGACCACGGTTCAGGTAAACGTACTTGGTGTGCCTCCCGTGCTCACATCCCCCTTTGTTACCGAACTGGAGAGCAATTTCCGGACCGGTTTGTACCGGGTGCAGCTCAATGTGATCAATGTGCAGGGTCAGCCGGTCGACATGGTTTTTCGAATCCAGGTCGTGAAAGACGGCCGGGTACTTGTCGAAGAAACATCCCGACCGGTGACTTATGAACCGGGAATCCACCTGCTCTCCCCCTTCTTTGAGCAGGTGCGATTCGAGCGAAGAGAACAGGATATCTTTGCCGACCTCGACCGGCAGGTCCGCAATCAGGTGCTGCAATCCGGCGCCCTACCCGAGGGAAATTACATGCTGAACATCGAAGCTCAGCCCACCGTGACCGGACAGACATTTTCCGGTATCCCCGGTGTTTCCAATTTTCTGGTCCGTTACCCGCAGCCACCTCAGTTGCTTACCCCTCCCGACCGAAGTACGGTTGCCGTAGGTGTACCCATGTTTACATGGACACCGGTGCTCGCTCCCGCCGGATCGCTCATGGAGTATGAGATTTTACTGGTACAGATGTTCGATGGTCAGAATCCCGGCGATGCCATTCTCAGCAACCGGGAACACGCCCGCGAAACCATCAGCAATATGACCATTCTGCCCTATACCGGCGAATTTCTTCCCCTCGAAAAAGGGAATACGTACGCATGGCAGGTCACGGCAACCGGATCGGTTCCAACCGATTTGGGCGATGCCGAACTTCCCGTGAAAAATGAGGGCCGCAGCGAAATCTATACGTTCACGTACAGCGACGACCTGTTTGGATCCGGCGATCTGGATCAGCTGTTGTCGATCAATCTGATTCCCGGGCTTGCCGTAATGACCGATCTTGAGCAGCTCGATATCACCGATTCGGGCACATATTACACGCTCAACGGCCCGGCAACGGTGCGTTTCAACTTCACGGAACTTGACGAGTCCATTACGGTGCGGTCTGCAGCCCAAAACCTGACCATTCTGAAGAGCGATCTGAACAATCCGGTGATTACCGGTGGTCGGGTCGACATCAGCATCGACCGGCTGAACCGACTTCTGCTGGGTGAGTCGACCATGCTGTCACTTTCGGGCATGCGTTACGAATTCGGGCTCGGCATCACGACCTCCGCCTCGATTGAGACACAGGCTTTTGGCCTGCTTGATGCGGCCGGTCAGCTCGACCTCACTCCCGGCGGGTTACGCGGCACGCTTACGGCAACCGGGCAGGACCTGTTCCGGTTTGAGGGCGATCATCTGAGCCTCTCGGTAGATCAGGTGAGTGTAACCCTGCCCGAGCAGCATTTCTCGGCCAGTGCGGGCATCAGCGTGCTGGGCATGCCGAGCCCCTGCCGGGCCTGGGGACTGGATCTTGACGATACCGTGATCAGCAGCAATTTCCAGTGCTTCCAGCCTTTCGGAGAGTCTCTCGGCGGAGATCCGGCCCGCGTCGACCTTCAATTTACGCAGATGAGCGGCTCCTTTATGGCCGATACAGACGACGGATCCCTGGAATATGAGATTGAAATGTCAGGGGCTGTCCGGCTGGATTATGCCAATACCGAACCCTGTGGAATGCGGCTCGCGGGTTCGATGGGCCACGACACTGCTCCCGAGTTCGACCTGTTCGGATCGACTTGCCGCATCCCCTCGCCCGAGCTGGATCTTGGCTTCGCCCGCATTGGTGTGCGCTCCATGGATGTGGACAGGTTTGCATACGACCCTGCAAGCGGCGGGTGGGATTTTGGATTCAGCATTGATCCCTACATAAAAATCCCGGTATTCGACAACTGGACCCATGAGCCGGGGGAATCGGTGACCATAGACCGGCAGGGCGTGCATCTGCCAGCCATGAGTGTACCCGCAACCATGCTGCCCGAGTACCGCCATTCGGGATTGAGGGTTAAGGTTACCAGCCTGTCATCCCAGGCATTCACCTTTCCCTGGTATGGATGGGACGGTTTGGGGGCCGGCCCCTGGCCGGTATCATTCGGCGCGAACGCCTGGTTTGTCTCCGCCACCGAAATGCCGGCATGCCTGCGCACAATGAATTTTGAGATCACCGACGGCCGCATTCAGAACGACCGGCTCAGGGCATCGGCTGTGGTCAGCAGTCCGGATCCTGACGGGATAGCCTGCCCTATCGGCCCCGGCGGACAACACACACTGAAAATCGGTGGCATTCAGGCCGATCTGATGGCTGAATTCCAGCCCGAGGGGCCCGAACTGAGCGCCACGCTCGCCATGCAGAGCCTCATAGAATCGGGATATCCGGTTTCCTGCGCCGAACAATCCGGTCCTGGCCAGCAGGCACGGGCACAGTTCCAGGATCAGACGATGGAACTGACCGGGAGGGGTTTCTCTGCCACCTTCAGCAATATCCATACCGGCTGCGACATGCGTATCGGGCCATTTTCGGCGAGTATCGGCAGTTCAACACTTCACATCGGATCCGACCGCGGCGTCTTTTCTGCCAGCCTGAGCGCTGATGCCTCGCTGAAACTCAGCGAAACCGAATCTGTGAGTGGATCCTTCAGCTACGACCTGGTAAGCGGTGAATTTACCGGACTCGACTTCCGGCTCGATCAGCCTTTTATCTGGGCAGTGCCGCCCGACGATCCGGTACTCAGCTTCCGAATCAATGAGGCCGTGCTGAACCTCGACGGTTTTTCGGTCGACGGCCGGCAGCGGCTGTTGCTTGGTACCGACGAGATGGGCGTGACCTTCGATGAACTGGTGATCGACCTGAATACCAGCCGAATCACGTCGGGACGCATCCTGTTCGATCAGAGCTTCGGACTGATGGCCGGTTTCGAAGACGGGCTGGACTCACCCCGGTTCCGGGCTGTTCCGGAGGGATTCGATCCGGGGCAGGAACAGGGGCTGCATTTCGAGCTCGGGGGACGCATTACCGCCGACACCGACGGCCTGAGGGCCGAGGGCACCGCATCCGCTTCACTCAGCGTTCAGGAGCTTACCTACAGCAACGCCGAGGTGCAATTTTCTGACAATTTCTCCATGAGCCTCATCCCCTTTGCCGTTAATTCCGGCTATGCCACCCTGCTGTGGGATGAGGTTGCAGTAGCTTTTCTGGATGCCTCCGGACTGAACCCCGTCATTTCGGGCCTGGCCGAAAACTTCCTGCCCGACCGCCTGCCCCTCCCATCACTTGATGCTGCCTGGCTGCAGCTGCGCGACAGTGAGGGAACCCTGCTGGTCGATATCCAGCAATTGCCTGAAAACCGGCTGCGATTGCTCACCCGGCCGGGCCAGCCGCTCGATCTCTACCTGCCCTTTCTGAATGCCGCCAATCCGCCGGTTGCCGCAGGTGTTAATCTGGAGGATGTAATTGTATCGACCAATCCGGGCCATTTCAGAGTGCTTTCCGGAATGGTATCGGTGGATGTGCCCCTGAACAACCCGGCTTTCGACCTGGAACAGTACGGGCTGCCCTTCATCCCCCGCAGCATCAACTACGGTTTTGTTGAGGCCGTGCAAGACCACGCCCTGCAGATTTACGGGGATGTGAAGTTGTTCGGAAGGCAGCTTACGGAACAGGGCGAAGCAGTGCTCAGGGTATTGACCGACGCAGGCATCATCGGTGAGTTCGATTTCGACAATCTTGATGTGTCCGTACCGTTTGTCGAACAACTCGATAAAATACTGCTCGAGATCGACCGGTTCAGCGGTGCGATCCAGCTGCCCAACGTGACGCAGACGCCGTCTTATCAGTTCAATATCGGGGGGCATTTCCGGATCAACGCGGCAAGCCCTGCAGCGGCCCTGGCCGAGATCGGCCTGAGCATGACTCCGGGCGGCATTTCCCTCGAATCGTTCCATCCTGTTGAACTGGGCGAACCGTTTCCGATCGTACTCGGTGGCTTCGACCTGAAAATCGATGCCATCACCTCCATCCCCGTGCTTCACTATGCCCCTGAGAGTGGCTGGGACTTTGCCGTCGACCTCGATGCCCATGCCGGGTTTGAGCTGCGCTCCGGCGACCGGTTCGAGCTTCCGTTGCAGGGCCTGATGCTCTCGAAAGATGCATTCTCGATACCCGCCCAGAATTTCAATACCGCATCGACGGGGCTGAGGCTTCCGGAGATCGATCTCGACGGCGTACTCATCCGGCCCCTTGCCATACGTTCAACCGCCGACATCAGCTTCAACTGGGTGGCGGGCGAGGTGCCCACGTTCAGTCCGGTGTTCGATTTCGAGCTGCAGCTGCCGGCCCTCGATGCCAGCGGCATCATCCCGCCCGAGGGTCTGTCGCTGGTGGATGTGACCTTTGCCGACGGTTACCTGAGCGGCGAGCTGCTCCCCTTCTCGCCACTTGGCGGAGCGCCCCTGAGCCTGGGCACCGAATCGTTAACGGCCGTCATACTCAGGGTCGAAGATATCTCCGGTATCCTCACCCCTCCCACCATCCCCGGCGATCCACAGATGATAGATATAATGATGTCGGGCACCATCGACGATTTTCCGATTTTCACCGGGGGCGATGCAGCCTGCCAGGTTCAGGGCAGCTGGAATTTCCGGATCGCTCAGGGTCACGGATTCGAGGGCCTTGTCGAAGATCTGTCGCCCTGTGGCAGCATCAGCCTGGGCCCGCTCGATCTGGGTTACCCGACCGCGTCGCTGGAATTGCAGTACACCGATGATGTGCAGAAAGCGCTGCTGAGCGGCGTGGCGCAGGTAAGCCTCGAGCACCCGAACCCGGGCAACCCGCCGGTACAGGCATCAGGTTCACTTACGGTCGACCTGATGACCGGCCGTGTGGATGATGGTGAAATTGCCATCAACCAGCCGTTCCGGCTCGAACTGCCCGCAACCGGCGGCAACCCGCTGCTGCCGTTTACAGTGAACAGCGCAATTCTGAACCGCGACGGGCTGCGGATGAATGCCGACGGGGAGCTGAGGGCCGGTGGCTCAACGCACACCGTCGCATTTAATAATTTGCTGCTGAGCCTGCCCGACTTTTCGATTGCGGGCGGCAGTGCCGTAGTACAGGGCGGCTTCGGCCTCGAGCTGGGGCTGAGTCCCCTCGACCTTGCCCTGATCGATTACAATGCCCCATTGCCCGACCGGAGTGCCCTGCGGTTTACCACTTCGGCAAGTGTGGTTCTGGATGCCAGCGGCCTGAACTATTCCGGTACAGGCAACGCACAGCTCGTGTTCAACGACGAAACCTTCGGCGTGCTGAGGGTGGAGTTTCATGACGATTTCGCCATGAGCATTTATCAGCCGCGGGTGAGCCGTGGCCGGGCCGAATTTTACCTCGACCTCGACGGGCCCGCAGCCGAGCCCATAGCCATACTCGATGTGACCGGCCTGAGCGTGGGTGGCGGCCTGATTGCCATGCTTCCCGACCGGATCGGTCTGCCCTCCGAAGATATCGCCTATGTGCAGATCAAGGACGCGGCCGGGGAGCCGCTGGTCAGTTTTACCGATAACGGCAGTGGCGGCTACACGGTTACATCCGGCGACCAGTTTTTACCGGTGGTTTTCCCGGCACTGCAATACAATGCCGCCCAGGCCCCTGAGGCCGGCATCCGTTTTACCCTGAACACCGACGGCACATTCAACCCCAACGGCGGCACGATCGAGATTTCGGGCAGTATGGACCTACAGCCGGTGCTGGGCATCCCCCTGTCGGTCGACAGTCTGGGGCTTGATTCGCAGAACGGGCTCACGGTGCGCCTGGCGGCCGACCTTCCGCCTGCCTTTGGCAATCAGCCGGTGAGGGCGCAGGCTACGGTAAACAGCAGCGGGTTTGTACAGGCTGTAGTTGAGGCCGGCACCTATGTGGACCAGTACAGCCCGGGCACAAACCTGATGTTCGAAAGCACTGTCGATGGATCACTGGGTGCATCCACCGAGGCCGTTCATGTGGGGATTTACGGTGCCCGCATCATGATTGGGGCTGTTAACGAGATGATGGTCTCCGGCACCTTCAAAACCAGTTTTTTCGAGCATGAGAACCAGCTACTTCCCCTCTTCTTCAAGGCCGGATACTCGGGTGGCCAGTGGCAGGCCGAGGCCGGGAACCCGCTGAACGCCGCCATACAAGTGGGTTTCGCCTCCATCTTGCTCGACGAGGAGGCACCGGTCGGGGTCAGCATCGCTTCCGACCGGCTCATCCTCTCCCTGAATGGCCGCGTCAATTTCAGCGAGGCGTTGGGTGAGGACCTCGAATTCAGTTTTGAAAACCTTGAGGTGGGTGTCGAGAACCTGCAATCCGATCCCCGGCCCGTATTCCGCCTGGGTCAGGCCACCGCCCACCTTGGCAGTCAGACCTTCGATTTCTTCAACGGCACCCTCACCGGGACCATGAACGAGCCGTCGATTACCATATCCGGGCGCAGTATTTCTGCCGCCTCGTCGTCGGGGCAGCTAACCTTCATGGACCGAACGTTCGGGTATCAAAATATCGATGTTAGCAGCACCGGGAATTTCACCATCGGGTCGATCAGCAGCGGCAATGTGCAGATCATCGGTGAGTACCTGGTACTTCAAAGCCTGGGCATGAGCGTCGAATCGGGCAGCGGGCTCGAACTGGATGCGACCTTCGGCTTTTTCGTGCCCGATCCGGTCGACCAGGAGGGGCAGGTCATCGTAAAGGTATCGCGCGAGGCCAATAACAGCATCAAGGTGGAAAGCGGATCGCCAAATATTGAACTGAATCAGAAGATAGCCATGGGCAGTCTTTTTGAATTCAAGCTAACCGGGTTCGATCTGGATCTGAATGTGCAGGATCTGAATCAGACTGCCCTGTATGCCAGCGGAGTGGTGTTGTATAACAACCAGGAACGCATATGGTTCGGTGAAGCCGGGAATCTTCGGGATAAACCTGGTATCGGCATCAAGCTCGATAATCCGAACCTTGTTTCGTACAATGCCACTGGCAAAGGGGAATTCAAAGTAGAAACGGGCCTTTTGAACGTTTATGTGAATGGCAATGCAGTTGCATCCGACAGTGAACAGTTCAGACTGGTTCTTGGAGGTTCTGCTGAGCTGGACCTTCCCGGCGTGAGTGGCGATGTCGGGTATGAAGGCATGGTGGTGACCCGTGAAGGGATTGTCGAAAAAGGAAATTTCACCGGAGCAGCTGAATTTACGTTCATCGGTATCATGAAGCTGACAGTAGGAACTTTCCTGCACCGGGTAGAGGAGCAGCCTTTTACAATACAGGTGGCCCCATTCATTGAAAAACCGACAGTCGATCAACCCGGTACCGTTGATCTTGATGTGGTTGAACTGCTCTGTTTTGGACCTTGCCCCGCTGTTCCTGGTACCGTATCGGATGTGGCACTGCGTATCTCCTTTGACGGTTCAGGCGAGGGCGATAACGGCAGTTTCTCAGCATTTGTAGATCGGATCATGTACTATCGCACAGCCAACAACGACATCTCCCTATACATCGACAATGCCGGAATTTCTCTCAGCAGCATCGCCAGGATCAATGCTTCATTACACTACGAACAGAGCGGAGGCGACTTCCTGTTCCGGGCAGCCGGCTCGGCTCGGATTGCCGGAATAACTGCCATGATGGCGGGAAAATTCGCCAACGTTGGAGATGAGCTCAGTTTCGGGATTTTTGTTGCTGTAGGTGGAAGTACCGGAATACCCATTGCACCCGGTATTAACTTGACAGCGGTTGGCGGCGGTTTTTTCTACCGGCCTGTCAGTGAAGACATTGCATTCGTACAGGGTGCACTTAGTGACTTCGGTTACAAAAGGGTGAAAAAAGATCCTATCGAACTCGGTAATAATGTTAAGTTTGCGGCAATGCTCTATGCAGAAGTTGGTATTGGTGCAGGTACCAAACACATACTATCGGGAAAGACGTTTATTATGGTAGCATCAGGGCTATTCTATATGGACGTTAGAGGTCATGTTTTGGGAATGGATGGAACCGGAACAATTGGTACAAAACTGGAGGGTTCCATGTTTGTGGAATTTAGAACAGATCCGTTTCTGCTAATCGCAGGTATTGGAATTGAAGTTAGAGTCAGAAGCGATGGCCGAATTGTTAAGGGAGATGCCGACATTACCTTTGCATTGGCCCGTGAGGGTGGAGAGCAAGGCTCAATGATATTTGCCTTGATGGGAAAGCTCGACATTAGCCTGGTATCATCTTTTAATGCTACTGCTGATATATTGGCCAGTAATGACGGATTTTACATCGATGCTTCTTTGGGCCTGGACCTGCTGGACGGTATTCCTCTCGTCTCTGTGAGCGGTACCATTAAAGCTGCAGTCTGGTACATTCCCGGCCATGACAAAATGCCTTTCGGGGCCTACGGTACAGCTGAGATAAGTTTGACCCTGGTTATAACAGTTTCGGCCCAGGCTGCTGCTGCCTTCGTGAGGCGCGATACCGGTTTTGAGCTGTTTATTTCGGCAAAAGGCTGTATTGGAGCGTGGAAGTTTGAAAAATGTGCAGCCGCATGGTTCCTTATTTCACCCTCCGGTATTGATTGGGGCAGAGGTGCCGGCGCACATGGCGATATTTTGGCACAGGCAGAAGCGCTGAAAAATCAATTCCGGCAAAGCATAATGGATACTATAGCAGAGTTGAATAAGCTCAAGGAAGCCCTTGAGGCACTACCCCAACCTGAACTGACCTCGTTCTCGCCCGAAGAGCTGGCAAAAGCAGGAATATACCTGTACAGCCTCCCAACTGGTGCAAGATCGAATTGGGTACAAAAAATGCGCTCCAATGAATCCAATCTCACAGGTGTGGGATACTCTGAACTCGATAATCTGCTGGGCAGCGTGACGTCATCCAACCGCCCCGGTATCGTACTGGATATGTCGTATCTGACCGGAGCTGTTGATCCCTATCAGAATGCCATTGAGCACATTGACGAGGTTGTTGAAAGGTTGCAATCCAGCATCCTGCTGGCCATTGAATTTGACACAGAGGCGGAGGAATTGCTGGATGATGTCATAGCAAGTTTTGATCAAACGCCTGTTCAAAATTTCACAAAAGGATCAATAAATGGTGGAACGATCAACCCCGGCAGCTTTACAGTGAATGATGACATAGCCTCGGAACAGGCTGAAAGTATGGAATCGTACAGAGCTGATATTCAAAGGCTTGAACAACAGTTTATAGAGGCCATTAGTACAGTTGAACAGAACGTTACAACCATGGCATCGCTACTGGGCCGGGATGATCCTCCGGGTGAGGTCATAAATATTGGAAACCTTCAAAATCAGATGATGGAATCGAACGTACTGGGTCTTGGTGGAACAACCAGTCAGCAACTGCCAAAATCTGTGAATGCCATCAGCCAGATCTTTACCCATGCTCTGGAAACAACAGACAGGCGGTTTGCCATTGAAGCCAACTCTGTGTACCGGAAAGTAGTCTGGGCCATGCTGGGTGCAAATGCATTTTCATCCCGACAGCAAAGTCTGACTGCCGAGGCCGACAACGTTACCAATAGATTCCAAACGGCCTTCGACAGCAGAGCATCTGATGCAACAAGCCATCTCAATACCTACTTCGAACGTCGCAATATCATGCACAGGTTGTTGGATGGACTACCATCAATCTACAATCAGAATTACAACTTCAGCAATGCACATGAAACGGTCAGTTCTGAACACGATAGTTTGATGACCTATTTCAATAATCCGCTCAGTGGCAACCTTAATGCTGAAAACAGAAATAAAGTCCAGCAAAATAATCGTGACTTTTGGTTCAATATGCACAGAACCGGTTTGCAAGGTTACGCGAGTCGTGTTCTTATAACCGATGGTGAGAACACAAGCACATTCGATGATTTGGTAAAAAGACATCATAATCGCCGGAAAGCCCTGATTGACGCCCATATGAACACCACTGGACTCATCGACCAATACTATACCATCAAGTCATCGGTTATGTCCAATTTGTACCATCTCATCGACACCTATTTGACCATGGGTGAATTCGGGGGGCTCGATAGTGAAACGTATGAACAATATGATCAACGACGTACTGAAATTGCCTCTTTAATGCAGCCTCCTGTAATTGGCAGCATGAGTATATCCGGGTCATTTACAGCCGGCAGCTATTTAAACACCGGAACTATCAGTTGGGATATTACCTATCCCGGCCGGGTATCCGAGACTGCAATCATGGTGCGGGAAACCAACTCACCGTCCCCCCTTTTCTCCGAAATGACCAGCTATTTCTCGGTAGGTACCCGAAGCTCTTTTGCCCACAGCACTTATAAAAATCGTTTTATGGATCCATTAATGACCAACAACCCGCTTGGCGTTTCTGCGCACAACACCAACAATGTAACAGTTTCGCTTCGCGTGCGGGGAGAGTCGGGAGTCACCGGGTTCACCTCATCCACATTCAGTCTTCAGACAGGTGTGGGCGGAACGCAGACGGCTACCACAACTGAGTTGGTATCGGTATCGGATACACCTCCCGGCAGACCAACAATTATTTTGTGGGATTATTACCGATTTGTTCAGACATCGGACCGCGGTTCTTTGTACTGGACTTCAGATGAAAACAGTATCCGCTTCAAAGTAAGAACAAATCAATCTACGAGTGATATTCAGCGGGTAGAATATGCTGTAGGTACTACGCAGGGTGGTACAGATGTTATAGACTGGTCCCCCTTTATAGCACCACGTACGCGGATATCGTCATCGTTTCCCAGGTACGATTATACCGGCAGAACAGGATTTCTCCAGCTTCAAGAAGAAACGCCATATTACATCAGTGTGCGTGTCTATAGTAGCAATGATCTGGTAAGTCCGGTAGCAAACAGCTTACCGGTATATTTGGACACTATTGAGCCCACAAAACCCGGGAATCTGAGAATTGGCATTCAAATGCCGACGTACTGGTTTTTTGCTATGGGAGAAACTCCGTTGTTGCACCCATTGATCAACGAAATTCCATTGAATCCGATAGATCCGGAGACGACCGACAGACAGACACCAAATCATACTCTGTCATGGAACGCTGCCACTGATAACGTTTCTGGAATCTGGAAATACGAGTACGCAATTACACAATCGGCTGAGCCAAATGATCATGATTTCAAAGAAGATCAGTTTACATCCAGTCTGTTGAAAAGCTTTTCTGGTTCATCGGAGAAATATGCCCACATAGTGGACTATATCACACCGGTTTATCTGCATGTACGATCTGTAAACAATGCTGGTCTCAGGAGCGACATTTCCAGTATCGGTCCGTATAAGCCAGCTGATATGACCCGGCCCACTGTCCCGGAATTTCGAACTTATGTGAGCTCCGGTACGGGGTTTTTACTGCCCAACGATATCGTTTGTGGCTTCATCACAAGAGAAGCTACAGATCCCGAGACAGGAATAACAGGATATCAATTTTCTATTGGCACATCACCCGGCGCTGATGACGTTCGTCCATGGCCCGGTGCCGGTGACATTGATGCCTTCAGCAATGAATTCAAAATGAATACCAATAACGTGCCCAATCACTTGTGCATAAATAAAAGTGAATTCCCCGAGGGTCAGAACCTGTATTTGAACACCCGTGCATTGAACGGCCAGAATATGGCCTCCCGGGTTGTTAGCAGCGGACCGTTCCTGCTTGATTCAACCCCTCCGGTTATCGGCAGTGTGAATTTTGGGGAAACCACCATCCTCGAAAGCGATGGTCGAATTACTATAAACAACACACAGGACCCGGAGTCCGGAATCGTCAAAATTGAGTACAGAATCATCAACAATTCGACCAATCAGGTGGTCATCCCCTGGACTACAAACTACAATGCCGGGCCAAACAAATATACCTTTAACAGGAATATTTATGTAAATAACCCTGGAACTGGAGGATTTTCGCCGTCTATTCATCGTGCCGAGGTAAGGGTGACCAACGCAATGGGACTACAGAGTATCTCTGGTGCAAATTTCTTCCGACCGATATCAATTGGTTGGTAATCCCATATTTATTCCAACTTTATTTACCGATGCGTCATGAAAATTGAGAATCCATACACTACCGGAAATTTTAATCCTCTGTTTGCCTTATCACTTACAATCGGTCTGTTGATCCTGCAAGCCATCCCGGCATGGTCACAGCCAGCCCTTTTGGGTGCCCTGTCGGCCGATGGTGAAGCGTACATCTATCACGACCATCGTATACAGCCCGGTTTCGGCTATCTGCTCTCGAGAACGGTCGACGGGCAGACTGAGGATCTGGTTACCGAACCGGCCCGGGCCGTGACCAATGGCAATGATCTGGTCTCCATTCTTGGGCCGTTGAGTACCGATCTGATGCACTTGATGGAAGTCACCTCGCCCCAGATGCTCTATCTCAGACTGACCGCAGACCCCGACCTGCTGACCATTCTCTCGCTTACCTTTCCCGAGGTGGCCATCGCCTTTGCACAGGTATTCATTGACACTGACCCAGTACCCGGTCGTGCTGCCGTTTACCGGTTCACCATCGTGGATTCAAATGGGAACCCTACGGGTATTGCCATTGAGGAACGTCTCACCATCCGGGATTTTACCCCTACCACACCCGCGAACTTGTCGGCAAGCCACGAACAAAATCAGATCGAGGTGTTATGGGACTACCCCCGCCTCGATTTCAGTGGCGACGATCGCATGATCCGATTCCGCCTTCTGGCAAAAATGGAAGGTGACGGACGGTTTTCCGCCACAGGTCCCGGCCTGATCATGCGGCAGAACGAGGTAACACGATACCGCGCCCATCTCCCCTACGACCCCACCCGCGAACGATTCGAGGTGATGGTTCAGGCCATCGACGTGACCGGCACTTTCATCGCGTTGTCCGATCCCATTACCGTTGAGACCGGCAAACTGGTCGTTCCGGCTTCGGCACTC
>RECM01000180.1 GCA_007694035.1 Balneolaceae bacterium
GGGGCAAAACTAAAGGTGATAACTGCTGAGAGGATTACAACTAATCCAATAGTTACCATTACATCATATTATGACCCTGTTCAGTATGAATAAATGGATATCCGCCATCCTTTTCATCATATTCCTGATCGCAACGGCCTGCACAACCGACCGAAGCACCGATCCGCAGTACATCATCGACCGATCCATCGGGGTGCATGGCGGCAGCCGCTACCTGCAATCTGAAATTACCTTTACTTTCCGCGATATCGACTACCTGGCCCGGCGCCAAAACGGCCTTTTTTCGTACGAACGCCGGATTACGGATAACCAGGGCGAGATCCACGATGTGCTTAACAACGATGGATTTACCCGAAAGATTAACGGTGAGAAGGTTTCTCTCGATGAGGAATGGTCGGGAAGGTACCAGAGAAGCGTGAATGCTGTAATTTATTTCGCCCTGTTGCCCTACCCGCTCAACGATCCGGCCGTGAGAAAACGGCACCTCGGAATGGAAATAATAAAGGATCAGGAGTACCACAAGATTGAAGTAACATTTGAACCCGATGGCGGGGGCACAGACTTTGAGGATATTTTCGTGTACTGGATCCATCCCGAACATTACACGATGGATTATCTGGCCTATGTATTTTTCACGGATGATGGTGGTATCCGCTTCCGTGAGGCCCTGAATCCCAGGGAAGTCGGCGGAATACGGTTTGCCGACTACAACAACTACCGCCCGTTAAGCCTGACCGACTCCGTTTACGATATGGGAACCGCCTTCAACGAGGGCCGCCTCGAAATGGTCTCTTTCATCGCTCTCGAGCACATCGAGGTAAATCAGCCAACCTTCAGGAGTCCGTAGCAAGGCCTGAGCGGAAGCCTGCGTAGCAGGCTGTAGTCGAAGGGCGCAGCGAAGGTCCCTGAAGAGTTGGCGGTGGTCAATCAAACCCCATAGCCTTTAACCGGTCCCTGAAATACCCGTCCTCCAGATAGGGGTACAAATTTTCACCCGGACAAACCGTGTTGGTCGCGTAATCCTTGTGCCCGCCGATCACATCCGTTGTTAGATTGAAGCGGTGGGCCATCAGGGCCATGAGCGAGGTGACCGCGTCGAGCTGGGCCGGATTGGGTTCGGCGAGCTCAAAATTGCCCAGAACACAGATAAGGGCGTGGCCGGTGGGATCGTAATCGGTATTCGTGTCGCCGGGAATGAGCACGCTTCGTCCTTCATAGATCCGCCCCTGAGGATCGATCAGATAGTGATAGGGAACATCAATCCAGTCGCGGTCGGTACGTGACCAGCTCTGAAGATTGCGCAGGTAGGCGGGAGCATCGGCCGTATCGGCAAAGGTGACGCCGCCATGGTGCAGGGTGATGTAGCGCAGTTCGTGCGGCTCAATATCAGTTTGTATACGCTCTCCGCCCCATTCCTCCTGAAGGATGATGCCCGATTCGACCAGCTCGGGTTTGAATTCGGCTGCGTGAGAGCAGGAGAGTATGAGGAACAGGGGAATGATGAGGGTGATGGAAGAATGGTGGTTCATTTTTCGGGGGTGGGTATTTTTTGGGTTTAGGGGTGGATATGGGGAGAAACTCTTCAAGGACCGTCGCTTTGCGACGGACTCTTGAAGGTTTCTTTGGGATCTTGAAGGTTTCTTTTTCAATTATTCTTCTTCGGGTTGGCCGGGTACTACGTCGCCTTCTTTCTTTTTGCCGAATTCGGGATCAAGGGGTATGAAGTAGGTGATGATGAAGGCGGGGATTGTTGCGATCAGAACCCAGATGAAGAAATTCTGATATCCGATTATCTCCTGTATCCAGCCGCTCACCATGCCCGGAATCATCATTCCGAGGGCCATGAAGCCGGTAGTGATGGCGAAGTGGGCGGTTTTGTGTTCACCCTCGCTCACATAGATCATGAAGAGCATGTAGGCGGTAAACCCGAACCCGTAACCGAACTGTTCGACCGCAACACAGATGTTGATGATGAGGAAGTCGCTTGGCAGGGTTGTTGCCATATAGATATAGACAGCATTGGGCAGGTTGATGGCGATGACCATTGGCCAGAGCCAGAATTTGAGCCCGTGCCGGGCCGCCATGATGCCGCCCAGAATGCCCCCGAAGGTGAGGGCCAGGATGCCGACGGTACCGTATACAAAGCCTACCTCACCGGTGGTAAGGGCGAGTCCGCCCACCTCCTGGGTATCGAGAAGGAAGGGAGATGCCAGTTTCACCAGCTGCGCCTCGCCAAGCCTGTAAAGGAGCAGGAACGCAATGATGACCAGTATCCTGTCTTTCCGGAAGAACAGGGCGAAGGTTCTGAAGAATTCGGTGAAAATACTTTTGCCGCCCTCGCTGATGGCAGGCTTGTCGGCCACCGGATAGGGCAGAAACACTTTGTGGTAAATAAAGAAGAAAACAAACATACCACACAACAGGAAGAAGGTGATGGACCAGGCCAGCGGAATGTTACCTGATCGTGCCGCAAAGTTGGCAGATGTGGCGAAATCGAGTTTCGGGTCGATCTGAATGACCGCCATTACCGGTTGTGTCCAGTTATTGCGGGTAATAACAAAGCGTTCGCCCTCGACCAGGGAGATGCTTGTATCGCCCGATTCCCGGCCGAAATTGACGACCACTTCCTCGTCATTGGGCGGTGGTCCCGATAGCCTGAAGTAGACCACGCCGAGGTTACCACGGGTATCTTCAAGCAGCATTTCATCTTCGGCAGGGCCGAAATTGCGCCGGAGGAACGATTCGAGCGGGCTGGCCACGAACCGGCTCCACCAGGAAGCTTCCATCCCCGTTGTGGGCCGCGCGTCGCCGACCTGCTGGTCGAGCAGCTCGGCCTGGTAGAAGTTGTGGCGGGTATTCCAGCGCCGGCTGAAGGCGAGCAGGGAATCGGCGTACTCTTTCTGAACCCTTTCGGTGGATAACACCAGCGTTTCGGGATAGGTAATGATGCGGAGGTCGCCGTTGGTATCGGGATCGAAAGCGAGGGAATCGGGATGCGTGAACATGGCCTGTTGAACAGCGGTGTTGGTACGCACCTGTACGTTTACGGTGTCGAGGCCACTGTTGCTTTCGATGTAACCGGCCAGAATGATGAGAAGGCCCTGACCGGTGATCATCGCAATTCGGTAAAAGGTGCTCCTCACCCCCACAAACCAGGCCTGATCGTGTTTTGAGAGGCCCAGCATGTAGAAACCGTCGGCGGCTATGTCGTGCGTGGCCGAACTGAATGCGAGCAGCCACATAAAGGCCAGGGTGTACTTGAAGAAATCGGGCATGGGTATGGTGAGGGCGATTCCCCCGAGACCGGCGCCGACAAGCAGCTGCATGGCGATGATCCAGGCCCGTTTGGTTTTAACCAGATCAACAAGTGGACTCCACAACGGTTTGATTACCCACGGCAGATAGAGCCAGCTGGTGTACAGGGCGATATCTGTATTGGATATCCCCAGCCGTTTGTACATGATTACCGATACCAGCATCACCACAACGTAGGGGATGCCCTGGGCAAAATAGATTGTGGGTATCCATGCCCACGGATTCCTGAAGGTTGGTTTTTCCTTCGCCATTGGTTGAAACCTTTATATGTGAGGTCCGGTTTACCCGATCTGCAGCCCCGTTTGGGTTACATCCACCTGATGGGGCTTTGCCGAACCGGTATATGATGATAATCAGATGGCAGTAAGGCCGTCTGGTTTTAAAAGTTTGTCGGGTAATTAAAAAACGGGAAATCGGGCAGAAAAAAAACACCCCGGCAGTGCGGGGTGTTTTTATGATTAAACGTTAAAAGTGCCAGCGCACGAACAGCTCCATGGCTTCATATTCAGCAAGGCCGAGATCGTCGTAGGCCTGGGCGGTTGCACGATTGCGGTCTTCGGCGCGCTCCCAGAACTCCCGGCTGTCGGAACCCTGGAATACAGGCCCGTCTTTTTGCGAACGGTGACGGAAGATGGCCTGGCGCTTGCGGATGAGCTCTTCGGGACTGATCGGCACGGCCATGTCGGCGCGGTCTACATCCCATTCGGCCCATGCCCCGCGGTAGAACCATACGTAGCAGTCTTTTGCCCAGTCGTCGTCTTTACAGATGCGCAGAGCTTCCATCACGGCGTTCAGGCACACCCTGTGTGTTCCGTGCGGATCGGCAAGATCACCAGCAGCATAAACCTGATGGGGTTTGATTTTTCTGAGCAGGTCAACCGTTATCTGAATGTCTTCCTCACCAAGTGGTTTTTTCTTCACGCGGCCGGTCTCATAGAATGGCAGGTTCATGAAGTTGATATGCTCATCGGTGATCTTGCAGTACCGGGCCGCTGCCTTGGCTTCATTCTGCCGGATCAGCCCTTTCAGCCTCCGGAGTTCCGGAGAGTCGATATCGCCCTGTTTTTTATTCTGGATATGGCTGCGCATGTTTTCATACAGGCTTACTGCATCCTTTTGTGCCAGTTCGAAAGCCGAGCTGAAATCGCTCACAAAATCGGCGAACTGCAGGGCATATTCATCATAGACCGCGATGTTTCCGGATGTCTGGTAGGCTACATGCACCTCGTGCCCCTGATCAACAAGCCTCAACAGGGTGCCACCCATGGAGATAACATCGTCGTCGGGGTGGGGGCTGAATATGAGGGCCCGTTTCGGGAATGGCTCGGCACGTTCCGGCCGCTGGCTGTCGTCGGCATTCGGTTTGCCGCCAGGCCATCCGGTTATGGTGTGCTGCAGCATATTGAACACCCGGATGTTGATGTTGTACGCCGGGCCGTGCTCGGTTACCAGTTCCCCGAGGCCGTATTCATTATAGTGCTCATCGGTCAGTTTAAGAACGGGCTTGTCCACTTTCTTGCAGAGCCATACAACGGCTGCACGCATAAGGGCGGGGGTCCAGTCGCAGGGGCCCACCAGCCATGGTGTTCTGAACCGGGTGAGTTCACTCGCCGCGGCATCATCCAGAATAAATACGGAGTTCGGATGGGTCTGCAGGAACGATGAGGGGACCTGCTCGGTCACCTCGCCTTCAACGGCCACACGCACTATAGGCGCTTTCGCCTCGCCCCAGGCCATCAGTATAATCCGTTTGGCCTGCAGGATGGTGCTTACCCCCATGGTGATGGCGCGTCGTGGCACATTCTCTTCGCCGAAGAAATCGCCGGCAGCGTCGAGGCGGGTAAGCCGGTCGAGTGTGATCAGGCGGGTGCGTGAATCCCTTTTGGAGCCGGGTTCGTTAAAACCGATATGACCTGTACGGCCGATGCCAAGTATCTGGATGTCGAGCCCGCCGAGGGATTTGATCTTTTTCTCGTAATTCATGCAGAAATCGAACACCTTCTCGCGCGACAACGTACCATCGGGAATGTGTATGTTCTCCGGTTTGATGTCGATATGGTCAAACAGGTTTTCGTTCATGAACCGGACGTAGCTCTGCAGGGCTTCCGGGTCCATGGGGTAATATTCATCAAGGTTGAAGGTAATAACGTTTTCAAAACTCAGCCCTTCTTCACGGTGTATGCGGATGAGTTCATCATACATACGGGTGGGCGTGGAACCGGTAGCCAGACCTAGTATAACGGGCTTTCCCTCAGATTTTCTGGCCCGGATAAGATCGGCGATTTCTTCAGCAACAGCTTTGGAAGCATCCACCGAATTTTCATAGATTTCGGTAAATATTTTTTCGTACTGCTGTTCCTCGGTGATTTGCGGGTTTTCTTTTAACATGTCAGAATTGTTTAATAAGGTCCATAATAATTTCTGCCAATTCTGGAGCTTCGAAGGAAGGAATGCAACTCTTGGACCTGCCCCCGTTGCCATTAGCATCACGGAGCTGGAAAAATCGTGATTTTTTAAGCTAATTCAAAAGTTAGTATTGAGGAATGAGTATTGAGTATTGAGACGCAAGACGCAAGACGCAAGACGCGAAAGGCGGTGAAAAGGCAAAAGGCAGCGAAAAGGCAGAAAGCAAAAGGCAAAAGTTAGAAGGCGTGAGGCAAAAGGGGGGGGCACCCACTTTGAGGCCCCACTTCCGAACTCAATTGCTCTATTGCTCCGTAGATCCCTGACTCAAAAACCGGCCTGTTCAAAAATCCCGGTAAATCCCCGGAATCATGCACGAAACCCCACTTCCCCATTCCCTATTCCCTATTCTATTGTTCTACTGTTCAATTGTTCAATACATCAACGGCGGCACGTTCTTCTTCCCTCAGCCTATTCTGCTCCTGAAGGAATTCTTCGCGCTGCCTGATGCGTTCGCGTTCGAGGTCGTCTTCAGGTTCGAGATGGTGTTCCCAGTCGAATTCCCGGCGGTGCCATGATAGTTCATCACCGCGGGTTTCAAGAATGGTGTAGCCGGGATAGAACCCCCGCCAGTTGCCGCCCCACCAGGCCGCACTCACACTCTGGCTGGTGATGTACCAGATGCCGTTGTAGTAGAAATCCTCGATCTGATGGCTGTGCCCCTGCAGCACGGCTTTTACGTTGTGCCGCTCGAGTATATGGCGCAACTGGAGGTTGTCAGTGATCACCATATGGTGCATGGAGGGCAGGTTCGGATCGGCATTGATCTGGCCTATATTGCAGAACGCAGCGATGTGCATCACACACACGGTGGGCATGCCAGCGGCAGCGCCCAGATCGAAACGCAGCCATTCGAGCTGTTCCTCACCCAGGCGCGGTACGTACGATGGTCCGTGATCAGATTCGACACGGTAAATGGTATCGAGCACTACAAAATGCCAGCCGTCACGGTCAAAGCTGTAGTAACTGCGGTCCATACCAAGGCGGTCCATTATCATTTTGTGCCCGATATCGGGATCATCTGCCGGCACCTTGCGGCGGGAATTCAGGCCCAGTACATCGTGGTTGCCTATGCAGTTGTAGTATGGGATCTCCATGGAATCGGATATCGTTTTGTACAGTTCGATCTGGTCTGCGAACTCGTCTTTTTCTGTGTAAAGGCCATCGAAGGCCAAATCACCGCCCATCAGTGCGAAATCGGGTGTCCGCTCCAACGCCTTTACCGATTCGATGCATTTCCGGTACCCCTCGTGCCCTTTCCGCTTGCGGCGAACATGCATGTCGGTCATGTGCAGGAAGGTGAAATCGGCATCCCGCTTGCCTGCAAGTACGGGCGTGCACCCGCCCAGTAGGGCCAGGCCGGCACCACCGGCGGTGAGCGTTTTCATGAAACCTCTTCGGGAGAGGCCGTTTTTGGATTCATTGCCGGATACCGGTGATTGCTGGTAACCGTTCGGTGTCCCGTTTCCGGGAGATGGTTTTTTCATAATGCTATTGGTTATTGAGTTGAAATACCGGCGACGTACAATGAACAGCCCCGTCGGTCGCGGTTATTCTTATGTAAAGTTGTTCTGGTTGCACACCGGCCCTTGCAGCCAGGCGCTTCAGGGTTTTTTCGTTGATGGTTTGCTGCAGGCCTGTTCCCGCGGGGATGCGGCCGGGCAGTGATGAAAAGGCGGAATCGGCGGCCACATCCACCGAATAGAATACGGGCTCTGCGGTCAGGGGATGGGCCCGGGTCCAGGCAAGGTGGTAACCGGATTCGGTATGTTCGATTCCAGGCACGCCCTGCCGGCCGTACCCTTTGGCATCGCATGTCCAGTGGGGTGGATAGAGATGTGCCCGTGCGGCGCCTCCGGGCGATCCGACAGTCTCAAGGGCGATATAGAGCAGCCCGGCTGCAAGAGCTTCGGCATCAAATGTTTGCAGTGTATGTGTGAGTTCCAGTGTGCCGGATTGCCGGTGTGCGGCGGGCAAATCTGATCCGGCAGGCCGCCCAACATCGCCCGCTGGCCATGACACGCCTGCCGGAATGGTCGTACGGGCCAGGATACGGCCATTTTCGGCGGGGGTGCCCATGCGCAGCGATATCCCGGTTACGGCTGACCTGAAGTCGCTGTAATTCACCTGAATATGCAGATTGCCGTTTTCGAATGTGGCGCTGTAATCCGTTTCGCCGGTAAGGGCATCGGGCAAAACACCCGGGGTATGGAATGCTGACAACACGCCCGAGTATTCAGGAAGGGGATGAAGCCCGTCGCGGGTAATGTATCCGTTTACACCCCGGATGTACCTTGGAAGTTCATCCTCGTTGATGAGAGACCAGTCGTCGGGATTGTACGATGTACGCCGGATGTGGTACGGCCCGGTGCCGGAGGTGACATCACCTGCCCTGTGGATGTAATCGCCTGTCCCGTTGGTGAAATCACCTGCCCTGTGGATGTAATCGCCTGTCCCGTTGGTGAAATCATCTGCCCCGTGGGTGTGATCGCCAGTCCCGCTAGTGAAATCACTTATCCCGTGGGTGTGATCGCCTCCGCCGTGGGTGTAAACGCCTGCAGCATGGGTGACAACACCTGTCTTGTGGATGTGATCGGCTGAGCCGTGGGTGGCATCTCCAGCCTCGTTATTTCGAACAAGGTCGACAATGGTGAAGGCTTTGCGCGGGGGCAATGTGCTGCCGATGAGTGGGCGCGGACCGTCGCCGATGGCCCCGGCATGGATAAACCGGATCCCGTTTTTCCTGGCCGGATAGTAGGCATGATGATGTCCGCACACGTAGAGGTCGATGCCGAGCTCATCGAGTAGCTGCATCAGCTCATCGGGGTTGTCGAGGTTCTCGCCGCGGCGGTTCCGCCCCTCGGCCACGGCATGTACCGGCAGATGCCCGATCAGGACCCTCATGGATGCGTCGCGGGCCTGCTGTGAACCGAGCTGCTGTCGGAGCCAGTTTTTTTGTTCATTATCTATGACCGATGAGGATGCATACCAGCTGACCAGGAAAAGGTCGCTATGAACAAAGCTGAAATAAAAAGGATAGTGGCTGCGGTCGTGGAAGTCGAGCAGCGGGTCGTGTGCAGGATCGAGCCAGAAATCCCTGGCGAAACGGCGGTCGCGATCATAGGCAGGAAACGACGATGCGTCGTGGTTGCCCAGGGTGAACCCGAACGGAACACCATTGCGCGTTAGCGGCAGCAGGATGCGGTCACTGAATGCATCCCACATTTGCTGCATGTTTTCGTCGGTAAGCGACAGGCGCTGACCGGCAATCAGATCACCAGCACTCAGAACCAGGTCGGCATTCCAGGCGGGAATCCGTGCAATAACGCTGTCGACATGCCATGGGTAATCGACAGACCCGTAGCTGCTGTTGAAATCGCTGATGACCACAATCCTGGTACCGGAGGCCGCCGGGATGTGCTGCGCCTGTACAGCTGCCGGAAGAAAAAGAAGAGCGGAGAGTAATGCCGGGATTAGCGGGACTAGTAAGTGATACATAGGAATTGCGCGTTTACATGAAGTAATTTGCCTCCC
>RECM01000166.1 GCA_007694035.1 Balneolaceae bacterium
AGCAGGAGCAGAGGGATGAGGATGAGGGTGGGGATGTGAGTGGGTGAAAAACGGGGCATCGTGGGGTGGGGAGTAGTGAGTATTGAGTATTGAGACGTAAGACGCAAGACACAAGACATGAGACATGAGACAGGGGACCGGGGGTTGCGGGTGTCACTTTTGCCTTTTGTTTTTTGTTTTTTGCTCCGAAATATACGCTGATGGTACTTAAAAGTTTAGTGGTTTGCCGGTGCGATGCTGAATGTGTTCATGCAGGTTACAGATTAAAAGCCGGTGTTACGGAGATACCGCGTTTTGATGTATTCACAGGCATTTGAAAGGGTTTATCAGCCGGGTAAATCCGGTGGTTGCGGAGAATTGATGGATGGTTATATTCTAACTGATTATTTTTGTCACAGACCGTTAAATTCCATGGATGCCGGTGTGTGCCGGCTATGCGGATATGAGCCGGTAGCATCGCCTCCGCAGACCGGCATTTTTCCAAATCCGGTTACTATTTGGCAATCGAGGCAACATAATAAGGGTGATCAGTATGGTAAAACGAATACATATGATTCTGGCGGTAACCGCTGTTGCTGCGGCCGGCCTGGCCTGCACGGGCGGGAACACGGACGCTGACGGGAACAGGAGCGCTAACATGAGCGGTGACAGGGTTACAGTACCTCAGGCCGACCGGCAGGGTGTGCACAATGCCGCCAACTCGCTCGACTGGCACGGAACATACACCGGAGTACTGCCCTGTGCCGACTGCGAGGGCATAGCCACTACACTTACGCTGAATGCGGATGAAACCTACCATCTCATTATGGTCTATCTGGGCAGGGAGGATGGCGAATTCCACAACCGGGGTACATTCAGCTGGAACGAGGCGGGAAATACCGTGCGCCTGAACGGTTATGAGGAGGGGCCCGGTCTCTATTTTGTGGCCGAAGACCGCCTGTTCCATCTCGATGCCGATGGCAAACGCATCTCCGGTGACCTTGCCGGGATGTACATCCTTGAGAAACAGCCGGCCGAACCGGGTACGCCACTTACCGGAACCCGCTGGGTGCTTGATGAAATCATGGGTCAGCCGATCATACAGCGCGGAGATGAGCAGGCGCCCTGGTTCACCCTGAGCCGGGATGGGAACCGGATTCACGGTTATGGGGGCTGCAACACCTTTAACGGTAGTTACGAGCTTCAGGAGGGCGGCCGGATCTCCTTTTCGCAGATCGCCGCCACTAAAATGGCCTGTCTGAACCGGGATGTTGACTATGAACCGATGGTGTTTGAAGTACTCGAAAATGCCGATAATTACGACCACCGGGGAGATATGCTAACACTTAACCGGGCACAAATGGCCCCGCTGTCGGTCTGGCGGGCTGAGCACCCTTAGAACAGTGTTCAGACTCCCGGTCCGTTCTATTTCAACTATAAATATTTTGTTATGAAAAAAAGTGCGCTAACCCTTGCCCTCCTCCTGCTCATATCCCTGCTTATGCTCGCTGATACCGTTTCTGGTCAGATCAGTGCCAAGCTGATGCGGTATATGGATGTATCCGACACCCACATCGCTTTCGTGTACGGGGGCGATATCTGGACGGTTCCGAAGGAGGGCGGACAGGCCACGCAGCTCACCCGATCGCCGGGCGAGGAGAGCTGGCCGAGGTTTTCGCCCGACGGGCAGTCGATCGCCTTCACTGCCCTGTACAACGGCAGCTCCGACATCTACCGGATGCCGGTAACCGGCGGCGTTCCTGAGCGCATCACCTGGAATTCGTTTTACGACCGCATGATCGCCTGGCATCCCGAAGGGGAGCGAATCTTGTTCGCGTCGGCCCGTGAGAGCGGGCGCCAGAGCTACCGGCAGTTCTACCTGGTAGATAAGAACGGAGGGCTGCCCGAAAAACTGCCCATCCCCTACGGCGAGCTGGCGGCCTTCTCGCCCGATGGCAGCCGCCTGGCCTACATCACCAAAATAACGGAAAATTACCCTTTCAAGCGCTATCGGGGCGGGCTCACCTCCGACATCATCCTGTTCGACCTGACCACCAATACGGCCGAAAACATCACCAACCGGCACGCGAACGACGGCAAGCCGGCCTGGTCGGGCGATACGGTCTGGTTCCTGTCGGATGAGGATGAAAACATGCGTATCAACATCTGGGCGTACGATACCAACTCGGGCGAGGCGGAGCAGGTGACCCGTTTTGAGGATTTCGACATCTCCTACATGTCGGCCGGCCGCAACGACCTGGTGTTCGAGGTGGGAGGCGAGCTCTACCTGATGGACCTTACAACGCGCGAGTACCGGGTGGTGGATGTGCACGTGGTGAGCGACCTGTCGGCGGAGATGCCCCGCAGCGAAAACGTGGGCAGAAACATCTCGAACATGACCCCCTCGCCCGATGGCAAGCGGGTGGTGTTCGAGGCCCGCGGCGAACTGTTCAACGTGCCGGTATCGGATGGCTTTGTGATGAACCTGACGCGATCGAGCGGCGCTTTCGACCGGAACCCCGCATGGTCGCCCGACGGGCAGCATATCGCTTTCTGGAGCGACAAATCGGGCGAATATGAACTGTGGCTGCAGGATGCGGCCGGCCGGCAGGAGCCCCGCATGATCACCAACCGGGGCTATGGGTTCGGCTATTCCCCGTACTGGTCGCCCGACGGCAAAAAGATCGCCTTCATCGACGAAAAGAACGACATATCGGTGGTGGATGTGGCCAGCGGACGGGTCCGGGTGGCGGGCCACACCAACTGGAACGTGAGCCACGGGGGCAAATTCGGCTTCCCGGTAAACTGGTCGCCCGATTCGCGGTGGATCGCCTTCACCCGCGGGCTCGAAAATGTGAACCAGGCCGTAATCCTCTACAATGTGGACGACGACCGCGCCACGCAGGCCACCAGCGGGTTTTACAGCGACACCCATCCAACATTCAGCACCGACGGCAAGTACCTGTTCTACCAGACCAACCGCGAGATGAACGCCGCCTATTCGGCCCTTGACGACGCAACCTGGATCTATCCGAACGCCACGCGGATCGCCGCGGTAAGCCTCAAGGCCGATACGCCGTCGATACTGCCCGTGAAAAACGACGAGGTAAAGGTGGATGGGGATGACAGTGCGGGTTCGGGATCAGCGACAAGGACAGGATCGGCAGCCTCCGGCCGGGGCAGCAAAAGCAACGATAAAAAAGATGACGACAAACCCGCCGATGTCCGCGTGGAGATCGATTTCGAGGGATTGGAGGCCCGGGCCGACCTGCTGCCCGTTGCTGCCGGCAATTACGGCAGTATGGCCGCAGTGGATGGCAAGCTGATCTATATGAGATTGCCGAATACCGGATCCGACGGAGGCAACCCGTCGCTGCGCTTCTACGACATCGGAGAGCGCGAAGAGAAAACCATCATGGAGAATGTGAACCGCTTTGAGGTCACCGCTGATGGCAAGTCGGTGCTGGTGGCCAGCACAGGGCGTTACGGGGTAGTGAGCATCGCGCCGGGTCAGAGCCTCGACAAACCGGTAAGTACGACCGGAATGGTGATGCAGCTCGTTCCGCGCGAGGAATGGAACCAGATTTTCATGGACACCTGGCGGCGCTACCGTGATTATTTCTACGATCCCGGCATGCACCAGGTCGACTGGGAAGGGCTGCGCGACCGCTACGGGGCGCTCATCCGGGATGCCCGCACCCGCTGGGACATCAGCAACCTGCAGTCGAACCTGTTGTCGGAGCTGAGCGCGGGGCATACGTACACCTTCGGCGGCGATACAGAATCGGTATCGTTCAGCTCGTCGGGCTTCATGGGCATCGACTGGGAGCTTAACAACAACCGGTACCGCATCAAACGGATCGTGAGACCGGCCGCCTGGGACCTCGATACCCGTTCGCCGTTCGACCGTCCCGGCGTGGACGTACGCGAGGGCGATTACATCGTGGCGGTGAACGGCATCCCGCTTGACCCGTCGCGCGACCCCATGGCGGCCTTCGCGGGGATGAGCGGCCAGACGGTATCGCTGCAGATTGCCCGTATGGATGGCCGGCGCGAATCCGGCCACAATGTGGTGGTGACCCTGCTCTCGCAGAGCGAAGAGGTACGCCTGCGCTACCTGGAGTGGATCGAGAACAACCGCAAGATGGTGGATGAGCTTTCGGGCGGCCGCCTCGGCTACGTCTATATGTCGAATACGGCTGCTGCAGGCCAGCGCGAACTGGTGGCCATGTACTACGGACAGCTCCACAAAGAGGGCTTTATCATCGACGAGCGCTTCAATGGCGGCGGTCAGCTGGCCGACCGGTTCCTGGAACTGCTGATGAGGCCGGTGGTCTATAACCTGCACTGGCGGCACGGCCGCGACCACACCCAGCCCATCAAAACCAATACCGGCCCGATGGGCATGCTCATCAACGGATGGGCCGGCTCGGGCGGCGACGGGCTGCCGTGGGCGTTCAAAGAGCTGGGAGCGGGACCCATTGTAGGCGAGCGCACGCTGGGCATCCTGATCGGCCCGGCCACCGGACACATGCTGGTCGATGGCGGCGGCATCACCGTACCCGACGCACGCCTGTACGACAATGCCGGCCACTGGTTCTGGGAAGGTGTCGGCGTGTCGCCCGATATCGAGGTGTGGGACGACCCGAACATACTGGTACAAGGGCGTGACCCGCAGATCGAGCGGGTGGTACAAGAGGTGATGCAGCTGCTGGAGGCGGATCCGCCGAAAATGACGCCGGCACCGCCGATGGAAGACCGGACGGCGAGAGGGCTGCAGAAGATATATGATTAGGGGATGTACGATTTTGGGATTGGCGATTTTGGGAGAACGGTTGAGGGGGGACTGTTTTTTGGATTGGGCGGGGTTTTGATTTTTGCGATTTGGAGATATTCGATGTGGGGGAGATGCGGGGGGAGGCGTGTTTTTGTATTTGAGCTGGGATTTGATTTGGCGATTCAGAGATATGCGATTTGGCGATATTCGATTTGGTGGCGGGAGGAAGAGGAAAGGGAAACGCGGGCTCAGGGAGTCGCTATTAAATGGTATATTTGATGCCGGATATCAAAAGAATTGGTTAACGATATGCATATAAATGTAGCGGAGAGCAGGATGATCCCGGTTTTGGTGCGGACGGCTTTTTTTGGGAAATTTCCGAATTATTGGTGCCATCTGTTGTTAATGCTGGTCTTGTTTCTGGTGAGTGGTTCACCTGTGGCTTTTTCGCAGGCCGTTGGAGGGCATGAAGATACCTCCGGATCAGTATTGGTTGAGGCTGATACCCTGCGTGTTTTGAGTTACAACATCCGGGCGGGGAGAGGCACCGATGATGTGTACGATTTCAGGCGCATCGCGGATGTGATCATTGAAAGCCGCGCCGGCCTGGTGGCCCTTCAGGAGGTGGATGTGGGAGTGGAGCGGTCGGGCGGCGTTGATATCATGCAAATCCTGGCGGATTATACGGGCATGGAACCCTTCTTTTTCATGAATACCCCTCATCAGGGCGGGGAATACGGGAATGGCATTCTGTCGCGGTATCCGATGGCGGATGTGGTGAACCATCACCTGCCCCGGGTCGGGGATTCGGAGCAGCGCGGGCTGATGGAAGCGGTAATTGATGTGAACGGGGCTGAAATCCTCTTTTTCAATACCCATCTTGACCACCGTCCCGATGATGCCGAGCGCCTGCTGGGTGTGGATGTGATTCTGGAGCGGGCTGGCGCGCCGGAACACAAGGGCCGCGCAGTGATCGTGGCCGGCGACCTGAACGACATCCCCGGCAGTCCGGCTTACAGCAGGATTGCGGAGTATTTCACCGATATATGGGATCTTTTTGGCGTGGGTGATGGCTACACCTATCATACCGATAACCCCGACCGGCGCATCGATTATCTCTTTTTCAGGAACGCCGGTGACCAGTCTGGCACGGATCGCAAATCAGATAGTGAAACGGACTGGAAACAGGAGGGCGAAAAACCGGATGCGGAAGCCGTAAAAGGTGGCCATCGGTCGGGAGAAGGACAGATTACCGGGTACCGGCTCCGGCCGGTGTCGGTGCGGGTGATCGAATCAGTCGGATCTGACCACCTGCCGCTGCTCGGTGTATTTGTGATTGAACGGTTTTAACAGGCGCGAGGGACCATGACAAACCTGCACCCTGGATATACACGTACACTGGATAATCCTGCAAATTTAGTAAACCTGCATCCTGGATATTCCAGAACACTGAATAATCCTGACACACACAGCAAAAACGAACACCGGATAGACCCAAATACGGGGAATACCATTAATAATGGATATACCTTACATACCGAAAAAATCATGCAACCATATTTATCAGGGGTTTGCACGTTATGAATGAATGGATTATTGCCGCATCGCTGATCCTGGTGCTGGCGGGCACGTTTCTGAAACGGAATATCCGGGCGGGGGTGCTGGCCGGTCTGTTGCTTATTGCAATCAGCCTGGTCTGGACGGGCGATATTGGCATGCTGTACGGGACGGAGGTGGGCAACGGGCTCATCATCACGTTCGAACTGGGGCTGCTGCTGGTTGGAGCGCTCTTTTTCTACAATATCCTGCAGGCGCACGGGCATTTTCAGTTCATCACCGAACTGATCGACCGGATCCCGTCGCGGCTGACGGTGGCGCTGATCCTGAGTTTTTTCCTGGTCAGTTTTCTGGAGGGGATTGCCGGGTTCGGTATCCCGACGATGCTGGCCGCACCGCTGATGCTCAGCGCGGGCTACCGTCCGGCAACGGCCATCCTGCTTCCGCTGGCGGCGAACACCACGGCGGTCACGTTCGGCGCACTGGGCATACCGCTCAAGGTCGGTTTTGAGATCTACGAATCGGGTGAGGTGGTTCGGCAGGTGCTGCTGCTGAACCTGCTTCCCGCCCTCATCCTCCCGTTTCTGCTGGCCGCGCTCTACGCCCGTACGGAAAAGGTGCGGATCGACTGGCGGGCCGAAGCCCGGATGCTGGCTGGTGCGGGAACCAGTTTCGCCCTGCCTTATTATGTTACCGGCCTGTATTCCATCGAATTTCCGTCGGTCGCGGCCGGCTCAGTGGGGCTTGTACTGTTTATGGTGATGTTCGCGAAGGTGAGGGGCAGCATCGGCCCGGCCTTCTGGTGGAAAGCGTTCTGGCCCTATATGGTATTTGTGCTGATGCTGGCGGTGATCAAACCGCTCGCGGCGGGCTATTCCATCGATTTCGGGGAGGGGCTGCGGCGCTTCCAGGTCTTTCAGCCGGGCATCATCTTCCTGTTTGCCGTCGGGGCATACCTGGGCGCCGGCCGTTTCCGCGACCGCCGCAGCAGCCTCATCACGCCCCTGCGCGACACGCTCACGAGCATGAAACTGCCCATGATCACCATCCTGATGCTGGTTTGCTATACCCAGCTGGTGCGCGGAAGCCTGGCCGGTATGGTGAGCGGGGGTATGGACATCATGCCCGCCTGGCTGCAGATGCTGATGCTGCCGGTGGCGGGTGTGTCGGGCAGCTTCATAACCGGGAGCGCCACCATGAGCAACCTGCTGCTGGCCGGAATCGTGCAGATGCCCGCGATCGGCGGAACGGCCGTGGCGATCGCGCTGCTGCATACCGGAAGTGCCCTCGGAAACGCGATCTCGCTGCAGAACATCGTGATGATCCGCTCGGTGGTGCCGTCGGAGGAGTCGGACAGGCGGATAATCGTCACCAATATGGTTCCGGTGGGGGTTTATATCGTGGTCGTGGCGGGGGTTTATGTAGCTATTAAGCTCTTAAGCTCTTAAGCTCATGAGCTCATGAGCTGATGGGGTGAGGGGTGAGGGGTGAGGGGTGTTGAGCTGATGAGGTGGGGTGGAGTTTAGGCGTTTCCACAACGTCAGGCTGAGCGCAGTACGGCGCGGAGCGGCGGACGAAGTCGAAGCCCGTGGGGAGGCTTTCAAAGCCTCTCCGGAGGTCGGTATCAGTACCGATTTGTGCATTACTATTTGTGCCTTAATAACCGAAGTACCGCTCTTTTCAAGGGCTCAATCTACTGGCTTTTCAAATTTGCCCTTCGACTACAGCCTGCTGCAGAGGCTTGCGCCCTTCGTCTCCGCCCTTCGCCTCCGCTCCGCTGCGCTCAGGACTGCGCTCAGGGCTGCGCTCAGGCCATGCTCAGGGTGACGGAGAAATGGTGCCGTTAAACATTTGTGATTGCTTTTTTTGGGTGGCCGATTATTTTTATAGGTCATTAGAAGTGTAACAGGTAACAGGGTTAAGCAGAAGGAGCATGACATGAGAGAATCAGGATTATCGGCCATACTCGTATTGATTTTGGCGGCCGGGTTGAATGCCCAGAACGGCTGGTTCTGGCAGAACCCTCTGCCCCAGGGAAATGATCTGACGGATGTTTATTTCAGCGATCCGCTCACCGGAACAGCGGTGGGCGATGCGGGTACCATCCTCCGCACGACCGATGGGGGGCTCACATGGAACCAGCAGGAATCGGGAACCAGCCGCAAATTGTGGGCGGTGCGGTTCGACGGGGCGTTTACGGGTATCGCCGTCGGGGAGTTCGGGGCGATCGTCCGCACCTTCAATGGGGGCGAAACCTGGGAGCCGGTAACGAACGCTACCAATCAGTATCTCTACAATGTGCGTTTCACCGACGCCCTTACGGGCACTGCGGTCGGCAGCAACGGCACCATCCTACGAACGACCGACGGCGGGGCCACCTGGACGGGGCAGGTCAGCGGCACCAATGACCACCTGTGGGGCATCTGGTTTACCGATGCGGTTACCGGAATCGCGGTCGGCCGTAACGGAACCATCCTGCGCACAGTGAATGCAGGCGAGGAATGGGCGACCGTGGAATCGGGTGTATCTGTATCGCTGTTTGATGTGATGTTTACCGATGCGAACAACGGAATGGCGGTGGGCAACAGCGGCACCATCCTGCGCACTGTAAACGGAGGGTTGGACTGGGAGGTTGTGGAATCCGGCACAACGCGGACGCTGTCGGGTATCGGGTTCAGTGATGCGGAAAACGGCGTGATCACAGTATCGTTTGGTGATATGCTGATCACATCCGATGGCGGGGCAACGTGGGAGTCGCGGTCAGCGGGAACGATCGAGATGAAGCATTCGGTCTTCTTCAGGGATGCGACCAATGGCGTGGCCGTAGGTGAAGCGGGTACGATTGCCAGTACGTCCGACCGCGGTAATACCTGGGATGTGGTTTCGCTGGGTGTTACCACAGACCTGACCGGGGTTTCATTTGCGAATGAGAGTACCGGGACCGCCGTGGGTGCAAGCGGCGTGATCCTGCGCACGGATGACGGCGGGTCGACCTGGACGGAACAGCCGACCCTGCAGCCAGGCGGCCAGTTGCATGCGGTTGTTATGCACGATGCGAACAACGCGACCATTGTGGGGGCCCACGGGCGCACATTTAACACACAGAACGGTGGTCAGACCTGGACCAGGGTTGTGGTTGAAGGCAGTGTTCATCTGTATGACGTAACAACGGCAGGACCAGGTTCTGTAGTGGCTACAGGATTCAACGGAAATGTGGTCCGTTCGGATGATGGTGGCATCTCATGGACTCCGCTGGATCCGGGTGTTACCAATAATCTGTCTGGCGTGAGTTTCTCCGACAGCCAGAACGGTACGGCGGTTGGCGCCAACGGAACCATCATCCGTACCACGGACGGTGGCCAGAACTGGACGGCACAGGAAAGCGGGGTTACAGTAAACCTGAGCGGGGTGCATTTTCCTGACGCCCAAACCGGGACCACTGTCGGGGCCAGAGGCACCATCCTGCGTACAACCAATGGCGGCGGCACCTGGACGCCCCAGCAAAGCGGGACAAACGCGATACTTGCAGATGTCTGGTTTGCCGACGCGAACCACGGCACGGTAGTTGGGGCCGACGGGGTCATCCTGATGACGGCCAACGGCGGTGCCGACTGGGTGTTGCAGCCCCTTCTGGCCAATGAACAGTTGAGCGGGGTGGTAATGACCGATCAGCAAACAGGTTCGATTGTTGGCCGCAACGGTGTCATACTACGTACCGAAACCGGCGGTTTGGTATCGATCGGGCCGGAAATCGATGAATTGCCGAGGCGGGTCCGGCTCGGCCAGAACTATCCGAACCCGTTTAATCCGTCAACGGTAATCCATTATGAAATTGAAGCCGACGCCCATGTGCTTCTCGGGGTTTACGATCTGCTGGGCCGGCGGGTGGCCACGCTTGCTGATGGCTGGAAACCTCAGGGCCGCCATCAGGTGATGTTTAACGGAACCGGGTTTGCCAGCGGAATCTACCTGTACCGTTTGCAGGCCGGTGACCGGGTGCTGACCCGCAAGATGATCCTGGTCAAGTAGCATCATAAATCCCATCGTACACACACTAACTCCGGGTTGTGCCCTCACGATGCTCTAACGGGCTTCGACTACGCCCTCCGAGAACATCCTTCGGCTCCGCCCTTCGACTCCGCTCCGCTGCGCTCAGGGTTGCGCTCAGGGCTGCTCAGGGCTGCGCTCAGGGTTGCTCGGGACTGCGCTCAGGGTTGCTCAGGGCTGCGCCCGGGGTTGCTCTGGACTGCGCCCGGGGTTGCTATTGACTGATCAGGTCTGCGCATAGGGTTGCTCAGGTCTGCGCTCAGCCCGACGTGAGGGCTCTGTCCGGCTGGGGTGATGCCTGATGTTAGGGGAAAATATTTTGAAACATAACATTTATCTCTATATTCGGCGATCAAAAATAACCTCAAACAACAAAGGAACAGTCGGGTATGGGTAAACATATAATGCTTTCACTAATTATACTGGCTTTTGCCGGCGTGGCCCTGGCCGGCGGTCCAGACCGGGATACTGATCCCAAACCGCTTCCTATCATCGACATGCACCTGCATGCCAACCCTGCAACGAATAACGGGCCACCGCCAAACGGTATTTGTCCGGGCAACGCCCAGTTTCCCGATTTCGACCCCGACCGCCCCTGGATTGAAGTGTTCCTGAACTGGGCGGCCAATCCGCCCTGTGATGATCCGGTCTGGGGACCGGAAACGAACGAGGGGGTGATGCAGGAGACGCTAGAGGTACTCCGGCGCCGTAACATCTACGGAGTGACCAGTGGTCCGCTGCTTGACGATTATATAGAGAACGGAGGCGATCATATCATCCCATCGCTCTGGTTAGGCGGCCATCCCGAAAGCTGGCCCTCTCCCGATTCCTTCAGAAGCACGCTCGAAACGGGCAAGTACAAGGTTTTCGGCGAAATCGGCCTGCAGTACCTGGGCATGTCACCCGATCACCCGTCATTTGAGCCCTACCTGGAGATACTTGAAGAGATGGGCATCCCCCTTGGCATACATATCGGAACCGGACCTCCGGGCGTATCACACTTTCCCGGCAGCGGAGGCCACCTGGCCCGAATGCACAGCGCGCTTGAGATCGAGCCGGTCATAATGCGACATCCCAGGCTACAAGTCTACCTCATGCATGCCGGCTGGCCCATGATCGACGACCTGCTGGCCGTATTCTATGCCCACCCGCAGGTGTACGCCGATCTGGGCATCATCATCTTTGCCCTGCCAAAGGCAGAAATCCACTACTACCTGCGCAGGATCGTGCAGGCCGGTTTCGGAAGGCGGGTGATGTTCGGCTCCGACCAGATGAACTGGCCAGGCGTGATCGAATATGCAATCGACGTGATCGAATCGGCCGATTTCCTGACGGAAACGCAAAAGCGCGACATCCTGTACAACAACGCCGCCCGTTTCCTGCGCCTGAGCGAAGAAGAGATCGCCCGCCACCACGGCCGGTAAACCAAATTAACGTCAGGCCCAAACGTCAGTCTGAGCAAAAAAACGTCAGGCTGAACAAAAAAACGTCAGGCTGAGCTTGTCGAAGCCCGTGGGGGGACGCAAGTCCCCCCCTAAGCGGTAATTGATAGGAAATCAGCAAGATTTCACCAAATATCCCGGGGGCATCATGATGCCCCCACGGGCTTCGACTTCGTCCTCCGCTTTGCTACGGACTGCGCTCAGCCTGACGTTGGGGGCTTCGACTTCGTCCTCCGCTTTGCTACGGACTGCGCTCAGCCTGACGTTGGGGGCTTCGACTTCGTCCTCCGCTTTGCTTCGGACTGCGCTCAGCCTGACGTTAGTAGATCAGCGTGTGCGAATATTTGATCAGGATGGCCCGGCTTGAGGTCATGGGCAGGCGTACGGTTTCGCGGTCGCGTTCGGTGTTGAACCCTTCGTTGTACACGATGTAGAGGTCGTTGCCCTCCCGGCGGTTGTAGCGTATGCGCAGGTTAATGAATACACCCCTTGCCGCACTGTTGTACTGGATGAGGCCGGCGGCCGAAAGCGCTCTGTTCGCCGCGGCATTGATGCTCAGTCGCCCCAGGTGGCTGTGGAATTCCTCGTTGCGGTCGGAAAAGGAGATGGCAGTGTAGCGGTATGTACCAGAGAGTTGCAGGTGTTTCGACAGTATCCAGATCGGGCTGATGCCCCCCGAGGCGCTGGTGCCGTCGAAAAAGGTGCCCCCGTTGGCCGAGAAAGTGGCCCTCAGTTTCCCTCCGAAGATCTCCCAGGAGGCCCCGGCCTGTACGTATTCGTATTCGCCGGCCGGTACGCCCGCACGCTCGCTCAGGCTGAACCCGTTGATCAGGTTTTCGCGGTTAACCGTGAGGCTTACATTCAGGTTGTTGCCGTTCCGGAACGTGCCCGACCACGCCGGGCCGTACTGCAGGGTTTCGAGGGAGCCGTCGTCGTTGCTGTAGAAGACTACGCCGTTCAGGTTGAGCTGATGCCTCTGCAGAATGGAGCCCTCGCCCGGAAACCAGCCATAGAAGAGACGGTCGCCGAAGCGGGAGTAGTTCCGGCGCAGGAGGAACCCCGTACCGGGCTCATACCGCCCGCCCGACCGCGACAGGTTCACATCGTACCCGAAACCGTCCTGCGAACGCCGCTCCCAGCGGGCATGCATATGGCTGTCGTCGGGATCGGCGAATGCGTAATCCACATCATTCCGGGCCGACTGGGCAAGGGAGACCGACAGATAGTCCTCAGACGATACCCTGATGTTGCCGTCGATGCCCCAGGCGATGTTGTAGTTCCCGCCAGCATCATGCCGCGTGGTGGTCATCGCGCCAATGTAGGAGTAGTCGTTGAAGGCCCGGCGGCGCAGCCTGAGCACCCCGAAATTTTCAGTCGGCAGGGTCCGGTTGTCGCTGTAGAAGGAGGATACGCGCTGTGTCTGCATGTTAAGCAGGCCTATGTCCCAGCCACCGGCACGGCCTACCAGCCGCACCCCGCCGATCAGGGGCACCGGCTGGCCCTGCACCAGCCCGATCCGGCGGCTGTAGAAGAGCTGACTGGTGGTCGAGCCTGAGCCCGCGCCCGACCGCTCCAGGCTGCCGAAGGAAAAGATGCTCGACCGCTCCTGGAAAAAGAGCCGCTTCTCCGGAAAAAACAGGGAAAACCGCGTCAGGTTTACCTGCTGGTCGTCGGCCTCGGCCTGGGCGAAGTCGGTGTTAAGGGTCACATCCAGCGTCAGGTTGTTGGTGATGGAGTACTTCACATCCAGACCGGCCTCACGGGTCCAGTCATCGCGGCGGGTGTAGCGTGTGGCATAGGAATGGAGGCGGTACCGCTGGTCGAGGCCGCCCAGCAGATATGGGGTAATGTACACCGCACGCCGGCTTTGAACGCCCTCAAGAACCACTTTCTGCGCCTTCGAGGGTTTTGAGAAGCTCCAGAAACCCCAGTTCGGCGGGATGGGTGGAAACGTGGCCACCGATACGTTGGTGGCAAACCAGCGGTACACGATCATGCCCATCTCCACACGGCCGTTGTCGTCCTGGAAGCGCAGGCTCGAGAAGGGGATGCGCATTTCGACCGTCCAGCCCTCACCGGTAACCACGGTTTCGGCATCCCAGTAGGTGTTCCAGCTGCTGTTAAAGGAGCCGGTGGTCTGTGCATCGTCGAAGAAGGCCATGTCGACCCGGGCGCCAGTGGGTATCACCGAAAAGGAGAGGGCCGTCTCGTTGTCGTTGAACGTGTCGAGTACAATGGCGATGTAGTCGTTGGAGGCGGTTACGTGGTCGCGCCGGAAGGAGGTCAGGAAAATATCTTCCGGCGGGGAGCTGCAGATGGCCGACAGATAGAGGTACTGATCGTCGTAGGCCACGCGGATCTCGGTGGGGTACAGGGGTCCGGAACCAAAAACCGGCGTTTGCTCCACCAGCGGGAAGGGTTCGATCGTCTGCCAGAAGGGTTCATCGGGGATGCCGTCGAGCACAACCGGCTGGTCGATGCGGGTGAGGTAAATCGGTTCGGTTTGCTGATGCTGCCCAAGGGCGATATCCTGCACTGACAAGAGGATAAGAGCCGTTAACAGCAACAGTGCTAAAAAAGTGGGAATGGCCGATGGATGCATGGCATGGTAGTCCCGGGATGTTCTTTGTTTACAGTCATGTTTACCGGCGCGCATGATAGAGATAAATAAACAGTTATGCTAATCTTAAAAAACGCCGGGATATCCATATCTCACCCGAAAAAGACAGATCTCAAAGTACCTCAACGTATCTGAGTGCATCCAGGTTAATCTCACATTACCCCGCAGAATCTTGCGGAATAAGACAGACTCTGATATGATCTGATATGATCTGACATGATCTGACATGATCTGACATGTTCTGACGTGATCTCAAAAAAATCTCACAGGTGAACACCTCTTAAAACCTCTGCATACCTGTGAATATCTCCCGGAGTTGTGCAGTTCATCAGGCAGGTCTTTACGTTTTTTTACCCGATATGATTTGACCGGGCCCATACTGTTTGTTATTTATAATAACAGTTTAACGCCATATAATTAATAAATATGAGCTGAATATAGAAATAATCAACGTCATTATGTTTTCATTTAAAAAAACAGGAATACTAACCGTAATACTATTCACCGCATTTTCGCTGATGATGGTGGCCTGCAACGGCTCCGGTGATCAGGATGCTGCCGATATGGCTGCAGAAGAGCGCCAGGAGATGCAGGCCCAGCTTGAGGACCTTCGCGACGACATCGACGATGCCCTGGCTGAAATGGCCGGCCGCATAGACCGTGCATCCGACGAGGCCGAACGCGGCGAGCTTGAAGCCACCTACGAGGAACTGACCGGCCAGCGCACAGCCGTTGACCGCATGATCACCGATATTGAGTACGCCACGGCCGACGCCTGGGAAGCCACCCGCGACGGGATTTCCGATGCGTATAACTCGGTTTCGGAATCGTTCAGTGATCTGAGCGCTTCGATTGAAGAGGAGTATGAGGAGATAGTTGAATAACGGGATGTGTAAAGTCTGATTCGGTCCGGATCAGTGACCGACGATCAAGGACCGACATGGTATCAAGAATCTTGGTTTTCAGGATACTGAATACCAGGATTCCGAACAGGCAGGATTAATAGTAACCAGGATCCGGGGTATGCAGTACCAGGGTCTTCAGCACCCGTGTTTTTCAACTCCGGGATATTCATGGCCCGGGTAATCCGCGTTAGATTCATCCGTATTAAAAATCAATAGTTTACAATTAAGCATAACAAACAGATGTGAATCAGAATCACATCGGAGAGGAATAGAATGGAAGACCTGTTCATCAAAGGAAAATGGAATGAAATAAAGGGAATTCTCAAGCAGGAGTATGGCGAGCTCACCGACGACGAACTTGCCGTGGCCGAGGGCCAGGAGGATGAGCTTTTCGGCCGCATCCAGAAGAAATTTGGCAAGACCCGCGACGAGATCGAGTCCGTTATCAAGGAAAAGATGGATTCAATATGAGTGTTGTGGATCCATCATTGCAATAAAAACATTAGAATAAAACGCCTCCCCTGATTTTGCCGAATTTCCGGAGTATCAATCCCTCAGTTAGTTCGATTAAGCCCGGGGAACTCATCAATCACTTCACCGGTGCTGCTGATAGCCTTAAAATGTCTGTGTGTGCCATGCAGTGTCATCAATATGAAATGTCGTTCGGAAGCTGCCTCTGCTATATACCAGCTATCATGCGACTGGCGCGACCCGATGATTCTGGTTTCGGTGCCCCAGGCGCCATCACCAATGTAAACAACACCATTATGTGATATTCTGCCATCACGTATCGGGTGGGTTCTTTTGTAAGCATGATCGTGTGCCTCAAATACGACGTCCACATTGTATCGCTCGAAAAGAGGCACCCAGTTATTCCGGACCCTGGCCTGAACTTCATCGTTGTAATCCCTCACAGACGGGTATGCGGGTACGTGGTAGCCGGGGAAAATGTGCGGAATATGAGCCCTTTCTGACAATACATTCCGAAGCCATTCATTTTGATTTTCCACCGGGTTTACATGGTCGGTGTCCAGCAGGATGAGAGACATATAATCACCAAAATCGAGCACACCGTAACCAGGAAGGCCCGGACTCGCAAAAAGGCTGAAGAAGTATGGAGCTACGGTCTGTTTCCACTCATTGGTATCGGAATATGGCGGGTCGTCAGGACGCCTGTCATCACGGGTATAGTAGCCTCCTCTGACTTCATGGTTACCGATGGTAACAATCATGGGCACTACTCTGTAGTCATCGGTAATGAGTGTGTTTTTGTAAGCATCAAAAAAACTGTACCACTGGTTTTCTACCCGCGGGTTTTGAGTGTCACGTTGGCGCTGCTGCTCAGGAGGTAACCCATCGGCATAGGCCAGGTCACCCATAATCATCACAAAATCGATGTCAAACTTCATAGCCTGACGGGCTGTTTTTTCCATCCAGCGTTTGCGGTGCATGGTATCGCCACCGATTGCCGCTCGTACCGGTTTCGATAAATCGGCCGGCATGGTCCTGAAATTGTAAACTTTTGAACTTTCGCCAAAGCGGAACTCATAAACGGTACCGGGCTCCAGACGCGTCAGCTCAACCCGGTGAATAGTTCGTGCAGAATGGGGAAAATCGATGGCAGTCGCAGCAATGGCATCACTCCATGACCCTCCGGGCAACCGGTATTCCAGTATGGTGCGATCTTCGTCAATGATATGCCAGTCAATAGTCATGGTTGTGGTTGGGTCGTTCTGCCAGGTAAGGTAAAGTGCAACCGGATCGTAAAATGGAGCATCGTTCAGGTTAGACTGTGCCTGAACCGGATCAGGGAACAGAAAAAGTAGTAGCGCCAAAAAGAGACCTGATGATAATTTGGTTTGCATGGAATAGGTTAGTTTAGATTGAGATCATTGAAGATTTTTTGCCTGCCTGCATCAACCGTTATTTTAAATTCATCCACGATTTCCCTGCTCAGGTTAAACGCCTGATAATGCAAGGTATCCCGGGTAAGATGAATTGCCTGATACAGTTGCATATTTTCGAAACCAACATCATACCAGGTATGATTGGGATCAATGTCGCGCATTTTGGGGCCCGCAACAGAAATGATGTAAACAGGTATGGCATTGGTTTCGAGTGAGTCCGGCCCATGCCCTCGTGCATACAGATGGTCGTGTCCCTGAAGCACCAGGTCAACTCCGTACTCATCGAATAAAGGCTTCCACTGGTCACGGAGCCATTCATTTTCACGGTCTTCACGGGCGGTGTAAACCGGGTGGTGAAAGGTTACAGCAGTCCATGGCTGAGTATTAGAAGCCAGTACCTCTTGCAGCCAGTCAGTTTGAGCCTGAACCAGTTCTGGTGTTACCTGAACACCATCGCGGATGTAAATCTCACGATCATCCTCAACAGATTCAAAATTGGAATAGAGGCTAATTACGCGGATTCCAGGGTAATCGACATAATAGGTCACGTTTTCCAGACCCTCTGGCCCATTTTGCGGAACATTGAAGGCAGCGTGCCATTGGGGATATAGTTTTCGGGTATCAACAGGCTCAATAGCAAGGCGGTTGTGGTCGCTGTTTCCGGGCGCAGGGAGTTGAGCTGTTTGTCTGAAAAGCCATGAGCCTGCTTCAAAAAACTCTCCCCATGTGTCGTCGTTACCGCTGCTTAAAACAAGGTCGCCTGCATGCACTATGAAACGTGCATCGGGAAAGTGACCGGCTATGGTGTTATAAACACGGGGTGCGTAAGGGATGATGTCGTTCTGCGTGTCACCAACATACAGAAAAGTAAATGGCTCAAACGTTTCGGGTGCAGTTGAAACACTGAACCATTCAGAACGATTTGAATCTGAGCCAACACGTACCAGATAGCGGGTATCCGGTTCAAGACCCTCTACATTCACTTTATAGTACGAGTCTGTGAATCCATCGAAATGTACACTGTGTGCTGTTGCCGGAAACGTTCGTATGGTATCATGAAAATCTGAGCTGTTCGAAAATTCTGCCACTTCTGCATAAGCAGGTTTGTCCTTTTCGGAGCTTCTCCATGCAAAGGCCAGTTCACTATGGGGATGTTCAGACAGGTTTTGAACGATTCTGTCAGGCCCGGGGGCCGGTGTAAAAACACGCGGGCTTATAGTGTCTGAATCCGGTGTACAACCAAAACTGGTAACGATTATGATCGAAGTGGTGACGATTACTGCAATAGGGTTTTTCCACATGATGAACAGTTTGTGTTGAACGATTTTTGCAAAAACTATAATAATGGCATGGGCATTACATTAACTGCATGTTATGAAATTGTTAAGAATTGACAGGTAAACATGTGGGAGTTGCCTGATTCCCAATCAAAAAAGGGCCCAAAAAAACCGGGTTAGCTGAATCGCAGGAGATGTTCTCAAGCAAGTCGAACAACAGGCGGACTGTTAATTTAACCAGCAGTTAATAATAAGGTAACATAGGCTGGTTAACATGCTGAAAACGATAACTGTTGATTCAACATTATCAATATGTTGCTTCTATTTTTATCGTCATACAACGTACCTAACCAACAGGAAATCAGCATGATTCACACTATACCAAAGCGTTGTTTTTTGGTTCTTAAAACGCTCCTTTTTCTCACTTTAACAGTAGTACTTACAGCAGCTACAACAGCAGAAGTTGCCGCTCAGGCCAAAGTCTTCAACGCTGATGGTCAGGAGCTGAATATTTCAAACACAGTTCAGACTGTTGCCGAAGTGGACTCGCTTGCCCTTGTGGCATTTTATAACTCAATGAGAGGCGATACCTGGCTGGATAATACCGGCTGGCTGGTAGATCCGGTTGCTTTTTGGCATGGTATTACCCGCATTAATGAAATCGAACTCCCAAGTGGTGACAGGGAATTCAGGGTAACCCGTATGGAGGTGTTCCCGAACGATAACAATATGACCCGATGTGGTTATCTGCCACCTGAACTATCTGATCTTGAATATCTTCAGTTTCTTGAAATGGGACGTCAGTTTGTTTGCGGTGAAATCCCTGCAGAGATTTTTGATCTTGAGTTTCTGGTCCGTTTGCGTTTGAGGGGAAGTTTTCTCACCGGCGAAATACCGTGGGATGCTATTGCAAATGCAACGAGCCTTGCAAGACTTGAACTTGAGCAGAACGAACTTGAAGGTCCGGTTATGACCCCGGCTATCGCAAATAATCAAAGGCTTGCCCGCATTACCCTGGATGAAAATATCAGGCTGACCGGTTCTATTCCGAACGAAATCCTGCAACTGGAAAACCTCGAGCGCTTCGGTGCCGACGGGTTGATCAACATCAGCGGTCCGATGCCGGATTTCTCGCAGCTTCCGAGCCTTGAAGTACTTGAAATTCAGTTTTCGAATTTCGATCCCGGACCATTTCCGTCGTGGGTGCAAAATATGGGTGGTTCTGACGGAATTGAACGTCTTGCATTGCATGAAACGAACATACAGGGTGAGATACCACAATGGATTATTGAACTTACCAATGTAAGTGAACTGAAACTTGGTGGTACCGGCATGGGAATGGATATGGCAAACTTCCCTAACATGTCGTTCCTTCCGGCTTTGAGAAGATTCAGAATCTGGGGCGGGAATTTTACAGGTGAACTTCCGAGCTGGTTTGGTGATATGGATCTGGAAAGACTCTGGATTTCGTACACCGATATTGGCGGTGATTTACCGGGCGATGTTTTCCAGAACCTGACTTCGCTTACTCTTCTTAAAATGCGCCACAACCAATTCACAGGCGGACTTCCACCCCAGATTCAGTCTATTTCAGGACTCGATTACCTCGCATTTGAGTATAATCAAATGGAGATAGGCGACATACCCGACTGGATTGGTCAGAACCTGACCGGTCTGTCAAAACTGTATCTTGGCGGAAGTGGTGTAACAGGAACAATACCTGCGTCGCTCTCAAACCTCGAAAGCCTCACACACATCCGATTGCAGCACAACCCTGATTTGGGCGGTGATCTGCCGGCCTGGGTCTGGAACCTCGATCTGAATGCCCTTGATATATCCTACACCTCTATAAATGTAGGTGAAACCATACCCAGTCAGCTTCAGAACCACCCAAGGCTGCAAAAACTTGGCCTTGCAGGTCTCGGTTTAAGCGGCGAGATACCATCCTGGCTGGGTGATATGCCATTCCTGAGAACAGACGGAACCAGAGACTGGCATCCCTACATCTCTCTGGCCGATAACAACCTGCGTGGTCCGATCCCGGCAAGTATGGGCAATCTGCAAACCATCGATTCTCTTAACCTGGCCAACAATAACCTCGAGGGCGATATCGCAATGTTTGCCAACCTCGGTTCTCCTAACGAAGGTGCATATCTGCTTGGTGCATTTGATGTTTCGGGAAATCCGGGTTTAACGGGTGCAATTCCATCGAACATGATGAATTTCTACAGAATGCGTGTGTTTCGCTTCGATGGCACAGAGTTGTGTATGCCCGCCGGCTTCGACACATTCCTGGCATCAGTGCTTGAAAATGGTGGTCGCAGTTCACTCACCAACCGTCTGATGCCGTATGCAAGTGTTACCGATCCGGAGACTATGCAATTTTGCGTCACTTCATCCATTGATGATGACCTGGAACTGAACCCATACATCTTCAGGCTTAATAACAACTACCCGAATCCGTTTAACCCGACTACCAACATCGTGTATCAGATACCATTTGATGCCAATGTTTCACTGACGGTTTACAATGTTATGGGTCAGCGTGTTGCCACACTTGTAGATGAGTACCGGCCTGCGGGCAATCATACTGTAATGTTTGATGCACGGCACCTGGCAAGCGGTCAGTACATGTATCGTTTACAGGTTGGTGAGATGTCAATGACCAGAAAGATGACACTGGTTAAATAATCTGAGCTCAGTTAATCATTCAAATACAACCAATCACAGGATTTCTCTGTGATTGGTTGATTTATTTTAGCCAGTCATAGATAAAAAGCCGGGATGAATCATTTTCAGAAGCTGGATGTATGGTCAATTTTACTGATTCTTGCAGCGCTGACCTTTGCGGGTTTTTCAAAATCCAGTGCAAAATCGTCTGACTCTTCTTTTGTCGTTACCGGTTCTGATTCACCTGCTCTGTCCGATTCAATACGCGTAACCAACGCTGTACCCGCAGCACTCACTGTGCAAAATTTTACCAGGTTTACCGGGCAATCGCTATCGTCGTATCAGTCTGTTTTTGAACTCCCTGATGGCAGCATCAGCTTCAGGGGACTGGGTCCGTTCAACAGCCAGTTCCCCGATGTGTTGGTTGACGGTCAGAGACTTGCTTCTACAGGATTTGAAAACAGAAGCACAAATTTTTCGGGCATCCCCCGGTTACTATTTTCCGAAATCCGCACTATAACGTCACCAACGCCGGAATTCTCATCTGTTTCTTCCGGAAGCCTGGTGCTTTTAAATACGAATACGTATGAGACGGCCTCACCGGGATTGACATTTTCTGCAGGCGGGGGTTTACAGGGCAGTAACCGGGATTTTTTAACTCCGGATTCCAGATTCAGTCTTTTCTATTCTGATGCTGTTGCCGATCAGGTCGATTTTTTTGCCGGGGTTTATCAGGATGGATTTTCATCCGGTACCAATACACTTCGGTTACAATTTGCTGCAGCCGATTTCGGCAACGGGATGGCAGATGTGATCGACCGGATTCATTCCGGGGCCTCTTTTAACCGGCAATTGAACAGAGGCGCATTCTTTAATACTACCATCCGGCAGTCTGAAACCACCAGTTACAGGATAAACGGGTTTGTAAACCAGTTAAATGCGGATGTGTCCAGCCATCACTATTTTTTCAATTCCGGTACTGACTGGATAAGTCCACAGGAAACAGGTGCAACGGGGAACAGAGGTCAGCTCGATTATCTTGTTGGTGTAATGGAAACCCGGCTCCTGCAATCCGCGCTTTCTGCCAACGTCAACCTCGGTTTTAACCGCTTTCAAATGCGGTTCACCGGAGGCTGGTCATTCGGGGGGAATACCGGGAGTGATTTAACCATTCCATTCCGGGCAGGTGCACTTAATTACGTGATAACAGAAGAAAGAGCGGGATTTCCGGTCATGGAGGTATCTAACCGGGAAATCAGAAATCAGGATTTGCGAATCGAACAAATGCGCGATATCACCCATGTGCAAAATGAACACATTCTGAATACCGGATTGGACGTTGAATACCGCGTTGATGATGTTTTTTCTGTGCATACAGGTGCCCTGTTTACGAATGTCAGCAAAAAGGGCTCATTCAAAAATGCCGGACTCCGGCTGCTTGCCCTGTCATCAGTGGCCAATTTCAGACAATTAAACGGCCAGGAGCTTACACCTTTTGATGAACCCGGTTACAGGTTTATGACGATGGTTAGTCCGGTTGATGCACAGCGGTTTTTCAGGAATAATTACTCCCTGTTCCGGCAGGATTTGCGTGAGCAAATACGATTGTCCGATTATCGTAACTATGGCCATTCTGAACAGGAATATGCAGGATATTTGATGTTATATGCTTCCCATGGAATTGCCGATATCCGGGCAGGTGCAAGGGTTTGGCATACTGAGGGCTCCTACACCGGCAAAAAAGTCGGATTCAACGAAATCGGGAATCATAGCGGTACAACTGATACCACTGCAACCGCAGCACATACTTATGTTTTACCTTTCGCAGCTTCTCAGATCCGGCTTGCAGAGAAAATTGCTTTCAACAGTTCACTCAGTACCTCCCTTTACCGGCAGGATTACCGGTCGATTACCCCTTTCCGACTCGAAAATGTGGCAACCGGAAATATTTTTGAGGGCAACTCTTCGCTAAAACCTGCATTGGCGTTACACATAGATGCCGGTTTATTATGGTCCGGCATCCGTGGCGGCGATGTACGGATCGGAGGTTTTTATTCAAGCCTGCAAAATCTGGTTATTGAAACGGAATCGGTTGTTACTGCCGGTGATGAAAGCACCCGGCGCCTGTCCGGTTTTGCCAACAATTCCGAAAATGCGCAAATAACAGGAATTGAAGCTTCATGGAATCAAGCCCTGCTGTTCCTGCCCGGAATACTCGGCAATACAGGTTTTACTGCTGACTACACACTCATGAACAGCAGTTACAGGCCCCGGGCAGAGGGGCCAGAGCTGGCATTTACCGGTGTGCCTGACTATGTCTATTCCGCATCTGTTTATTACATGAGTCCGAAATTCTCGATTTCAGCAAGACTATCGCATGTGGCATCGTTCACGGCAGCGTACATCATACCGGAAATTGATCTGATTCAATTGCCGTCGGCCGAACTCCAGGAGGTAAGAACCACCGATTATACCCTGTTATCAGTATCGGCATCATTCAACATCAGTACATCGGTTTCCCTGTGGGTTGATGCTTCCAATATGCTGCCTGTTGAATTCACAGAGTACAGTGTTTCAGAAAATACCTATCCGTGGCAGAGAACCAGATATCAGCGCGACGTTATTATGGCCGGATTTCAGCTAAGCTTTTAATATATCCATGACAATCGTTTCTCATTGAATCAATGAAAATCATTCAAATTATAACAATCCGTTTATCATGTTTGGTTTTTCTTCTGATGCTGCCCGTATCAGGTTTATGGGCACAAACGGGTTTTATAACCGGTGAAGTTACCGACGCTCAAACCGCAGAAACGCTGCCCGGCGCCACGTTGTACCTGACAGATTTACAAATGGGCGTTACTACCGATGTAGACGGCAGGTATATAATGAGAAGAGTTCCTGTTGGTGCCCATTCAATGGAGGTCCGGTATCTTGGCTACACCACAAAAACAATTGAAATCGAAGTAAAAGAGGGTGAATATACCGAGCGTAATATAAAACTGTCGGCTACAGCCATTCAGGCAGACGATGTGGTAATTCTTGCCATACAACGGGGTCAGTCACGGGCTTTGACACGCCAGCGTCAGTCAGCGAATATCAGGACCGTAATATCTGCAGAACAGATTGACCGCTTTGCCGATCAAACAGTAGGTGATGCCCTGCAGCGTATACCCGGCATGGGTCACGGCGGCGAAGCCAACATCAGGGGCGTTGGCCAGGGTATGAGCCGTGTTACCGTCGACGGGCAGCGCATGGGTTCGACCGGAGCAGACAGAAGTGTGGATTTGAGCACGATTTCGGCAGATATGGTGCAGGAGCTTGATGTTATAAAAGTGATTACCCCCGACTTGTCGGCAGATGCGTTGAGTGGAGTGATCAACATAAGTACCAGAAGACCAATCGGTGGTGAAAGAACACTGAATGTGAGAACCGGCAGTGGTTTTCATCCCCGTTATCTGGACGAGGCCGGCCCAGCGTACCGGATTTCTGTAAGCTATGGTGACTCGCCAACATCCAATTATTCCTATGGCATGAACGTTAGTTACCAGCGGGAGCCAGGAGCGCAGGAATCGGTCTCGTTTGGATGGCGCACCCGTAACCTTGGAACCGAGTTCGGTATCGTCGATCTGCTGGATAACCTCCGGTCCACGTACGACTTTGGAATCAGAGATCGCTATGGCCTGGGCGGGCAATTCACATTTCAACCCACAAGCCGGTCTACATATCATGTTCAGGGAATGTTCAACTACACCGAACGGCGTGATAACTCCCACAGTATTAACATCAATATTGCATCAGACGACTACACTACTCCGTTTCAAACGGGGCCAACACAGAGCGAAGGTGGCGGTTCAATCGGGCATGGTACCCGATTTGACAACAGGGATATTCATCAGTACACACTGCAGGCTGGCGGCAGGCATTTGCTGGATGGTTTTGATGTTGAGTATAAACTTGGCTGGGGTTATGGCAAAAGCACATCCGACCGCTATTCCATGAGCTGGTCAAACGGCCGGCCCGGTATCGATTTTTTTGTTGATATTCAGGACCGCTGGCGTCCCTCTGTTGATATTGCCACTCACAGCCCGCGAAGAGCTTATCCGAATAACGAGCAGATTGCGCTTACTTCGTTTCTTGATCACACCATTGGAACACACGTCGATAATGAGATCACTGCTGCAATCGACCTGGAAAGGCCCCTGAGATTAGGACGCATAAAATTCGGGGCAAGCGCATTGCTTGCTTTTCAGGATGGATACGAGCAGTACCTTGATATGGCGTGGGACAGCCGCGAAGGACCCGGAAGTTTTGCACAGCTTTCTGCAGGGAGCTGGAATGTATTCGACAGGGAGGGCATTGCCTACGAAATCCGCTATCTCATAGATTCGCAGCGATTTGTAGAGGCTTATGAAAACAGGTACCCGATGTTGATTAAAAACGTAAACCGTTTTGGCGAATCAGAAAGTACCTTCTATAAAAGCAACGAAAATGTTTTAGCCACTTATGGCATGACGCAGCTTAACGTGAGCCGGTTAACCTTTTTAGGGGGAGTACGCGTTGAGCACACCATATCAGGTAATGAGGCGAGGGAGTCGCTTTTTTCAGATGGCGGCAATTATTTGGGTTCCAGAAAAATAACAGCATCCAATTCCTTTACCAATGTTTTCCCCAATGCGCAGCTCATTCTCAGAATGACCGGTTTCACCAATTTCAGACTTGCATACTCACGCTCCATTGGCCGTCCCACATTCAATCAGCTGTCACCTTTCCGGGAATACAATTACAATTCGAGAGAAATCCGGTACGGAAATCCTGCTCTGAAGCCAATGGTTTCCGAAAATTTTGACGTCATGATCGAACACTATTTCAGGAATGTAGGTCAGGTAAGTGCCGGACTTTTTTATAAAAAACTCGACAATTTTGTCTTCTCAAGACGAAGCAGAATTGGAGAAAATGGCTTCAGTGAATTTGATGATCTTCCCAGAGGCGATACACCTGATCGGTTTATAGGATGGAATCAGACCACCTTTCTGAACGGAGATGATGCCGATGTTTACGGGTTGGAACTGAGCTGGCAGCAGCACCTCACCTTTCTGCCATGGTATTTCAAAAATCTGGGCATCTATGTGAACTATACCTATACCTATTCGCAGGCAGATATCGACCGCCTCAACGATGCCGGAGAAACGGTGCTGGTCCGCTTGCAGGATCAGCGTCCGCACGTGGTTAATATAGGATTGGAGTACTCCCGGGGCCGTTTTTCTTCCCAGGTTTCGTATCAGTGGAGTGATCCGTTTGTATCGTCGTATGCGAATGAGCGGGATTGGGTGCCAACCATTCAGCTTAATGAAAGGGTCTACCCGGATGTATATACCGATGGTGCAAGTGATCTTTCCATGACAGTTCGCTACAGAATTTCCTCAAATTTCAGGCTTTGGGCAGACGGGTCGAATTTGCTCAATAACCGGTCGATAGATTACAGATATAACCAGGATTTTTACCCAACCAATATGGCATTAAAAGGGCGTGAAATCACCGTTGGTTTACATTACAGTTTCTGATCACGATGAATATCAAAACAGTTCCTACTCATTTCATCCCCAAACTGAAGTACCTCACCTGCCTGGCAGGTCTGGCGGGTCTGAAAGGTCAGAAAGGTCTGACAGCTCTGGCGGGTTTGAAAGGTTTGGCAGGTCTTACCGGTCTTACCGGTTTGACTGCTCTGAAAGGTTTTACAGGTTTGGCAGGTACATTTCTGGCATTGGCCTGGTCGCCCGTTTTCGCACAAACGCATCAGATGGATGATGAGATTGAGCTGGTTCACGAACAGACCCTGGAAACATCAATCAGCAAACATCCGGGCTTTTATCTGGATTTAGACAGGAATCTTGTATATCGCGGCCTGGATGCTGCCCGAATTGCTTTTACCCTGAATGGAATGCCGCTGGCGGTAAGCACCCCCGATCAACGCGGCGTTTTGACGGCTGCCTTTACGCCGGATGCCTTCAGGCAGGTTGTGATACGCAGGTCACTAAATGCAAACCAGTGGGCAGCTCCGGCTGGTGTGGTAATCGACCTTCAAACCATGTCGGATGCCCCTGTTACCGGTCGTTCACTGGTCGTGGCGGGTGGCGTTGGCACCTTTACCGATTATGGAAACTATGGAGCAATGGGATCCAGGGCTGCTGTTCAATACAGCGGTTTGGCCGGCGACGATTTGGGCGTGGGCATTAACCTGGCATATCAGAACGGCTTTGATGCTTTCGAACAGCTGAATATGAATTATGTGGTTTCCACCTTTAACGGCAGTGCCACAGATTTTTTGAGAAACGTATCACCATCGCTTCAATTCCATCAGAATGAAAAATTAAACGGTAACATCTGGCTTGATTATCAACCCAATGCGTTCACGCGTCTCAGGCTTACAGCCGGTTACACGCAGTCGTCATTGCAGAACGACATCCACAGACGAATGGATGAAACCATGGGCGACTGGATAAATCCCGGGGAATCTGGTGCAACCGGGGCACAGGGTTTCACCATGTATGAAGCGTTTTTGGGAGAAACAGGTTTAGATCAACTCGATGTGCAGGCGCGGGGCAGTTCCCGGATAAATGCTGTTAAAATGGATTATGGAGCATACTGGTCGCAGGCAGTTAACAAGTCAGACAATCTGACGATGCCTTTCAGACGGGATGGCATCAACTTCCTGATCGATTTCGAAAACAGGGCCCGGCCCTTCATGGAAATAGCCAATATTCCAACCCTGGAAAACGGCACGGTCGATTACCGGAACATGAGACTTGCCTTCATCAATGAGCAATTGCAGGAAAACACAAATAATCAGCTGGGCACCTATGTTGATGTATCATTGCCCGACCTGAACCTCAAAGCAGGCGTTTCTGCAAGAGTAACACTCCATGATGGATTTTATGAGGAAGCAGACTATTCTTTTTTCCAGGTGTTGAATTTGTACCGCTTTTTTATGATTCCGCAGGGCAGCATCGAAGTTTTTAACCAACCCGGTTATCTGGTCCCCTGGCTGATTGAAACCGATTATGCACGCTCATTTTTCAGAGGTAACACGCCACGCTTCAACAGAAACGAAGATCAGGTTTTTGTCAACTCGGAGTTCAGAAACTTCGAACTTACCGAAGGTTTGTATGCAGCGCATATTTCCGGCTCTGTGCAGGCAGGAGCGCTCAATACAACAGCGGGAGTTCGCTATGAGTACACTTCAGGTACGTATCGTGGCTTTGATATTGCAGAAAATGGTGAGGGCGACCGGGAATCTGAGACTCTGAAAAGGGAAATCAATTTTGGAAACCTATTTCCATTCTTTCGGGCCGATATCACCCTGCTTGAAAATACGGGTATTACGGCAGGGTACAGCCGGGGAATTTACCGCCCGGGTTATTTTAAACTGACCCCCTTTTCAAACAGAAACGAACAAACCGGTCTCATCAACCGCGGGAATTCCCGTTTGAAGCCCGAATTCACCGATAATCTGGATGTGGGGCTGAACTGGCAGCCCATCCGCTCAACAAGCATTCGCGCCGGCGGATTTTATATGATTTGGTCAGATGCCATCAGTCAAGCAATCATTCAAACCGATGACAGCCTTCCGGTTCTTACATGGCTGAATGCTGACGAAACGATTTCGATTTATGGTTTTGAGTCGTCGCTTAGGCATCGCTTCTCCTATTTGCCCCGTACACTTGACGGCCTGGCATTGCATGTACATTACACCTGGACACGCTCCGATTACACCGATGGCGACCGATCGGGTGTGCCGTTTCCGGGTCAGCGTGAACATGTAATCAATGGCGGTTTATCTTATGAATATGGCCGCTTCTCTGGCACTGTTCACTATCAGTTTGCATCGGGAACAACGCTCGCGCTTGCTACGGAACCGACTCAAATACCATCTCAAACAGATCCGGTTTACCTTGACCTGAAGGAATCCGAAAAAACGATGCTATCTGCTGCGATGCAGTTCAGGATTTCAGACAATTTCACCTTTTGGGCCGACGCATGGAACCTGCTTAATCAAACCCAAACGGTGTATCAATACTCAGAGAAACGCTATCCGGCCCTGATTCGTGAAAACAGTGGATTTTACTTCCGGACCGGTATCCGGTATCAACTATAAACACTCTCAAGACGATTAATTTATATGAACCTATCAAGAACGGGTATCATGCCCGTCCTTTTTGCTTTATTGTACATACTCTCAGGCTGTTCTGCGCAAAAAGATGACCGCCCCACCGGGAAGATTGTTGCCTGGGGGCTGGATGATTACGGACAAGTTTCCAACCTGCCCCTGGGGGATGATTTTGTGGCCGTGGCAGCCGGTAACAAACACAGTATTGCACTTCGAAAAGATGGACGCATTGCAGCGTGGGGATATGACAGCAGCGGCCAGGTTTCGGAAACCCCAACCAATGATGGGTACACAGCCATATCAACAAGTTACAATCATAACCTTGCACTCCACAGAGATGGCACCATAAGCGCGTGGGGGCTGGATATGAGCGATATGGTTTACAATACACCAACCGGAAACGATTTTGTGGCAATTGCAGCCGGTTTTAATACCAGTATGGCACTGCGAAAGAATGGAACGGGTGTCATTTGGGGAGGACCTTATGGCCGGGGAACAGAATTGTCTGATGTACAGGGTATCAGCTACAACAACGATTTTACTGATATTGCCATTTTCAATTCGCAGCATATGGGTCTGACCCGCGATGGAAGAATTATCGCCTGGGGCAGTGATTTAATGGGTTCAGTTGATAATACCCCTGCTTCTGACGGATTTCTGAGCATGTCGGCCGGCGGACGACATGGGCTCGCGATTGCCGCCGACAGCACTATAACCGGCTGGGGATGGGATTTACGCAATGAAGTGAGCGGGAAGCCGGATGGACCCAATTTTGTTTCCCTGTCGGCTGGGTTTGCACACAACCTTGCCCTTGATGCAGATGGCAGAATTCATGTTTGGGGATGGAGCCGGGGGAACCACAATCAGGTTGAACATACACCCGAAACCAGCGGTTTTATTTATATAAGTGCAGGAACGTATCATAATCTTGCTATCCAGAAATCAGGGGTGAATGAGTAATGGCCGGGCGATTTAATTCTCATAACCTCTGTTGCGCAATCCTGGCCATTGCAATGATATCGGGTTGCAGCTCTTATGAACAGCAGAACTGGCCTCAATTTGGCGGTGACGCACAAAACACTTCGAATAGCGCCCGGGGCATTAATCTTGCCGACCCGGTAAGCAGCTGGCGATTTGAAACGGATGGCCCCATACGAACGGGCCCCGTTGTATACGGTGGTATCGTTTATGCGGGCAGTGGAGATAATGGCTTCTACGCAATTAATGAAAAAACCGGAGACTTAATCTGGCGGTACCGGTTATCCAGACCGGTTACTTCTGCGGCACTTGTAACAGACAGGGCAGTGTATTTTGGCGGCGGAGATAACGCCATGCACGCGGTAAACAGAGAAAACGGACGCAATATCTGGAAATTTCAGACGAGTGGAACTGTTTCATCTGACCCCAAACTGTCGGAAGGTCTGTTGTTTTTTGGCAGCTGGAACTATACGTTTTATGCCGTAAACGCCGACACTGGTGAAGAGATCTGGAACTTTCGTACAGGAAGGGCCATAAGTGCAGCTCCGGCTATTTATGAAAACCTGGTTATTTTCGGGAGTTGGGATGGCACAGTGTATGCACTGAACAAACAGGACGGGGCCATGGTCTGGACGTACGAAACGGGCGACGGTGTGGCTTCAAGCCCGGCTGTATCTGATGGCATTGTTTATGTAGGCAGCCGTGACCACCACTTGTATGCACTGGATGCCGGTACCGGTGAACGTAAATGGAGAGCCGGGGGTGGTGCATGGTTTGATGCAAGTCCGGCAATAAGTCAGAATCTGGTAATTGCTGCCAATTATGACCATCACATTTACGCAATTGATCGAAATACCGGTGAAGTCGTCTGGAAATTTGCTGGAGAAGGCCCAATATTATCGAGTCCATCGATTGCTGGTAATCAGATTTTTTTTGGAAGCTGGCGCAGGGTAATCCACGCCTTAAACCTGGAAAATGGCGAAGAGATCTGGCGCCAGCGTATTCGTGGCGATATTCAGTCAAGCCCGGCCATTGCGAATGGCAGAATATACATCGGCAGCAACGACGGCATTTTGCATGCAATCAGTAATTCTGATTAAAGCCGTACGACATTGCATGACCCGTCACATGATCGGGGCATTTCTCACAGGGAAGATGATAAAGGCCGGGGGGCATGTTAAAAACCGCAAGAAGTTTTCCCTGTCAATCCCTCAAATATAGTTATTTGGGGGATCCGGATAACGCTGACTTCAAGAATCATGGCTAACATTCTGCATCAGCCAGCCCGGAACAGTTGACTCCCACCGGAGTGTATAAGCCGGATTCGCAGAAGTTCGCATACAATAGAGCGACCAACTGCCAGGACAAATAGCGACTACAATCAGTCATAAAACGAATGGGTTTTAAAATCAGCACCGGGAAGCGGCAAAACAGCAGCATAGCCAGTTCACTGGCCGGCGGGCTTATCTGCGGTGTGCTGTCGGCCATCGGCTTTTACGTCGCCCTTGTTGATCCCGCCATATCGGGAGGCATCCCCTTTCTTGCCGATGAGGCGAACCGGACCCTGGGGAGGGTTGCCTTTGGCGCCGGCGCGGTGATCACCCTGCTGCTGGCGCTCTATGCCTTCCGCGAGGCGCTGGCCCTGTACAGGGAACGGCGCGGGTAAGTGGTTGAAAAGAATTGCAGTTGTATCAAATTTCCGGTGATGGCGTCGCCATCACGGTTTTTCATCCCCACTCGCCAGAGCGGCTTCCCGGTGGTTGTGATCACCGGTTTCTATATCACGGGGCATCGAGCGGCTTATCGGCCGGTTCTGCCGACGCTTTGGCAGCTTCATCCCCCCGGTTGCCGGTGAGCCAGAAGATGGATCGCGTGTCGGGATCGACCTCGCCGTATTTCGCGAACACGATGCACATCTCGATGAAGGCCGCTATGTACATGAGCATCACCAGGCGGATGAGCAGCGTGGAATCGGCGAAGAAGGAGAGCAGGAAGGCCGCGAACAGCACCACCGCCGCGCTCCGGGCCAGGTGCGAGTGCAGGAACAGCACCCGTCCGAGCTGAATTCTCGATACGGCCATCACGGCCAGGAACAGGAAAAGCAGCAGGTAGAGGTAGTTCAGGTTGGGGATGAGGTAATCGGGGAAGAGCACGATCAGGAACCAGGCCGTCGACATATACAGGGCGATGTCGCCGATGGTGTCGAGCATGGACCCGAACTCGCTCGACTGGTTCCAGCGGCGGGCCAGGAAGCCGTCGAGCCAGTCGGTGAAGGCCAGGGCCACGAACAGGGCCACGAACCAGCCGATCGGCTCGAGGTGCACAAGCACGAACAGAAAGGGCGTTCCGGCCACGCGCGAGAGCGACAGCATGTTGGGGATAGTGAGGCGGGTGGGGTTATTCATGCCGCTGGCGGGTTTGGTGCAGGAGATGTTGCTGTATACGTTTCCAAATCGATTCGGGGATAATACCGGTTTATTGGAATAAAAACAGCATTCAATCAGTTCAGGTATCCATTCCCTCCGCCCGCTCCTTCAGCTTTTCGTTCATCATTTCGAACCCCTGGCGGGCGCTTGTGTCGAGCTGTTTCCAGAGCAGGGGCACCAGGATGCCCGAGAACCGCTCGCGCTGCACCAGTTTTGTGCCACCATCGGGCAGTGGTTCAAGCTCAAAAATGTGTTCGCCGTCGAACAGGCCCATGAACAGCAGGTGGCCCAGCCAGCGAAATTCCCGGTTTTCGTCCATTTTCAGGCAGACGGGTTTGAAGGTCATCGGTTTTGAACCGGGCTGCCGGATGGTAACGCTGAAGCGCTCTCCGGCTGCCGGTTTCCCGCCGAATGAAAGAATGAACGGGTTCCAGGCGGGGTAGGCATCGAAATCGGTCAGGATGTTCCAGACCACGGCGGGCGGGGCATCGATGGTGATGGAGGTAATCAGTTCTTTCACGGGTACGGGTAAGGGTTTTGGAATCGGGATCGTTTTAGGGGAGTGGTACCGGTTATCGGTGTAGCCAGGCGAAATAAGGGTTTCAATACGGGCTGGAGGGTAAATGGTTGCCTTTTAGGAGCACATATTTGAGGCGCTGTGATCCAACGGACGCGGTGGCTAGGGGTTATTGTGAGGCTTGAAGTTAACCCGGATTCTTTACACAGTGATGTAAGGCACATCACTTTTTTGGCTCTGTTATGAAATACCGGATTACTGCATATCGAATGCATCCGGTGTATTTCAAAAATCACTATTCATCCTGATGATAACGGAGCATATTATGAAAAAACATACCTGGATATTTCTGATACACATCGCCCTTATAGCAATGGTGGCATGCGACAGGAACACGCCTGTTGCAAGTGAAGAACCGTTTGATATTGCATTACATATGCAACAAATTGAGGAAAATGTTATTATTCCTGTCAGGAACCGGATTACGGCGGAAAATCTGGCCGATTTACGAATGTTTACTGAAGTCGAGGCAAAAGATCTTTCCGCTGCCGAAGGTGAACGACTCACTCAAATCATGGAAACGGTAATGCTCCCGTCTGAACGTGCCTATTTAACGTCGGTGGTACACTCGATTATAGATGCGCATCCTGAAATAAAAGGGATGAATGTGCAGGAGTTACAGAGTTTTTTTGAAGCTTCACTGCCGGCGGGTGGTGGCAAGGGTTCTGTGGATACGATTTTGTGTGAGGCAGCGGCTACAGCAGCTTTACACATAATAGCAATAGAAACAGCCTGGGTTATGGCAATGATTGCCTGTGCAGGGACAACGTTTGGTTATGCGCTTTGTGCGGGAATGGCAACGACGGTAAAATATGCAGCGTTAGCGGCAGTTATGGTAAATGTTGCATACTGTGAATAATTGAATGGAGGAAGTATGGATGCAATTGAACAATTCCGAAGGGCTTTACTGCCCTTCGGAAAATATGTGAAATGGTTATTTCTTTTTGGAATAACCGTATGGGCTCTGTCCATTGTGGTCGGTTTTTATATCGGTCAAATCAATTGGGCAAATTCATTAATGGTGTTGGCACTTATTATAGGGGCCTGGCTGCTCCATTTAAATGCTAATTATGAGAAGCAGGAGTAATCGTTAACAGGGTACATGGGCTCCGAAGCTCATGTACCCTTATTGAATCTCAAACCGGAAGCCGGGCAGTAGCGATCAGTCCAGCTCATAAAAGTGCAAATGATGGACCATATCCCTGTTTTCGTGAAACGTTGTGATTAATAGAATGGAGGAATAATGAGTGCCATTGAGCAGATCCGAAACGCAATATTTCCTTTCCGAACCTATGCAAACTGGATATTTCTGATTGTTTTAGCTGGATGGACTCTGACGCTTGTGACCGGTTTTTTTAGTGGAAATAGTGATTGGCCGGCTATTCTGTTGATACTCGCATATCTGGCACTCGCCGGGCTGATGATCCTGATTATCAGAAATTCCGGCATCCCGACAATGCAAGCAGGGAGAAAGAAACGGGATACTATCGTGAATGGGCTGCTTATCATTTCCTTTAGTGCCTGGGTACTATCGGTTGTGGTCGGTTTTTTTGCTGGTGGGATCAACTGGTCGACAAGCCTTATGCTGCTGGCGTTCCTGATGGCGGCCTGGTTTATTGATTTAAATGGGAATTATGAGAAGAAGGGGTGAGAATTCGGCCCTGCCCGGGATAGTGTGCCCGGGGTAATCCTTGATTTTATACGGTTCAGTTATTCGCGGGCTGCCCCGGAAGGCTGGTTTGACGATCTTGATGAGGAGGAAATCG
>RECM01000158.1 GCA_007694035.1 Balneolaceae bacterium
TCCCTTTGGTGAGACCGTACGCCTGTTTGAAGCCGATTTTAGAACGAGGCCGGTGTTTGGTCAGCCCATCGAATTCCAGGGCTCCAAACTTATTTCAGCGACCAATCCACAGGAGAGCATCCTGTTCTTCGGCATCGACCTGAGTGAATTTACAGCAGACAGCGACCGGGCAGGACTTATCCGGTTTGCCGCAATTGAAACGCTCGGATTCCAACAATAAACCTATGCGTTATTTTATTCTTCTTTTAGCCGTTTTCGCAATCGTTTTGAACACCAGGGCCACCGGCCAGGCGACCGGATCGATTGCAGGTACCGTAAACGATGCCCGCGACGGGGAGGCCCTGATCGGTGTGAACATCATAATACGCGGAACGAGTTTTGGTACCGCATCCGATCTCGACGGTAATTATGAAATCAGGAATATCCGTCCCGGCGAGTATTCGATCGAGGTTAGTTATCTGGGCTATGAACGCCAGCTGATTACAGGTATCAGGGTGGCTGCCGGCGAAACCACACAACTCAATATACGTCTGCGTGAGCAGACACTTACCGCCGACCAGGAGGTTGTGGTTATCGGCGAGCGCCCCATATTCGATATCGAGCAGTCTTCGACCACATCCAACATGACGCGGGAGCAGATTCAGGCTGCACCCGTTCGCAGGATTGATGAGATCGTTGGCCTGCAGGCCGGCGTATTCCGCGATCCGACCGGCTTGTATATTCGCGGAGGCCGGGCAAACGAAACCGGCTTTATCGTGGATGGCGTATCTGCACAGGATCCGCTGGCTGGTACGGGCCTCGGCCTCGACCTTGGTGCCGGTGCCTACGCCAACGTGGAAGTGACAACCGGCGGGGTGGATGTGGAGCACGGAAACCTCACCTCCGGTGTGGTATCGGTGAATACCCAGCGTGGCACAGACCGTTACCAGGGCTATTTCTCACACAAGAGGGACAATCCCGGCCGAATGACCGGCAGCAGCTTTGATTTTTTCACCGATATTTATGAATTCAACCTTGGCGGACCAACACCGGGCTTTAAAAACATGCTGCGCGGTCTTGGTGTGAACGAACCCGGCAATCTCTACTTCTTTGTGGCGGCCCAGGCCAATTTCACCAACGAGTTCATGAGGAATACGGCCAGCCAGGTTCGAACATCCATGATTGAGAACGATTTCTGGTCGCCAAGGCAGGACAACCGCTGGAGCGGCATGGTAAAGCTTACCTATAACCTGTCGCCCGGAATGCGGCTTGAAGGCGCCTACCAGCGTTCCCTTACAGTGAACCAGAATACAAGGATGCTTCAGATCGTAGGCGATGATGTGCAGATACGTCCGGGTTATCAGTTTTTCTTCAAGGAAAATCTGGACAATGCCAATACCTATGCCCACGACAGCAAGCTGGCCTACCTGAAATGGACCCATACTCTGAGCAGGTCCACTTTCTATGAGGTGCAGGTTAGCCGGCTGTTCACCCGGTTGCGCGCCGATGCAAACGGGCGCAACTGGCGGCCTGAACGCGTCGACGGAGAGTTCGATGCCGCAAGCATCGTCATTTATCCGGTAACACCGTTCGATGCCGACAGGGACTTTACCTATGTACTGCCGGGGCCAGGATTCGCCAACAACGGGGGTATTGCCACCCTGTGGCACGATCACTACGCCGAGGAGTACACCATACGGTCAAGTATGACGAGCTATTTTTTCAACAACAACAACCGGCTGCGGGCCGGACTTGAGATGAAGATACTCGACTACCAGTGGATCGACATCACCCGTCCGTGGGTTGGTGCTCCCATTCAGATCGATGAGGATACCTTTACCGAAACCTTCCGGCTGGGAGCATCCTCCGACATCTGGCAGGTGCGCCCCTTACAGGGTGCCTTTTATGTGAGCGACCAGATCCGCTACCAGGGCCTGATTGCCAACCTCGGCATGCGGCTTGAATACTGGTTCCCGGGCTCCTATGTCGATACGTTTGTGGATGATCCCCGGGCCCCCATCGCCGATGAAATAAGGCAGGCCTACAAGGATGAAACCTACAACATGTTCGGCAGACGTTTTAAAACCTGGCTGCTTCCCCGTGTAAACGTCTCTTTCCCGGTGCGTGAGAATATGGTGATGTACTTTAACTATGGTCACAAAGCCAAGCTGCCGCATCCCACCTATATCTACGCTGGTCTGGACCCGTTCTTCCAGGACCGCTCGTTCCTGTCCAATCTCGGAAACCCGAACCTGAATCCTGAAGTCGATATTTCCTATGAACTGGGTTTCCGCTATCAGCTCACATCCAACGATGCGCTGAATATTACCGCCTTCTGGAGCGATAAATACGACTTCATTACCTCCGAACGGATCATCATTACCGATGCCTCCGGCCGTGATACCGAGCGCTCATTCAGGGTTAACGGCGATTTCGCGAGGGTACGCGGCATTGAGATGACCTACTTCAAGCGGTACAGCCACTGGATAGAGGGGTCTGTTAACCTGACCTACTCGCGTGCAGAGGGGCTGAGCTCAACCTCGAACGATGCCCTGCAGAATATCATAGCCGGTGGCCAGGATATCGGAAACAACATCGAAACCCCGCTGGCCTGGGACCGCCCATGGGACCTGAAAGGCAACATCATCTTTACCTGGGACCGACCCAACGACCCGCTTTTCGGGCTTTCCGCACTCAATCAGATGAAACTGTTCCTGTCGGCCTCGTGGCGAAGCGGACAACGCTACACCCCCATGATCTTCAGGGGTAATGAGCGGAACCCTGTTACCGGCGAAGAGAACTGGCGCCCTATATATGAACGCGATTCCGATCCCACCCAGAGGTTCGCGGAAATCGGGGAGCCCTGGGTCAACTTCGATCTCAATTTCCAGCGCTGGTTTACCCTTGCCAATACCCGCCTGATTGCATTTCTGGAGATATCCAACCTGTTCAACAACAAAAATCCGGCCATCATTAACCACGTTACGGGCAAAGCCTACCGCACGGATTACCCGACCGACCCGGCATCGCTTGTTGCCCTGCGCAACGACCGCAGCTTCGATGTGCCGTCGAATGTTAAAGACCCCAGATACACCGATCCGCGCGACAATAATATCCCGGCCTACCTGAACCCGGCCAACTTCCTGCAACAGCGGCATATCATGGTCGGATTCGCCTTTAATTTTTAATCAGACAAAGCAGTACCCCGGAGAAATTCTTATATCATGTCAAGCAGAATACAAATACTGGCGATCATAGTGCTGCTAATCGGCCTGGGTTTAGCTGAAACCACCGTGGCACAGCGCAGCCTGCTGCCCAGCCTCGGCGGATCGCGTTCAGGTACATCAGGTTTTCAGTTCTTAAAAGTAAATGTGGATGCCCGTTCAGCAGGAATGGGGAATTCAAATGTGGCCGATGCCAGCGGTGGCTCATCGCTGTACTGGAACCCCGCTCTTGCCGTTCAGGGAAGCGGCTCACAGCTCTATCTCGGGCATACCGCCTACTTTGCCGACATTTCACTGAACTATGCCAGCTACATCCACAAATTCAGAAATATAGCCTTGGGAGCCTCTCTTACCTATCTCGATTCAGGTGAGATGAATGAAACCACCGAATTCCAGCCATTCGGGACCGGCCGTACATTCCGGACGGTGCACATGGCGGCCGGCCTCAGTTTTTCGCAGGAACTTACCAACCTGTTCAGCTATGGTGTAACCGTTAAATACCTTGATGAGCGTATCGAAGAGATTGAGGTAAAGAATGTAGTGTTCGACCTGGGCTTTTTCTACCGCGTTGGCGAAACCGGGCTGCGGTTTGCGATCGGTCTCACGAACTTCGGCGTTGACGCAACCCCCGGAGGGGAGACCACACGCCTCACCCTCGACGGCGAACAGGTGATGACCGAATTTGAAGACGTATCCCCCCCGACCAATTTCGTGCTTGGTGCAGCCTATGATGCCTACCAGGGTGAAAGCCTGAATGTGCTGGTAACAGGCCAGCTTACCAATCCCAGTGATGATGCCGAAAAACTGAGTGTTGGCGCCGAAATGGGGTATATCAATCAGTTTTTTTTAAGGGCCGGCTATCAGTTCGGGGTTGACGAAGTTCAGTACCCCAATTTCGGTGTCGGATTCCGCCTGCCGGTTGCAGGGCGTTCAATGGAACTCGATTACGGTTTTTCGGCCCGTGAAAGACTTGGCAGTATTCACCGTTTAGCCGTGAAATTTAATCTATAGTATGAGAAACGTGCAAAATAAACCAATACTCTGGCTGGCGGCACTGCTGTTCGCTGCCGCAGCCCTTCCGGCATGCGACACCATCTTCGGTACAAAAAACGATACGATGACCGACGAAATTTTTGAGGAAGGCCGCCAGGATCCCGACCTCATTGTTGAAGAAGTGGGCTATGCGGCGCTTGTGCCGTTTTGGGACGGTTTCGACCAGCCCACCGATATCACGGTTGGCTTTGATGAGCTTGTGTACGTTACCGACAGCGAAGGCGTGCATGTTCTTGACCGCGCCGGCCGCCGGTACAAAACGATTCCTCTAAGGGGTGCGGTTTCGGTTGTTCAGGACCGCCTTCTCAATCTTTACGTATCGGCAAGGTACGATACCGTAATCACCGCGGTAAACCCTGATATCACCTGGGATCTGGCCGCAGTTTACAAAATACGCAATGCCAACGGTGCCGGCGACCTTCAGATCGTAGATATACTCGTACATCCATTTATGGATGCGAGCCGTTCCACAACCATCTCTCAGCGTTTCCGCCTGGACCGCAACAGGGTCGACAATGATGAGCTGGTTCAGGTAACCGGCGTTGCCGTACTTGCAAATAATGATATCTATGTATCGCGCCGCGGGCCGCGTAACCAGTCCGGCCAGGCAGTAGCCGTTGACAATACCGTACTCATTTATACGGAAAACAGGGATGCCCAGGGCAACAGGTTGGGCACCATGCGGAATACTGCCCAGATCAGAACACTGAATCCGAATACCCCGTCGCTGCTCAGTGCTGTTTCCGTAAATGATATCACCACATTCATAGCACCGCCCCAAAGGGACTCCTTTTCACCCGACCTGAACTTCCTCGTGGCCCAGGGGGCGCCCGATCGCGAAATCCCCTTCCGTGTGTTGTGGGTCAATGCGGTACAGACACCCGACGGGCTTGAGTACAGATCCAACCCGACCCTTCTGGCCAGGGATACATCCAGGGCAAACAGTTTCCTCTACGACCAGAACAAATTCCGCAATCCGACCGGCATCGCCTACACCGCCGATGCCCGCGCCCAGATCCTGGTGGTGGATGCCGCTACCGACAGCCTATACCTGTTCCAGTCGAATGGCATAGAAGGGATCAATCCGCCGCCGGGCTCACAGCAGACCAAAGCCATCAACGTCTCCTTCGGGGGCAAAGGCAACGGGCCGCGCCAGTTCGATGAGCCCAGCGGGGTGGCCTATTTCAGGCGGGTGGTCTATGTGGCCGACAAAAATAACAACCGGATCGCAAGGTACAAGTTGAATACGGATTTTGAGTGATCCTCACAACTCAGGGATACAGCATGCTTGTGCAGTAAAGAACAGGCGGGCAGACCAACAGGCGAATAGTGCGTTTGGTTCCTGTGTTGGCGTTACGTTACGACCATTCTTTGCAACCTTAACTTTTAACCAGATTTACAAGCTTGCCTAATTGGTAAAAAGGTGATACAATGGTTTTTATTTCACGTTTCAACCCCGACAGTTTTCTTTGTGTTATCCGGTTACTGTCGATGCGGCACACCAAAGGGTAAGCATCAGTTTTTCCGTTCTAATAATTATTTTACCGATTCAGGATGTCATCTCTGCTGATGTCACTATTTTTTGTAAATATTTGATAGTGTGGCCTGAGGTGGTTTTACATTAACCAAAACATTACAGTTGCATGAAAACAGATTTAATCCGGGTTATATCCACGATAGTACTTGCGGGCCTGCTAACGGCCTGCGGAACCACAACGGGCACCACCGAACAGCGGGTACCGCAACCGGTCATCGAATTCGACGCCCTGCAGATGCTGGGGCCGGTCAGCGACTATCCGGAAGTGGAATCGGGCAGGTTCGACAACGGCAAAATGTGGACATTTGAGTACCCGCCTGTCGATTATTTCATGGAGGCGTACAATCTTGAAGTTACCGATGAGTGGCTTGAGAAAGCACGCCTTGCCACTGTGCGCCTGCCCAACTGTACCGGTTCGTTCGTCTCCGGGGCCGGGCTCATTATGACCAACCACCACTGCGGCCGCGAACAGGTGAGCCAGGTAAGCGCCCCGGGCGAGGACCTTCTCGATAACGGTTTCTATGCGGTGAACCTGTCGGACGAAAGGGCAGTGGATGGATTCTATGTGGACCAGCTCGTTGACGTACGCGATATTACGGATGAAATCAGGCAGTTCACTGCAGAAACCCTGAATGATGAAGAGAGGGGGATGACGCTCGACATGGCCATCCACATGATTGAGTCGCAGATCCGTGAGGAACTGGGCGATGAGGATCAGTCACTCGAAATTCAGATCGTGGAGCTCTACAACGGCGGTCGCTACTCGGCCTATTCCTACCGGCGGTATACAGACGTACGGCTCGTGATGGCACCCGAACTGCAGCTCGGCTATTACGGGGGCGATCCCGACAACTTCACATTCCCCAGGTATAATCTCGACATGACCTTCTTCCGGGCCTACGATGAAGATGGGCAGCCGCTTGAGTCGGATTACTTTTTCAACTGGAGCAACGAAGGCGCATCGGAAGGCGATCCCGTATTTGTAGTGGGCAATCCGGGCAATACCAGCCGGCTTATGACCGTCTCACAGCTTGAGTACCGCCGCGATGTGACCGAACCGGCCATCCTGGAATTCCTGGAAAGCAGGATCCGCGTGCTGAAAACCTTTACGGATCTCAATCCTGAGGCCGCACTTGAAATGGATACCAGGAACACCATTTTTGGCCTTGAAAATGCCTTGAAAGCCTATACCGGCATGTACAAAGGCCTGCTCGACGACCGGGTGATGGGCCGCAGGCTGCATGCCCAGAACAAATTCAGGGATGAACTGGCCGGCGACCCGGATCTGCAGGAGCAGTATGGCGGCCTGTTCGACAAGATGGACAGCGTGCAGGATGCATTGCGGTTGTCGTCGAATGGATATTTCGCCTTTTTCGCGCTCTCACCGGGCAATCGGAACTCATCCTCCATTCTCCAGCGTGCAATTTACGGATCCATCTACGCGGAAAACCTCAAAAACGGGGTTCCTGCCGAAGCCCTTCAGGGCCTGCGCGACCAGCTCCTGCGTATTCAGAACAAGCCTGATGAGCTGGAATTGTTGCTCCTTGAAGCCGGTCTGCACAGCATCAGCAAACACATGAGCGATGACCCGAAGATCGGTGCGTATCTCTCAGGCAGGGCAGATACCGGAGAACTGGCGGCACAGATAGTATCCGAAACCAGGTTGAACAGCCCCGGTTCATTTGATGAGCTGCTAAATGATCAGTTCGGCGAACTTGACGATGCAGCGATGGAACTGACGAGGGCCATTTTGCCTGCCTTCAACCGGTATCAGCAGAACCAGAGGGCGATGGGAAGCGAAACAGCAGCCCTGGCGGAAGAGCTTGGTATCGCCCGTTTTGAAGTCTATGGCACAGCCGTACCGCCCGATGCCACCTTCTCGCTCAGGCTGGCCGACGGTGTAGTGCGCGGATACGATTACAACGGCACCGTTGCGCCGTATTTCACCACATTCTACGGGCTGTACGACCGTTACCATTCGCACAACCGGGAATTCCCCTGGGACCTTCCTGCCCGCTGGCTCGATTTGCCCGAGGGATTCGACCTGTCGACACCGCTGAATATCGTTACCACAAACGACATCATCGGCGGCAACTCAGGATCGCCGCTGCTCAATTCCAGCCTTGAAGTTGTAGGCCTGATATTTGACGGTAACATCGAAAGCCTTCCCGGCGACTACATCTACACAGACGAGACCGCAAGAGCGGTATCGGTGGATGTGCGGGGTATGAGGGAGTCGCTCCGGCATATTTACCGTGCCGATCGCATCCTTAATGAAATTGAAACCGGCAAGCTGGTCAATCCCTGATAATGCTTGTTTAAAAGAATCAGGAAGGATGAGAAAATCGTTGATTATCCGGAGAATAAGACAAGGGGATGTAGTAAATTACTGATATACAGACATCCGGTATCAGACTATCTGCAGGTTCGGATAGTTGATATGATATTTTAATATTGAGCCCACTCCCAAAATTACTTTTTGCTAAAAATATTGCCTTTAAAGCCCCTATGAAGAGGTGAAATCAGCAAAATTTGACTTTTCGGAGCGGTCTCAATATTGTTCGAAAATCTGAACCACATCAGGTTATGATGGTCAGAATATACCCTGAACAGGAATATCCCGCATAAATTAATCATACTCCCTGAAATCGAGATATTATTATGAAAAACCAAAGGCATTTAACTACACTCAGTTCACTGGTTATTGTTACACTGCTTGTTTTCACCGCCAACAGCTGCAGCGACGGTTCGGCTGACAGGATAGCCGAACTGGAATCCAGGATCGAACACATGGAAGACCTCTACAAACCGGGCCTGCACAGCCTGATGAATGAAACCATGTTCCGGCATGCCAATCTCTGGTTTGCCGGTATAGCCGAAAACTGGGAACTGGCCTACTACCAGCACCACGAACTGGAAGAGGTTTTCGAAGACATCGAAGCACTGCATCCCGAGTATCATGGCGAGCCGATAGCTTTGCTCATCGGGTCTATGACCAAACCGGCGATGGATGAGGTGGAAGAGGCCATTGAGGCACAAAATCCGGTACGCTTCCGTGAAGCGTTCACAAATCTGACAGAAAGCTGTAACAGCTGCCACGTAGCAACGAACAAGCAGATGATCTACATAATTGAGCCCGATCAGAATACCGTGAGAAACCTCAGGTTCTAAATCACTTAATCAAACCGGGGGAAGGGAGTCGAAGATCGGGTGCGTCGGGCACACGGTGTGTGATGCGTGATGTGTGGCGTGCATCGTGTAGCGTGCGTTATGCGTCGTGAGTCATGCCTCGTGTGGCGTATGTAAGTGTGTCTTGCGTCTGCGTCTTGCGTCTTGCGTCTTGTGTCTTGTGTCTTGTGTCTTGTGTCTTGC
>RECM01000194.1 GCA_007694035.1 Balneolaceae bacterium
ACAGGTTTTGCCGTAAGCCGGTTATTGCTGTTCGACAGTTGAAACAGGTATTGTTCCGACTTGTCAAGTAGTTCATAAGGATCGCTGTCGGGCTGGTACGATTCACCTATAATCTGGCCTAACCCGTTGATGAGGTTCCTTTTAACGGCTTTCTCGGCGATAATCTGGGCATGATATTCGATATTGGCTGCCGAACTTACGGAACGCGTGAGCCTGGCCAGGTAGCCCGGTCCGCCGCAGTCGTCAAGCAGTTCCCGGTCACGCAATTCATTTTCGACCGTGAGTATATCGACAGGGTTATCGCGGGAATACAGCTTGGATATGGCCTCGAATATGTGCCTGTTTGGAGCAGAGTAGAAATCCTCGGCTTTCAGTATTTCGAGGGCTACTGAAGTGGCCTCTTTTTCAATGAGCATGCCTCCCAGAACCGCCTCCTCAATCTCCGGTGCCTGTGGTGGAATTTTTCCCTGGCTGCTGATATAATCCTGCTCAGGCTTCTGTCTTTTGCCGTCTTTACTTCCGAAACCGTTGGGGCCAGTGCCTGATGCCATTTGTGTTTATGAATTGAATATGAAAATTATCAGGGTCGGCCGCCCAGCTCGTCGTAGCGCTTGCGCAACAGCTGAACGTCTTCCCATGTATCACGCTTCCAGTTTGGATTGCGCAATAACGCTGCCGGATGGTAGGTCACCAGCAGCTCGTATTTGTCCCGGTACCTGTGAAACCGCACTCTGAGCTCTTTCATGGGTGCGGTGGTTTCAAGCAGCGTTTGCGCCGATACCCTGCCCAGACAAAGTATCAATTTTGGGTTGATCAGATCAATCTGTTTTTCGAGAAAGGGCAAACTTTTTACACGTTCTTCGGGAAGGGGATCCCGGTTGTTGGGTGGACGGTGTTTCAGTATGTTGGCGATATAGACCTGATCACGGTCAAAGCCGATGGCCTTAAGGATTTTATTGAGCAACTGCCCGGCTTTACCCACGAAAGGCTCACCTTGGCGGTCCTCCTGTTCACCAGGTGCCTCACCGATCAGCAGCAGGTCGGCTTCGGCATTTCCCACGCCGAATACCAGGTTTGTGCCCTCAAGATCGGTTCTCAGGATGCCGGCCTGCAGGCAGTATCTTTTCAATTCATCAATATCAGTTATCCTTTGAAGGTCGGCATATAGATCATGAGGAGTACTTTCTTCCTCAACAATGCCGGATGCAGATGGTTTTCGGGATACCGTTTCAGCAGGTGCGGTGATATGTTCTGCCGTTTGTTCTGACGCATGTTCACCCGCTTCTTCACCCGAGTGTTCCGCTGCGAGTTCACCGGAGTGTTGTTCCGCGTGTTCTGCTGCGTGTTCACCCGGTAAGTCAATAAAATCCTGAACAGCATCGGGTTCCGGTCTGCCATCTTTCGATGGCGGCAAACGGAACGAACCGTACACTTCTTCCTGAAATTTCAACCAGTCGGAAATCTTTTTGAGTGTATGGTCAGCCATGAACAGATCCTGCAGGTTCTTTCAGGCTGTACTCCGGCAGCCGTGTTAAATATCCTCCGGTTTCAGTGTCGTAGGTATCCAGTTTTACATTCTCAATGGCATTGACGAGCAATGGATGAAACGGAGAGAAAACCCGGATATAATTGTCGGTCCAACCCGCAATCATACCGTTTTTAGGCTCAGACTCAAAAAGAACAGGGCGTTTCTGACCGGTATGGCGGTTGTCGAAATCAAACCGTTTTTTCAGGGAAATCCGCCGGAGTATATGCGTGCGTTTTTTGCGCACCGGAACCGGGATCACGGGCGATATGTCCAGCGCCGGTGTATTGGGCCTTTCCGAGTAGGTAAAAACGTGCAGATAGGATACATCCAGCGATTGTATAAAATCGATGGTTTCCCCAAACAATGTATCCGTTTCACCGGGATGTCCTGTAATCACATCCACACCAATAGCCGCATCAGGCATGCATTGTCTGATCAGTTCAACCCGCTTCCGGTAAAGACCGGTACGGTACCGGCGTTTCATCAGCGCGAGCATCGTGTCGCTGCCACTCTGCAGGGGGATGTGGAAATGGGGCTGGATTGTACGTGAATCGGCGGCAAACCGGATCAGGTCGTCGTGCAGAAGATTGGGCTCAATAGAAGATATGCGAATACGCTCAAGCCCATCGATTCGGTCGAGAGCCATAAGCAGCTCCAGGAAATTTTCGCCGTTATAGCGTCCGAAATCCCCCGCATTCACGCCCGTAAGTACAATCTCGCGGTAACCTTCATCCAGTACTTGCCGGGCATTGTCCAGAATTTCGGCAATCATCGGGCTCCGGCTTTTCCCCCGGGCTAGAGGGATGGTACAGAAGGTACATTTGTAATCGCAGCCATCCTGTATTTTCAGAAAAGCACGGGTACGGTCGCTGGATGAAAATGCGTGGTGAAAATCGACCGCTTCATTAACATCGGAGTGATGGACAATTGTTTTGTCTTTCTTTTCGAATTGGCCGGCAAGTTCAAACAGCTTGAATTTATCGCGGGCCCCGATCACAACATCCACACCCTCTATGGCTGCGATTTCACCAGGCTCGAGCTGGGCATAACAACCGGTAACGGCCACAAAAGCATCGGGATTCCGCCGGAGAGCCTGCCGCACGTATTTTCTGCAATCGCTGTTGGCATCCTGCGTTACGGAACAGGTATTGATCACATACACATCGGCCTTGTCGCTGAAACCGGTCACAAGAAAATTATGACCCTCAAATTCACGTTTGAGGCTTGAGGTTTCAGAAAAATTAAGCTTGCATCCTAAGGTATGGAATGCAACGGTTTTCATCGGCGGTCCGGTTGATAAGTACAGATTTTCGAAGGGCTAAAGATACGAATAACTGAGCGGGATAGGAAAAGAAACGATTGGGAACGCCGGGAAAGAAAATGGCACTGATGGGCAGAATCAATACAAAAAATACCCCTGATGTCACTTACGGCAGGGGTATCAATTCAAATTACGGCCTAAAAGAATTCATTGTACAGAAGAATGGCACCTGCAATAACAACAAAATTGAGAATGGCCAGCGGCAGCATCTTTTCCCAGCCCAGTTTCATCAGCTGGTTGTACTTGAATCTCGGGATGGTCCAGCGTACCCAGATAAAGAAAAAGACGAAGAATCCGGTTTTTGCCACAAACACCGATACATCGAGTATGCCTTTCCAGACCGGGCTCATTTCAGGCAGCCACAGGCCGGCAAAGGGGAGATGGTACCCGCCAAGGAAGAAGGTGGTGATGAGCATGCTGGCAATTACCACGTGCATGTACTCGGCCAGGAAGAACATCCCGAATTTCATGGAACTGTATTCGGTATGGAACCCACCCACAAGTTCTTGTTCAGCCTCAACAAGATCGAACGGGGTGCGGTTGGCCTCGGCAAAAGCAGCTACCGTAAAGATGATGAAACCCAACGGATTTCTGATAATATTCCACCATACTTCCTGCGAATCCACGATTTCGACAACACTCAGGGATGCGGCGAAAAGTACAACCGATGCTACTGCAACACCCATCGGAAGTTCATAGCTCAGCATCTGGGCGGCCGCACGGAGCCCGCCAAGCAGCGAATACTTGCTGTTAGATGCCCATCCGGCAAGGGTTACGCCATATACACCAAGAGAGGCGACAGCCAGCAGATAGAGCACACCCACATTGATATCGGTAATGTAGATGCCTTCACCAAACGGGATAACCGCAATAGTAATCAGTGCCGTGAATACCGGCAGCATGGGCGCGATCGTATGCAGCGCCTTGTTGCCAAGGGTGGGGGTAACATCCTCCTTGAGGATAAGTTTTAACACATCCGCAATAGGCTGCAGCAGTCCGAAAGGACCTACCCGGTTCGGGCCGACCCGGTTCTGAATGAAAGCCGCGATTCTGCGTTCGGCATATACCGCCACAGCCGCCGAATTCAGCAACATGAACAGAGAGATGCCCATTACAATAAGGGAGAATGTCAGTTCCGCCATAGTTCTCTAATCAGACTGTTTTGCCTTGAGGTTGATTTTCTTTTTTGAGGGGGATGCCGTACTCGTCATCCATTCGTTCAAATGAGACACCGGAAAAGGTATCGATGGCCGAGGCGATCTCATCCATTATTTCGCGGGATGATGTGTAGGTTAGATCACCGCCCGTCTCCTGAACCAGGCGGATCAGGAATTCCCAGGCGGGTATGCAATCGACCTTGTTGTCGTCGCTTTCCCAGTTATCAAATTTTGTGGCGAAGTGATCAAGGCGCCCGAGCGACATCTCCAGGTTGAGGCGCCTGCTGGTATAGACGGTTTCCTTGGCCGGGATGGTGCGCTGTATACGGCCGGCTTCATTGATGTAACTCGCCGCATGCTCAGCCGAGCAGGTGATGGGTACCACGAGATTTGCGGCATTGGACGTATCGCAGTTATTCGTACCCATGAACACGGTAAATTTACCCTGTACAGCTTCGGCAGGGAAAGCGCCGCGGCCAATGAGATCATCACCCAGTATTACGACCATTTTCACACCAGAAGCACTTACAGCTTTGCCAAGGGCAGCCGGATCATGTTCGGTAAAGCCCAGGAAACGGCAACCGTTGGCATTCGGGGCCCTGTCGTCTGTTATCAGAAAATCGTCGCCGCGCCCTTTTTCAATATCGTTTGCGAAGTGAACATCCGACACCCCAAGGCGGTTAAAAAACTTCGACAGAACATAGTTGTCTTCGACCGAGGCATGCGGACTGCCGATTACCAGAATTTCCGATGGTTTTACCTTGCCGGTTTCTTCGTTAAAGGTGAGCATCGCGTTGTTCCATGAGGTCTTAACCTGCTCACCATCAAGTTTTATTGAAGGCCTGGATATGCGGTTTTCGTTGATACGCCGGTAGTCCTTGCGGGCTTCGTCGGGCATCCAGTGGTCATTCACATCCGGATTATATCGCGGCGTGATGCGCATCACCAGGTTGTTCCTGACCCAAAGATCGATATTGGTGCCTTTTGATCCGGTCATATCGATACCGGGGGTTTGGTTCATTTCCCAGACCCGGGCTTTGAACCTGAAATCGGTAGAGGTCAGGGCACCAACCGGACAGATATCGACCGTGTTCAGTGAATAGGGATCGTCGAATTCGGTGCCCGGCGCGGTTAACGGATAATTTTTGTCGCCTCTTGAAACAATGGAAAGCTGTTTCGATTTGCTGATTTCATCGGTAAACCGCACACAGCGGGTGCAATTGATGCACCGCTCTGCATCCAGTACCACGTTGGGCCCGAGCTGCACACGCTTGGGTTTGTGCACCTTCTTATGCTCAAATCGGCTGCCTTCGGGGCCATATTTGTAGGTCTGTATCTGCAGCGGGCACTCTCCGGCCTGATCGCAGATAGGGCAGTCGAGAGGGTGGTTTATGAGGATGAACTCCAGTGTGTCTTTCTGCCCGCGGGCTACCTTTTCGGAGCTTCTGTGGGTTTTGATCACCATGCCGTCGGTGGCTTCAAGACTGCAGGAGGTCATCAGCTTGGGGAACCAGCGGATTACCCGGTCGCCGTTCTCATCCAGCTCATAGGAGTTGGTTTCGCGGTTGAATACGGGAGTGCCCGCCTCCACAAAACACTGCCGGCAGTTGGCCGGAATGGACAGGGAAGGATGATAGCAGAAGAAGGGGAGTTCCAGGCCCTGATCCAGCACAAACTGGAGCACCTTCGGGTTACCTTCAAACTCGAAACGTTGGTCGTCTATAAATATCTCGGGCATATGCTGATTTGGTTTATGCTACAGCGTAAATCGATTTTTTGCAGCGGGCTTCAAATTCATCCCTGAACCGGGCTACGGAATACCGAACCGGCCATGCGGCCGCATCGGCCAGGGCACAAATGGTGCGCCCCTCCATCTGGAAGCAGATGTCGAGCAACAGTTCAAGATCACGGATTTCTCCTTCGCCGTTTTTTATTTTCAGAAGTGTTTTTTCCAGCCAGCCGGTTCCATCACGGCAGGGTGTACACTGCCCGCAGGATTCGTGGTGGTAAAAGTGGGATATTCTCCAGACCAGGTCCACCATGTCGGTATCTTCATCCAGAATGACCATACCCGCTGTTCCCATCATGGATCCGGCATCACGGAGCGAGTCAGCATCCATTCTCACACCATCGAGGCTGTCGCCGCGAAGCGGCGGAGTGGAGGATCCGCCCGGTATAACCGCTTTAATTTTTTTACCGCCGCGAACACCGCCACACACATCATTGATGAGTTCGGTAATCAGCATTCCACTCGGATATTCATACACACCAGGTCTGTTCACATGCCCTGATATACCATATAGTACAGGGCCCGGATGGCCTTTCGCGCCTATGGATGTGAACCACTCTGAACCGTTTTTGATGATAAGAGGTACATTGGCCAGCGTTTCAATATTGTTGATGGTAGTCGGGCGCCCCCACAGGCCTTTCTGGGCAGGGAAGGGTGGCTTCACCCGCGGGTAACCCCGCTTGCCCTCAAGGGATTCCATCAGTGATGATTCTTCGCCGCAGATATAGGCACCGGCACCCATATGCACATACATCTCGCAGTTCATCTTGCTGCCCATGATGCCCTTGCCGATATAGCCCTTCGCGTAGGCATCGTCAATGGCTTTCTGCATCATGGTGATCCATGAACGGTATTCGCCCCGTATGTATACATACACGGCATCGATCGACATGGCATAGGCGGCTATGAGCGCACCTTCAATGAACAGGTGGGGATTGTATTCAAAGATCATGCGGTCTTTGAATGTACCGGGTTCCGATTCATCACCATTGGCGGCAATATAGCGCGGGCCGCCGTCGGGCTTCGGCATGAACGACCATTTGAGCCCTGCATTGAAACCGGCACCGCCACGGCCACGCAGATTGGCATTCTTTACCGTATTGGTTACGGCCTCTGGTGTCTGTTCTTTGTCAGACAAAACTTTCTTGAGCTGTTGATACCCTCCGTTTTTTTCATACACATCAATTTTGTGTAAATCCTTTATGGACGGAATCAGCAGGGGTTCGTACGTTCTCCAGTCTTGCATAGGTATCGGTTCAGGATTTTTCGGCAACCCGCATGGGGATGGGTTCAAATTCAGGCATTTTGCCCTGTTTCAATGTTTCAATAACCTTGTCGACCTTGGCTTTGTCGAGGTGGTTAACGTATATATCGTTGGTGATCTGCATCATGGGAGCGTAGCCACAGGCCCCGAGGCATTCCACGCTTTGAATACTGAACATGCCGTCTTCGGTTGTTTCACCGGCCTTGATGCCAAGTTTTTCCTCGATGTAATGCAGCATGTCGTAACCGCCGCAAACCTGGCAGCTGAGGCAGGTGCAGACGTCAAGCACGTACTTGCCCATCTTTTCTTTATAGTACTGTGTATAGAAACTGGCTACTCCATATACATGGGCCTCAGGCAGATCCAGTGTTTTGGCTACAAGTTTTTGAACATCAGGCTCAACATGCCCGAACTTCTCCTGTGCCATCCACAGTACCGGCATTACCGCTGATTGCGAGTCGGGATAACGCGCTATGATCTTTTCGATGTGATCACGTTCAGCTTTGTTAAATTCGAATTTTTCCATCTTATTTATCTGATTCTCCCATTACAGGGTCAACTCCGCCAATCATTACTACAGTATCGGCAATCATTTCACCGTCGAGCATAACCTCGAGTCCCTGCAGGTTGCTGAATGAGGGGGATTTTATTTTAAGCCGCCAGGGATGACCCGTTCCATCGCTTTGAATATAGAAACCAAGTTCACCCTTGGGTGCCTCAATGGCATGGTAGCATTCCACACCGGCCGGCGGGCAAACACCGGTATCGGTCATCATAAAATCGTGGATCAGACCCTCCATCGAGTAGTAAACCTCGTCTTTTGAAGGGTAAGTTTTTTTGGCATTATCAGTACGAACCGGGCCTTTGGGCAATTTATCCAGGCACTGACGAATAATCTCTATACTCTGGGCCATCTCTTCGGTCCGGATGTAGTACCGGGCCAGGTTATCACCTTCAAGCCGTGTAGGCACTTCAAAATCGACCTCATTATAGCGGGCATAGGGCTTGAACCTGCGCATGTCGTAGGCGATCCCCGTTGCGCGGATATTGGGGCCGGTCATGCCCATTGCAATGGCATCCTCGGTGCTGATTCTGCCTACACCATCGTTACGGTCGTAAAAAATCCTGTTCTTGTTCAGAAGCTTGCCCCAGCCGGTCAGTTCTTTTGGAAATTCATCCACAAACGTGCGGATCATATCGAGGCATACAGGGCTGAGGTCATTGTGAACACCACCGATCCGGGAGTGGGATATGGTGAAACGGTGGCCGCCAAGGTTATCAAAAATGTCGTAGAGTTTTTCCCGCTCACGGAAGGTCCAGATGAAAAAAGAGATGGCTCCGGTATCCATCACCATGGCCCCGAGATAGAGCAGGTGGGATGAAATGCGTGCCAGTTCGCAGCCAATCATACGGATGTAGTGCGCCCTTTCGGGCACTTCGATTGCGGCAATTTTCTCAACGGCGGTGCACAGTGCAACGTTGTTGCTGTAAGGCGAAAGGTAATCCATGCGGTCGGTGTAGGGCATGAACTCCTGATAGGTCTTGTTTTCGGCTATTTTTTCAATACCCCTGTGCAGATACCCGATATCCAGTTTGGTTTTCGCAATCTGCTCGCCGTCGAGTTCGATAAGCAGCCTGAGTACACCATGTGTGGCAGGATGCTGCGGGCCCATATTCAGTACCATACGCGTGCGAAGCGGATCCGTATCGTCTACATCGATGGTGGTATGTTTGTCTTCAAGACTTTTGTACAGGGCGTTCTGGTGCTCCTTAAAAAAGGTAGGCTTGCCTTTGCCCATTATACTTCCGGTTTCAATCATACAGCGATAACTATTCTGTATTTGGGGTGGTGCCGGGCAATTCCAGTGATCCGGGAATTCCAAGCAGTGGAAATTCTTTTCTGAGAGGGTAATACTTAAAGTCTTCCGGCATGAATATTCTTCTCAGATCGGGATGACCGTCGAAGATGATGCCAAACATGTCAAACGTTTCACGTTCGTTCCAGTTGGCTCCCGTCCAGATATCGGTTAAAGTAACAACGTGGGGATTTTCTTCCGGGATACGGATCTTGATGAAAATCCTGATCTGGAATTTCAGCGATACCAGGTTGTAAATAACCTCGAAACGGTCTTCGCTGGTGAACCGGTCTGTGCCAATTATATCTGCAAGGTATATGAAGCGGTGATGTTCTTTCAGATAGCTGCAAACATCATGAATCGCATCTTTATCGACCCTGACGAGGGTATCGCCCTGGTATTCGGTAACCTCAAGAACGGTATCCCCGAATTTTTCACGCAGGCTGTCAACTACTTCCTGTACGGTAACATTTTCCATTTTACATATCGAGCTGTAGGGAGTGTTCCTTTTTAATTTTTTCCTGAATGGTCATCAGGGCATTAAGCAATGCGTCGGGACGTGGCGGACAGCCGGATACGTAGGCATCGACCGGCAAAAAATTATCAATACCCTGTACAACACCATAGCAGCGGTGCATACCGCCGGTCGAAGCACATGCACCCATGGCGATGCACCATTTAGGGTCGGGCATCTGGTCCCAGATACGACGGATGGCATGCGACATTTTATAAGAACACCAGCCTGCAACGATCATCAGATCACTCTGCCGTGGTGAAAAGCGCATAACTTCTGAGCCGAACCGTGATGCATCATATTTGGGGCCGGCAAAGGCCATCATTTCGATAGCGCAGCAGGCGAGCCCCATGGGCATAGGCCAGACGGCATTCGATCTGGCCCAATTTGTTACAAAATCCAGGGAGGTGGTTACAAAACCCTGGTTATCAAGTGATTTTTCGAGACTCATGGTTTAATATCTGGTCTGTTTTGAGGAACACGTCGCAGGTCAAAATCGATGCTGCCTTTCTTTAGTGTATAGAAAAGGCCCAACGTAAGTATGGCAATAAATACCATCATGGCCCAAAACGTTCCGATACCAAGTTCCTGGTAACGGACCGCCCATGGATAGATGAAGATGATCTCCAGATCAAATACGATGAACTCCATCGCGACAATGTAGAAGCTCACCGAATACCGGTCTTTGGCCTCACCCAGCGGATCCATACCGCTTTCATAAGGCTGCAGTTTGGCTGTACTTGGCCTTTTGGGCCCAAGAAGCTTTGACGCAAGCATAAATGCCAAAGAAAGAAAGGCGGCTATGCCGATTAAAATCAGGATTGGAAAATATTGTTCAAGCATAAGATTTATTGAGCTCAAAAATACGCATTCAGCGGGGGAAATTACGGTCAATGTGGTCAAAGATCAATTTAAAATAGTTCAGAATCATACTTTATTGAAATCTCACTTATAACGTGTATAAAAAAAGACTCTTTTGTACATTGATTACAGGATTGATCAACCCGAAACGCGTGTTTAACCCGACAACAAAATTATTTAACTTAAAAGCAGTTAACAACTGATATAAGGATTTTCGGTGGACAGAATACAAATGGACATATTGGGACTTTCGACAAGCCCGAGCAGCGGCGGTGCTTATGCGCTTATTTTGTCGGAGACCGAAGGGACAAAAAGACTGCCCATAATCATCGGTACATTTGAAGCACAGGCCATTGCCCTGGAGCTTGAACACATCAAGCCACCCCGGCCGATGACCCATGATCTGGTCAGGAATATTATTCAGAGTTTCAACTCGTTCGTTAAGCACATCTTCATTAATGAGCTGCGTGAAGGCACTTTCTACGCGCAGATTGTATATGATTCTGATGGTGAGCAGATCGAACAGGACGCCAGGCCAAGTGATGCCATCGCCGTAGCTATCCGTTTCAATGCCCCGATTTTTGTTTCCAAAAGCATTATTGAGGAGGCAGGTATTGAGTCGGAGCCCGAATCTTCAGCTGAAACCGCAGAGGCGGCAACACCCGGGGAAGCCGAGGATCCTATCGAATCGGCGGTGAATGTACCCAGAAGTGAAAGTGAAAGCCGGCTGCGCGACCTCGAGAAAAATCTGAAGATTGCCATCTCGGAAGAAAACTACGAGAAGGCGGCAAAAATCCGTGACGAACTGAAAAAACTGAAGGGCTGATCTGTTGAAACTTGCAGGCACAGACCCCGAAAAACTGCAATTCAGTACTCTCTTTCTGCATTATCTCAATGGTAATGAACAGGTTACGGATTTCTTTGATTTCAGCCCCTTTGTTGATGATGATATAAAATCATGTGCGGTTGCATTACCCGAACCCGAAAACAGGGAAGCGCTGGTAAATGCCCTGAAGTCATTCAACCAGAATTTCGGGCTTCATGCAAACGCCAGGCACAATCTCGACCGCCTGGCCGAACCCGGCTCGCTCACCATTGTAACCGGGCAACAGCTCACACTGTATGGCGGGCCGTTGTACACTATTCTCAAAACGCTGACTGCCATCCATCACTCCAGGCATTATGAAGCGATGCTTGGCCGGCCTGTAATCCCTGTTTTCTGGCTGGCTGATGAGGACCACGATTTTGAGGAGGCGGCCACTGTTTCAGTTCCCGGCCCCTCAGGGCTGCATACTGCCAGGCTCGACCAAAAATCAGGGAACCGCAGCAGTGTTGGCCGTATTCTGCTGGGTAACGACATCAACCGGATCCGTGGTGAAATAAGCGATCTGCTGCAGGAAACGGATTTCAGTACAGAACTATGGGATCTGCTCGACGCTTGCTACAAGCCCGGTAATACATTCCGGCAGGCCATGGCCCTTTATCTTGGCAGGCTGTTTTCACGGCATGGCCTGATCTTTGCAGGAAGTGATTATCCGGAAATAAAAAAGCTTATGGTCAAGCCTCTTGCCAGGGCCATCAGTGATGCACAAACACTTCAGCAGGCACTTGAAGATGCCTCAGGTCAGATTGAAAAATCATATCACCGGCAGGCAAACGTACTCGATAACACCCTGTTTCTTCATGCAAAAGACGGTAACCGTGAACGTCTCAACAGAAGCAATGGTGACTGGCATACCGAATCCGGAAAAAACTTCAACAGCCATAAGCTGCTGGACCTGGCTGCAGAAACACCCGAAATGTTTTCGCCAAATGTCTTTTTAAGACCGGTACTGCAGGATTATTTGCTGCCCAATCTGGGTTATGTGGCAGGACCTGGTGAGATTGCCTATTACGGACAGATGAAATCATTTTACCACGCTTTTGACCGCAAAATGCCGCTCATCATACCAAGATTGAGTGCCACTATTATTGAACCGGCGATTGAACGGATCATGAGTGGCATACCTTTCGAACTGCATAAGTACCAGGATCGGATCGAAGACCTCGAAAAAGAGTGGCTTCGCCTGTCGGACAACCCCGATGCCGACACCCTGTTTGAACAGTGGAACAACGAGGTTGATTCCCTGAACAGCCGGTACGAACAAGAAATTGAAAAAATAGAACCAACACTCACCGATACGGCATCAAAAACAGCTGCAGAATACAAAAAATCACTCGAAAAACTGAAACAGAAGCTGATTAAAGCCATAAAATCAAAGCAGGAAACCCAGTTAAAGCGCATAGCCCGCATCAAAAATGAACTGTTCCCCGACGGTGGCCTGCAGGAGAGACAGATTGCCCATATCTATTTCATGAATAAATACGGTATTGGTATATGGGATGAACTGCTCGAAGTAATGACACCGGAGGCCTGCCGGTCTCATCAGCTTGTGTATCTTCACTGATCAGAAGAAATGAGCATTCCGAACTACAGCGGTGATTTCACCAAAGATGAAATACGGGAAAAGGCAAAAAGCTACCGGGCTGGTCTGGATACTGCAGAAGTTGACCAGATAAGCAGATTAATTGCCCTTACTGTGCTTCAGTCAGAAGTATACCGCAAGGCTGAACATATTCTCAGCTATGCACCGATCGAAAAAAACCGCGAAATAGACACAAACCGGATAAACCATCAGATTCTGCGTGATGGCAAGGTACTGGTACTACCGAGAATGAAACCAGACAGTGAATATCTTCAACTTGTTCAGACAACAGATTTGAATCTTTTGGATAAAAATTCTTTAAGAATCCCGGAACCCACTGGAAATCAATATATTGATATTGAAAAAATTGACCTGATCCTGGTTCCTATGCTGGCTGGAGATTACCAATTGAACCGGTTGGGTTATGGCAAAGGGTATTACGACAGGCTGCTCGGGCACTACAGCGGTAAATCTTGCGGCCTGTTGTATGATGAATGCCTGTACGACCGTATTCCCGCCGGGAAACATGACCGCCCGCTGGATTACATCATCACCGAAAAAAGGATATTACCTTAATGCCACAGGATATACAGAAAACAAACAGCTTGATTGTGAAGCTGATGCTTATATAACTTAATTGACGAATTTCCGTATTTAATAATCATGGAAAAAAGAAAAACCGGACAAAGCGAACCTGATCTGAGCGACGTCTTCAACGTTAGTGAAGACGAACTGGATGACACGCTGCAGGAATACCTCGAAAATATTGAAGAACAGAACGACAAAAAGAAAAAACAGTCGTTCGTCAATTTTCCTACCGTAGTGGGCGGGGTGATGCTTCTGACCACTTTCCTCTATTTCCTGCAGAGTATCGGGCTTTTCGGCGGCCCAAACCTTGGTAACTTTCTCGATGTATTTCCGATAATAGGCGTAATACTGGTCGCCCTTATTGGTTTCGGTTTATTCAGCAGAAACCGGAAAAAAAAGAAAAAGAAAAAGGGCCGGAAAGGGGTTAAAACCAGCACCTACGACTCCGTAAATAGTGATAGCAGCTACGATGCTTACGGGCTGAAAGTGCAAAAACGCCTTATGCGCTCAACTACAGACAAAAAACTGTTCGGGGTTTGTGGCGGCATTGCCAAATATTTCGGGCTTGATCCTACACTCGTACGTATTATATTTGCGATCGCCATCTTTTTTTATGGCGTACCATTGGTTATCTATCTATTGATGGCCATATTCATGCCAAAAGAACCCAAAATGATTTAACAGTGCTGGTATCATTTGAAGGAATCGACGGGAGCGGTAAATCAACCCAGATCAGGTATCTGATTCATCGCCTCGAACAGGAGGGAATACAACATAAAGTATTCCGCGAACCCGGTGGAACAGAATTATCGGAAGCTATCAGGGCTTTACTGCTGAACCCGGAAATGGTGATCAATCCGGTCGCCGAATTATTGCTTTTTTCGGCTGCGCGGTCTCAGCTGGTTTCCGAACAGGTAATACCACTGCTCAACGAGGGGTATGTTGTTATACTTGACCGTTTTTTCGATTCAACCACAGCTTACCAGGGGTATGGCAGAAGCAGCCTTCCCATTAATGAGATTCGGGAAATGAACCGGATTGCTTCTCACGGCCTGCTTCCCGATGTCACATTCTATCTTAAAATCGAGCCCGGCGATGCCCATGAGCGAACGGTAGGCCTTCGTAAGGACAGGATGGAAAATTCCGGCGACCGGTTCTATGAGCTGGTTGCATCGGGCTATAACGAACTTGCCACCAATGAAAAACGGTTCAAAACACTTGATGGGCGACGTTCGGAGCAGGAACTTCATGATCAGATCTGGCTTCATCTGTCGCACCTGATGAAGGAAGATCTATCTTAGGGTTGATCCAGTAGATCAGGGCCGGCAGAAAGAGCAGATCGGCCAGAAGGGCCACAAAGATAGTAAGGCAAACCAGCTGCCCCATAAGCATGGTAGAATCGAAATCACTGGATCCGAGTGTACCGAACCCAACCAGCAGAATCATACTTGTAAGTATGATCGCCCGCCCGGTTTTTTGTGTGGTTATTCTGATCGCATCCACCAGAAGTGCGTTTTTTATAGACTCAATGCGGAATCGGGCCAGGAAATGGATGCTGTCGTCAACAGCTATGCCAAAGGCGATGGTAAAAATAACAGCCGTCGATGGCTTGATGTCAATGCCGAAGTACCCCATGAAACCGGCCGTAATGAGAAGTGGCATTATGTTTGGCAGCAGGGAAATGAGCACAAGCTTGGCGTTACGGAACATATAACCCATTATCAGCGAAATAATCAGGAACGCAAGCATTATACTGGCACTGAGCGAAAACACGATATTATCGGTCAGATCGGCAACAAGTATGGTAGTACCGGTAGTTTTTACAGTGATGTCACTGAAATGCTGGTCGGTATAGGCCCGGATCTCCTCGCGTATCTGATTAATCCTCCATGAGCCGACATCATATACCTGGGTGGCAATACGGGCCTTGCTGTAGGTGAAATCGGCCATTGTGGATACCGCTTCACTTCCGGTAAGCTCAAGCAGGAGCAGGTACTGCTGTATGAGGGGACGATCACCGGGTAGTTGGCCGTAACCCGCAATATTGGCAGGTGTGTTAACCGGTTGATCGGGCTCGTTCTGCCTGATCGCTGAATTGACTTCAGAGCGGCCTGGATTATCACCCATCAGCCTGTGAACCTCGCTGATCAGGGTTTTGAATGAGGTGATTCTCTCTATCTCATCATATTCCAGTAAAAATGCCTCAAAATCTGATATTCTGCGAAGCAGATCAGGGTCGGCAATGCCATTCTCAACCCCGGTATCCAGAACAAACTCGAGGGGAAAAAGTGGGCTCAATTGTTCCCCGATCCGGTTTGTTTCCTGAACCAGGAAAGAGTCGTCGCCTATATCGTCAAACACTTTGCCGTTAACCTTGAGTTTAAATACCCCAAGTCCCATCAATACTGTAAAGATGAGGGTACCGATTACAACCAGCCGGTAATTATTTTTAGAAAAATTAAAAACACCGAGCAGCATGCTTTCGATAACATGATTAAGCCGTGTGGCCGGGGATCCGCTATGCTGCCGGTCTTTGAAGTAGGGGAGAAGCCCCGGTACCATGAAAATTGTTATCAGATAGGCAATGAGAACACCCGCTGCCGTATAGATGCCAAAAGTTCGCATCGGTATCACATTGCTCGTGGCAAGGGTGGCAAAACCGATGGCCGTTGTAACACTGGTGATAAAGGTGGCACTACCTAAAACAATCAGACTATCGCGCAGGGAATGAAAACGGCCGAAGCCCCAATAGCGGTTATCATTGTATTTCACCAGCATATGCACCGAATCGGCGATTCCCACACATAGCAATATGGGAGCAATGCTACTGGTAAGAATCTCAAAATAACCGCCCGTCAGCTCCAGCAAAGCCACTGTAAAAAGGATTGTAAGCCAAACGATGGCTATCGGTATAACAACACCCTGTACATTGCGGAACAGGAACCATAGCAGCAGAATGATCAGAACCGACGATATGGAGATATAGAAAAGTATCTCACTGTTGAGCAACTGAACATACTGGTTCCGGAAATAGGGGATACCGGCAACATAGATACCGTACGTTCCGCGATAATCTTCAAGCACATTTTCAAGGGCGTGGATTACCTCGCCGCGCACTTTAAAGGAGTTGGTCTCTTCGTCTATCTCCAGATAAATGGCGGTAAAATCACCAGCCTCATTAACCAGCAGACCTACTGAAAAAGGATCCCTGCGGAATTCATCCAGCACTGCCTGGTAATCGATTTGATTGTCATCAAAATCAAAAAATGGTACCAGTTCCAGTGAACCCCCTCGGTTTACCAGGAATTCGGCATTGGTGATAGAATTTACATCCACCACATGACGAATGTCGCTGATGCGCGCAGTGATGTCACGAATATCGTTGATACGGCCTTCCGTGAACAGATTTTCGGACGCAATGCCAACAATAATGATGTTATCGTCGCGGCCGAATTCCTCGGAGAAGGAGCGGTACTCCTCAATGGTGGGATCGCTGACAGGAAAGAACCCCTCAAGATCAAAATTTGTCTGAATGCGGAGTACCGGAAAAACGGCGGCCACGGCAAGCAGCGCAAACAGAACAAGCGCAATCTTGCGGTTATTCAGAATAATATCGGCCAGGTACGTCAAAGTTTAATGTTGGTGACTGATTATAAAAAATACCGGCTGCTGGTATTCATCGTCGAAGCTTGGTAAACAGGTCGAAGATGAATAGCTGCCCGGTGTAGCTGGATTACAAGGTGTAGCTGAATTACAAGGTGTAGCTGAATTACAAGTAGTGTACGTGTACGAGTACGAGCAGGTCCGGTCATCATACAGATTCGGCCACCATACTGGTATCGCTCAGAACAATTTAAGGGTGAAATTCAATCCCCGTTCAGTAGTATTTCCTGCACATTTTTCACCAATATGCCCTCACTCCTCCGTAAATGAACGAATTGGATGCAAAATTCCGGAAATGCACATGTCCGTATCCTGCTTCGGGGAGTTTGCCACCAAAAAAATGCCCGCCAATCCGGAGGCTGATACCATCGCTGATATCATATTGCCATTCCGGATTTATCCAGAAGTCGTCGCCGTTGAAGTTGTACCTTGTGAACGCTCTGAGTGTCATCGTATCACGCCTGAAGCTGCGTTGCATCAATAGTGTAGCTGAATGATAGTATTCGTCCTGCAGCAGAAGCTCCTCGTAATCAATGATCAGTTCGCCAAGGTATTGGGCACTTACCAGCCATCCGGACCGGGCATAGCGCAGACCGGTCATACCTGATATGAGTGGTTTTGCCCTGAGCAGGCCATTTGCGCTGTCGGCTTCAAGGCTGCGTGTAATGAAGTCGATTTCACCGGCAAGCCTGATTATCTCCTCAATGGGCAGATTTTGCGTATCTGTGGCCAACAGTTCATTAATACGTTCAAAAGAGACGTTTTCAGGCAGATAGTCGGCATCCCGGCGGTGGTACCAGGCAATTTCAGTCTGAGAATTCAGGTTTCCGGCCAGGCGGAATACCGAGCTTACGGTCGTAATTATTGTGGGCCTGTAGCGCTCTTTCAAATTGAGCAGTTCCGGAAGCCGGAACCCGCTTTCTTCAGTAATCTGTAGTGTTTTCCGGTAAGCCGGCAGACCCGGGCGCCAATACATAACTGCCATATTCAGATCGGAACCGGCCGTTGGCCTCAGAGACAGGCGCACTGCGGCCTGCATATCGCGCAGGGTGATGGTATGTTGCCCCGCCGGTTCAATCCTGGAATTCAGAGAGTCAGGAACAGGCGGACGCACATCCCACCGGCTGCCCGGTGGCGGAAGGGTATAGGGTTGAAAAACCGGGTTAGCCACAAGTTGCAGGCTGTTGGAGCCAAAATAGCGGGTATATGAAATGGCATCAACTCCGGTTCGCAGATCGTCGAATGAACGGGTGAGAAATTCCGAAAAATCGACCGGGGAGATCAGGTCTGCAATGAACGCCCCGTCGGCCTGCCCCCATACAATGACCTGCCTGCCGATGCGCAGGTCGCTGTCGGGAAGATAGAGCTCGACCCATGCTTCGCGAAGAGTGTAATTAACGGAATCGGGCGAAAAGCTGTAGTTGTTGCGGATGTCGCTGGATACGTAAGCCCGGCCATCGGGCAGGCTGGCAAGCAGGTTCAGCCGCAGTTGGTTCCGACCCGAAATAAGTTCGTTCCTGCCTGTTGTGGTAACCGCGTTATAGTTCTCCATGTAGCCCGACCAGCTGATCTGGGCGTACAAACTGCCACTGTTTCCCTGTAAAACGGGTAGCACAGAACATAGCAAAATTGTTATTAAAAAACACAATTCAGCCATGTTTTTTAATGACTTGATAAGCATAAGTAAAGAGTGTTGCATGGTGTGTGTTTGCAGAAATAATTGATTTTAAGCGTGAATATGCGTAATTTTAGTCTATTGTGGAGACTGACTCTGTCAATCATAAAAGCATGCCGGCTCAAGCCGGTATGGTCACATCAACGTTACGAAGAATACAAATCGGAATATGGCGCACGAAAGTATCGAAGTAAACCTACCCCTTGCCAAAGTCTACGAACTTCTTAACACACCCACCGAATTCCCGCGCTTTCTGCGCAATATCGATCAGGTGAACAAGATTAACTCACAAACTTTCGAGTTTGTAACAGCAATCGGTGAGAAGGAATTCCGCTGGACAACAAATATAATCGATGATCTGCGAAACACACGTTTTGCCTGGATTACGATTAATGGAAATCTTAATCAGACCGGTACTATCCGCTTCACTCCACTGAACAGCGGAAAACGTACGCGAATTGATTTCAGCCTTGACTACAGAACATTCTTCGGTGAGCCGGATGAAGACCTTCGCGGTTTTATTGAAGGAATTCAGGAACAGCTCAAAACTGATCTGACATACTTTAAAGATACTGCCGAAAGCGGCGGGTTTTTCGATGAGGTAACCTCAGCAAAGTCCGAGTCGGAAGATAAAAAAGAACAGGCAGCCGTCTGACTTTTTTCTAACTAATTTTCCAAAGCCCGGGATTAATCCCCCGGGCTTTTTTATTTTGTATGAAAAGGTCACGCCATGAAATTAGCCTCTTTTCTGCAATCCGGGTATATCGATCAGCCGTTCTGTTTCGTGATGGGCAACCCTGTTGAACACAGCCTGTCGCCCGATATACAAAATTTTGCCGCACGGCATCACGGTCTGGATTGGACTTATTATAAAGTCGAAGTTCTGGAAGATGAACTGGAAGAAGCTGCAACCCTGTTTCATCAGAAAAATTTTGCGGGGGCCAACATAACTATCCCGTACAAACAGGCCGTAATGCCATACCTTGATATGATCAAAAAAACGGCCCAGGAAGCCGGTGCCGTGAATACCGTTGTCAAAAAAGCCGGAATCATAACAGGCTACAATACAGACGAATACGGGTTTTCTCAGCCTCTTGTGAAATTCGCCGACATCCTGAAGCACGGAACAGCACTGATTTACGGAACCGGGGGAGCATGTGCGGCGGTTGTTTATTCCCTCATACACCACTTTCACGTAGAAAAGATCTTTGTTGTAACCCGAAATGAAGGTACCTGCAACTCACAGACTGAAATGGTTCAGATTATATCGTATGCAGGTGTGCCGGATGTAATTTCAGAGGTCGATATCATCATCAATTCGACTCCTCTCGGCATGGGCGATTATAAGGATCAGTCCCCGCTCGATCCCGTTTTGCTACCTGAAATCTCATCCAAAATTTGTTATGACCTGATTTATACGCCCATGTATACGAGATTTCTCAGAGAGTGCAGCGATAATGGGGCAATAACTATTAACGGGCTGCCCATGTTCATCCATCAGGCTGCCAAAGCGTTTGAACTGTGGACTGGTAAGGAGTTTCCTGTTGAAGAGGCCGGAAACATGCTCCTCAATAAACTGAAGGTGACCGTTGAAGATTGAGCCTCTGATTTGGAATCAGGATGACGACGTGCTGGTGGCTTTCAGTGCAAAGCAGGCAGGGCTTTTCCCGGATGATTCCATCCCTGGAATTAATCTTGGTCTGAACACGGCAGAAGACCGGCACAGGGTTTGGCAAAAAAGGGAACTATTTCTTGAAAAACTTGGGATATCTGTATCCAGTGTTGTTTTTGCCCGCCAGATACACAGTGCCGATGTACATTATGTATCTGAACCGGGTACCGTTGACGGGGTCGACGGCTTTGTAACCGACCGGCCGGGACTTGCACTTGCCATACAGGTAGCCGACTGCGCGGCAGTGTTCCTGGCCGACCGTACCAACGGTGTAATTGGAGCCGCACACGCCGGATGGAAGGGCGCTGCAGGCAATATCGTAATCAATACGGTTACGATGATGCAGTCGAAAGGGGCGTTGCCTGAAAACATGCGGGCCTGGATCAGCCCGTGTATAGGAGCCACCCGTTTTGAGGTTGGAGAGGAAGTGGCCGGACAATTTCCGGCTGATTTTGTGCTCAGAACAGGATTTCAGAAACCTCATATCGATCTGAAGGGGTTTGTGCAAAGCCAGTTGTTACATTGCGGGCTTGCCGGGGATCGAATTTATACCAATACGGGTTGTACCTACGACGATTCTGAACAGTTCTATTCCTACCGCAGAGAAAAGGATAAGGCTGGCAGGATGATGGGCCTCATCATGATGCGATAGATGCGAGTAAGTTATTCACCCGGTTATTATGCCTCCATACCCGACGGGCACATTTTCCCCATGGGGAAATTCGACGGTCTGCACAGGTACCTCACCGACGAAGGGATTGTTAACCCGTCTGATGTAATCTGCCCGCGTGAAGCCGAACTTTCGTCACTTCTGCTGGTGCATACCCCGCATTACCTTGACTGCATTCTCAACGGAAATCTCGGCAGGAAAGAAGAGAGGCGCATGGGACTTCCCTGGTCGCCATCGCTTGCCCGCCGTTCCAGACTCGCTGTACAGGGTACAATAAACGCCGCCCTGATGGCCCTCGAAGACGGCATATCCGGTAATCTCGCCGGGGGAACCCATCATGCCTTCCCGGACTACGGTGAGGGCTTTTGTGTTTTTAATGATGTTTGTGTAGCCGTCAGAACCTTGAAACAGGCACACTGGATTAAAAAAGTACTGATCATCGATCTGGATGTTCACCATGGAAATGGCACTGCAAACTATTTCAGGAATGATCCGGATGTGTTCACTTTTTCGATGCACGGTGAAAAAAACTTCCCTTTTGTGAAACCACCCTCCAGCTATGACATCGGCCTGCCCGATAAAACAGGTGATCAGGTTTATCTCAGAACCCTCGAAGAGGCCCTGGGTATGGTTTTTGGCTCATTCAGTCCCGATCTTGTGATATACCTGGGTGGCATCGACCCGCTTGAATCGGATCATTTCGGCCGGCTCTCTCTTAGTTTGAATGGCCTCAGGAAAAGAGAGGAGATGGTGATCCATGCGGTTAAGGAGAACGACATCCCCCTTGTACTGCTGTTATCGGGCGGTTATGCACCCACATTGAAAGAGACCGTTACGGCCCATGCCATGATGTTCAGGGTAGCCAGGGAACTGGTTTAAACATGATAAACCGTCCGTTTAAAAATATCATCAACCCGGCAAACTCTTTGCGCGCCATTGGTGTTATCGCAGGGTGTAGCTGGTGTTACTGAAAGGGTTCATATATTTAAAACCTGACAATGTACATCATCTGATGAATGAATGAATAATCGCCGGGCTTATAAAAACGGTACTAACAGCGCCCAAACAACGACCAAACTACTTTGAAACTTACAAAACTCACCATTTTAGGATCAACAGGTTCTATCGGAACGCAGGCTCTTGAGATTGTACGGGCGAACCCCGGTCAGTTCCGGGTTATTGCACTTACCGGTAATTCTAACTGGAAGCTGCTGGCTGAACAGATAAATGAGTTCAGGCCGGAAATTGCCGTACTTACCGATGATGCCAATGCGGCACAATTCCGGGCTGCCATAAAAGTAGAAAGCACAACGCTTATGTTCGGGCAGGCAGAGCTGGCAGCTGTAGCCGGATCAGCCGGTCATGATCTGGTTCTGAATGCCCTGGTCGGTTTTTCCGGATTTATACCCACACTACGCGCCCTTGAGGCCGGTCACAAGGTTGCGCTGGCTAACAAGGAATCGCTGGTAGTGGGGGGGGAACTCCTCACCCGCTATGTAAACAGCGGGCACGACAGGCTCATCCCTGTTGACTCCGAGCACAGTGCCATATTGCAATGTCTGGTAGGAGAACCCGAAAAAGAGCTTGAGAAACTTACAATTACGGCCAGTGGTGGCCCTTTCAGGACCTGGAACCTGGAGCGGATGAGGAAGATAACGGTGAAAGATGCGCTCAATCATCCCAATTGGGACATGGGAGCAAAAATCACGATCGATTCGGCCACAATGATGAACAAAGGTCTTGAGATTATTGAAGCCCACTGGTTTTTTGACGTTGCACCTGAAAAAATTGAGGCAGTCGTTCATCCGCAGAGTATCATCCACTCAATGGTTACGTTCACCGACGGCTCAACCAAGGCTCAGATGGGGCTGCCCGACATGAAGTTGCCCATACAGTACGCACTTACCTATCCGGGCCGTCAATACCTTGACACACCACGGCTTGACTGGTCTAAAGCGCAACAATTGACCTTCGAACCCGTTGACTATGAGCGTTTTCCCTGCCTGAAGCTGGCAGTGGAAGCACTCGCAGAAGGGGGTATGGCTCCGGCGGTACTGAATGCATCAAATGAGATTGCTGTCGCCCGGTTCCTGAATGAAGAAATTTCTTATATTGACATTCCACGGGTCGTAAGGCATTGCCTGGAAAGCCGTGACAGCAATCTTGAGGTAACCCTTGATAATCTTATACATTCCGATAAAGAGACGCGTATTAAAGCCAAAGCTTTCAGAGCGTAGTTTTACGAATTAAATAATCTACATGGATTGGATCATAACCATCTTACAGACCCTTGCCATATTCGCAGCGGCTCTGTTTATACTTGTACTTGTGCATGAACTCGGCCATTTTCTGGCGGCAAAACTGTTCGGTATGCGCGTGGAACGGTTCTCAATCGGATTTCCACCAAGGGTATTCGGAAAAAAGATCGGAGACACCGACTATTGCTTTTCAGCAACCCCTCTTGGCGGATACGTAAAAATCTCGGGCATGATTGATGAGACCATGGATACCGATTTTGTCGGCAAAGAACCTGAGCCATGGGAGTTCCGCAGCAAGCCGGTCTGGCAGAGAATCATTGTGATAAGCGCCGGCGTAGTTTTCAATGTTATACTGGCTGCCGTAATCTATGCCGGACTCGCCTATACCTATGGTACCCAACATATTCCTGCCGATAATGTACAGGAATTATATGTGGCTGAAAACTCGCTTGCCTCTCAGATGGGATTCCGTACCGGAGACCGAATTTTGACCATTAACGACCGGGAACCGGAAACTTATGGCATCAGCCAGCTCGTGTCTCTTCCTGATATAACACGCACCGACCTTCGGTTCACAGTTGATCGCGACGGGCAGACCGTTCAAATCTACGCTCCTGAAGATTTCATGGATCAGCTGTCAAAAAATCAGGAGTTCCTGTCCATTCAAAACGCACTGCCCAGTAAAACATCGGCCGTGATTCCCGGTACACCCGCCGACGAAGCAGGGCTTCTGGGCGGCGATGAATTTATTGCCATAGACGGTGAGCCCATCGGTTACTGGATGCAGCTCTCCTCCATAATTAGCAACTCTGAAGGTGAAATAGTACTTACGGTGCGCCGCGACGGCGAGGTATTTGATGTTCCCGTTACACCAAATGCAGATACACGTACCATCGGAATCTATCCGGTTGATCCATTCGAGTACTTTGGCATTGAGTACATCAACCACGGATTTTTCTCGTCACTGTATCAGGGCGGGCGCATGACCTACGAAACCACTTCCGCCATTCTGACCGGATTCAGCAGAATGTTGACCGGTTCCATTTCCGTCCGCGATAATCTTGGTGGTCCGGTGGCCATCGCATCTGTTACCAAAGAGGTTACCGATCAGGGCGGATTTTTCGGGTTCTGGATGATCACGGCATTTCTCAGTATCTCTCTTGCCATAATCAATATCCTGCCGATTCCGGTACTTGACGGCGGCTATCTCGTTTTCCTGGCCTATGAGGGTATAACCCGGCGTGAACCCTCCGTCAAGGTAAGAATGGCACTACAGCAGATCGGTTTAATTTTAATCATCGGCCTCTTTATATTTGTGACATTCAACGACATTATGCGTCACATTGTAAACTGATATGATTGCTAGAGAAGGGGCAAATGTAGTAACCGCGGTCTTTTTTCTGACCGTACTCCTCGTTTCGGGTGGTGCCTGGGCCGGCGGATGGGCAGGTTACCTGCTCATAACTGTTGGAATCCTGTTTCTGCTTTTTACACTTTACTTTTTCCGCAATCCCAAACGTATTCCACCACCGGGAGATGACCTGTTGCTTGCCCCGGCCGACGGGAAGGTGATCGCTATCACCCGGGTTACCGAAAATACCTATATCAAAGGTGAAGCCACACAGATCAGCATTTTTCTTTCCCCGTTGGATGTACATGTGAACTGGGTACCAGCTGCGGGGAAAATCGAATATCTGAAGTACCATCCCGGCCTTTATCTCGTTGCCTGGCATGAAAAATCGTCGACCCTCAACGAACGTTCAGAATTCGGCCTGCTCCATCCATCCGGTACCCGGATATTCTTCAAACAGATAACAGGCTATGTTGCACGGCGAATCGTGTATGATCTGAACGAAGGTGATGAAACCATTGCAGGACAACGGTTCGGGATGATGAAGTTTGGCTCACGAATGGACATCCTCGTTCCGGACAATGTGGAGCTTACAGTAAAAATCGGAGACCGAACCGTTGGAGCCACAACCATAATTGGAAGGTTCAGTCAACGATGAATTACCGTATTCAGCGCCGCAAAAAGTTTGCAAAACGATACAATGAGCGTCTGAAAAACCGGTTTAAGAAGCCCATCCCCCGAACCATTGTCCCCAGCTTTTTTACCCTGATGAACCTGTTCTGCGGGTTTGCCGCACTGATACAGATCTATGAAGGACAATTGCTTTACGGTGCATGGCTTATCGTTTTTGCCGGTCTCTTTGACGCGCTCGACGGTTTTATGGCCCGGCTGACCAAGTCGACCAGTTCTTTTGGTATCGAGTTGGATTCACTGAGTGACGTGGTTTCATTCGGGGTAGCCCCCGGTTTCCTTATGTATGCCTTCACTTTATCGGACATCAGTGCACTGGCAATCATCATTGTCTGTGCGCTGCCCGCCCTCTGCGGCGCGGTTCGTCTTGCCCGTTTTAACCTTGAAGCCAAGGAAAACGATACCGATTTCTTCAAGGGTCTTCCCATACCGGCCCATGCCATGATGCTTGTAGGTTTCTACCTCACATTCCGCAACAACCTTGAGTTCTTCGATGTTTTCGAGTACGGTGTAAACAGCATTCTCATCGCGATGATGATCATTCTCTCCCTGCTCATGGTGAGCACCGTACCTTTCGATAAAATTCCCCGGTTTGGCAAAAAATATGCCCGAAGGCACAGATCCAGAATTTTCCTGTTCACGGGTTATTTACTGGCCATCCTGTTCCTGCAGGAGATTGGTCTCCTGATGGTTTTTGTGGTGTTTATTGGTAAAGGTTTGATCATGTCGTCCGTCCACTATTTCCGCGACATAATGAAGGATGATGATAACGGCAATAATGGAGACGATGATTTGATTGTGGTGCTGGATCGGTAATTAGGAACAGGGAACAGGGAGCGGGGAGCGGGGAGCAAAAGGCAAAAAGCAAAAGGCAGAAGTTAGAAGGCGTGAGGCAAAAGGGAGGGGGCAGAAGGCGACGAAAAGGCAGAAGGCAGAAGGCAGAAGTGGGGGGTGGGATTATTTATGTGTGCAAGTGTAGGGGGGATTTGTTAACATCTGATGATTTTTAAGGGTTGAATTTTGACTTGTATCAGGGTTTATTTCCGGGAGTTTGACATATTAACACTATGACTGTGATGCATGATTTGCCAACAATTGATGATATACGCCGGGCGGCGGAGCGGATACGGCCTTATGTTCACCGCACACCGGTTATGACCTGTGAGTCGCTGAATCATATGGCAAGGGCGTTTCTTTTTTTTAAATGCGAGAATTTTCAGAAGGCAGGGGCATTCAAGATGAGGGGTGCCGCCAATGCGGTCTTTTCGCTGCCGCAGAATGTTGCCGCCCGCGGGGTTGCCACCCATTCTTCCGGAAACCATGCCGCCGCACTGTCGCTTGCGGCCACTTTGAGGGGTATTGAAGCCTATATCGTAATGCCTCACAATTCCCCAAAGGTGAAGCAGGCGGCGGTGAAGGGCTATGGCGGCCGGATTACCTTTTGCGAACCCACCCTGCAGGCGCGCGAAGATACGCTGGCCGATGTGGTTGACCAGACCGGAGCCATTTTCATTCCGCCCTACAACCATCCTGATATCATTGCCGGACAGGGTACCGCCGCCCTTGAACTGATTGAGGATACGCCCGTGCTTGACGCCATCATCGCACCGGTGGGCGGAGGGGGCTTGATGAGCGGCACCGCGCTCGCTGCTCAAAGCCTTAGCCCGGGCATAATGGTGTACGGGGCCGAGCCGGAGATGGCCGACGATGCGTACCGGTCGCTGAAAACGGGCATACTGCAGCCATCGGTGAATCCGAAAACAGTAGCCGACGGGCTGAAAACGTCACTCGGTGAACTCAATTTTGAGATCATCCGCAACCATGTAGACGGAATCGCCACAGTGAGTGAAGAATCGATTATACATGCCATGCGGCTGATCTGGGAACGAATGAAAATTATCGTGGAACCCTCATGTGCCGTGCCGCTGGCCGCTTTGCTGGAGCGGAAACTGGATGTAGCCGGCAAAAAGGTCGGGATCATCCTGTCGGGTGGCAATGTGGATCTGGAGCGCCTTCCCTGGATGGGTTAATATATCGCTGTACCGCAGAAACTGCTGCTGCAGTTGAAATAGTGCCTGTTTACTATTATTTGTGCATGGTAAGCAATCCGGCATGGCAGAATGGAAGCACTGTTTATCTCGGTCTCCGTTGTTAAGTTTATCAAAGGTTTACGAGGCCGCTCAGACAGGCATACGGGTATCAGGATCCATGATCTGTCATTGCCGTAACATTAGAAATTTATAGTATATAAAAGAATCTTTGAATCATGTCTGCGGGAGTTATACCTTACTGAAAATAACTAATAATCAACAGGGCCCCGAATTATGTACGCAGTAACAGGTGCAACAGGTAAGACCGGAATGGTAGTGGCCGATGAGCTGCTGAAAGCCGGTAAAGAGGTGATTGCCATTGGCCGCAATCAGGAGAAGCTGGCACAGCTTGAAACGGCGGGTGCCGACGTGCTCGCAGGTGATCTGCTTGATCAAGATTTTGCCATTGCCGCGCTAAAGGGAGCGAAGGCGGCCTACATCATGATTCCGCAGAATTTCAGCACCGACGATTACCGCGGGTTTCAGGGGAAGATTGCCAGGTCGCTGGCGTCAGCGGTTAAGGCAAACGGCGTTACGCATGTGGTTACGCTGAGTTCCATCGGTGCCCAGATGCCGGAAAAAGGGGGCATAGTTCAGGGTTTGTACGATATGGAGCAGATTTTCAATGCACTTGATGGTGTGCATGTGCTGCATCTGCGCCCGGGGTTTTTCATGGAAAATCTTTTCAGTATGATACCGGTCATCCGGCACATGAATATGCTGGTTTCCGGAATCAGGTCAGATATGGCCGTACCAATGGTTGCCACCCCTGATATCGGCATGCTGGCTGCCCGTCATCTTAAAGCGCTCGATTTTAGTGGGAAGAGTCATCAGTACGTGCTTGGCGCGCGTGATTATACCTATCCTGAAGTAGCCGGATTGCTGGGCCGCTATATTGGTAAACCAGACCTTCAATATGTTCAGGTAGGGCCTGACCAACTTATAGAGAGTTTTATTCAGATGGGGGCTACACGCAATATTGGTGAGGTCTATGCCGAATTTACTGAAGCCATGAACGACGGCTCTTTGATGCAAGGAGTGGTGAGAAGCAAAGACAATACGTCGCCGACTCTGCTCGACGAGTTTGCTGTTTTCTTTTCTGAAGCCTTCAAAAAGCAATAAATCGTGAGCCGTTACTCCGGTTGAGTGTGAATGCCGGGAAATTTACCCGCACCGGGAACAACCGAAAACTCTTATTGCAGGATTGATCCGCTGCGGTACAATGCGTTCCGATTGAAATGAAACCTGATACCACTCCAGGTAAAATAATGGTTATTCAATTATAACGATTATTTACGCTGGTTAGCGGGAGTTTTATTTTTTTGGCCAAACCGATTGATTTATAATCCGCCAAGGCCTAAATTCGAATATCAATATTATAGTTATTTGATTATTAATTAAATCACTCCGGCAACGGCAAACATGTATCGGCAAACAAATGGCTGTCGGCACTCGCTAATGCAGATTACCCGAAGTTAATTGGCTCAACCTCTCACTCATAATATTACCCTTTGTGTGCATTGCGGCGACAGCTGCCCCGATGGGCACGCGGTTAAAAATGACCTCGATTTTTGCTGCGATGGTTGTGCCATGGTGTATGAGCTGCTCAGCGAAAACGGGCTGGATGCCTATTATAAGATAGGTGATGCCACACCAGGCATATCCCGCAGGAAATCGGCGCGCAGTGCCAGGTACGAATACCTGGATGATGCCGGAGTCCGCGAAAAACTGCTCACATTCACCGATGGCCGCAAAAGCACTATCACCTTTTCACTGCCCCAGATTCACTGCAGCTCCTGCATCTGGCTGCTTGAAAACATCAACCGTCTCGACCCGGGCATCATACGCTCGGAGGTTTCGTTTACCCGTCGCGAGGCATCCGTTACCTTCGATGAGTCGAAAACCACCCTCCGCAAAGTGGCTGAGCTGCTCGACCGGATCGGTTATGAACCCGATCTGAGGCTCGACAGTGCGGTACGCAGGCAGACCACGCCGGGCGACCGCGATTTTTACATCAAGGTGGGCCTGGCGGGCTTTGCATTCGGCAATATCATGCTGTTCAGCCTGCCCGAGTACCTTTCCGGCCCGGCCGGGCTCGACGCCCAGTTCAACCACCTGTTCGGCTATCTGAACCTGATAATCGCTATCCCGGTATTTCTGTATAGCGCAAGTGTATTCTACCGGTCGGCCTGGGCCGGTGTACGCCAGCGCCAGTGGAATATGGATATTGCCATTTCCATCGGCATCGTGGCCATGTTCGGCCGCAGTACCTGGGAGATTCTGTCGGGTTTTGGCGTCGGGTATATGGACTCGTTTGCCATGCTGGTTTTCTTTCTGCTGGTTGGCAAACTGTTTCAGCGGAAAACGTTCGAAAGGCTCTCCTTCGACCGGGATTACCGATCCTATTTCCCGCTGTCGGTTATTGTAAAGAAGAGGGATGAGGAGAAAAGCATACCTGCCACCAGCCTTGAAACCGGCGACCTGATCGTGCTGCGCCACGGCGAACTGCTGCCGGCCGACTCACGCCTTATGAGCCCCGGTACCCGGATCGACTACAGCTTCGTGACCGGCGAATCGGATGAGGTGCCCGCAGTAAAAGGGGACCTTATCTATGCGGGTGGACGAATTGTTGGCGGCAGTGCCGAGCTGGTGGTAACAAAGCCGGTTTCCCAGAGCTATCTTACACAATTGTGGAACAGGGGAGAGTTTAAAACGGAAAAATCCGACACGATCAGGAGTATTTCAAACCGGTTCAGCCGTTATTTTTCGCCTGCAGTGCTCCTTATTGCCATCACGGCCGCCCTGTACTGGCTTCCGTCAAGTCCGGCAACGGCCATTAATGCCTTCACCGCGGTGCTCATCATCGCCTGCCCCTGCGCTCTGGCCCTGTCTGCCCCGTTCACCCTGGGCTGGGTTACCGGGATTCTGGGCAGGAACAAGTTCTATGTGAAAAACTCGGATGTGATCGAAAATATGGCCTCGTCCGATACGATTGTTTTTGATAAAACAGGTACGCTTACGTTTCCGATGGAGGCCAGGGTGCGCTACCTGGGATCACCACTCAGTGATGCCTGGCAGGAGCACCTGTCGGCCGGGTTGAGGCAGAGCACCCATCCGATGAGCCGGGCCATTTTACGCTTTCTCGATCACAGGGGCACCCAGCACCCCGATTTTTTTGAGGAGATACCGGGAAGCGGTTTGCGGTTCCGCTTCGGGGATGAAACCTATGAAATTGGATCTGCCGGCTTTATTGAAGGTGCTGTTGACAAAATCCCCGAAAACCGGGATGGCCGTTCAAGAAGCTACATCAGCCGGAACGGGAAATACCTGGGTTTTTTTGAGGTGAGCGGCAGTTACCGTCCGGGGCTGAACGGCCTGATAGAGCGGCTGCGGGAACGTTTCAGCCTGCACCTGTTGTCGGGCGACGGCCCGGGGGAGCGGGAAGCCCTGCTGCCCCTTTTCCGGGATGCATCCCGCATGCATTTTGAGAAAAACCCGGAACAGAAGCTGGAATATGTGCGTGAACTTGCAGGCAGCGGGCATGTGCTGATGATCGGCGACGGGCTGAACGATGCCGGCGCGTTGCGGGCCAGTACGGTAGGCGTTGCCGTTACCGACGATACCGGTACCTTTACCCCGTCGAGCGACGCAATAATGCACGCTTCTGTTATTGACAAACTCGACACATTTATTAACTTCACCAGGTACGGGAAAACAGTAATCAAGATCAGTTTCGCCCTTTCCATTCTCTACAATATTATTGGTCTTGCATATGCCGTAACCGGTACCCTTTCGCCGCTGATCTGCGCCATTATTATGCCGGTCAGTTCAGTAACCGTAATAGTATTCACCACCCTTGCCACCAATCTCATAGCCCGTAGAACAGGACTTGTGTGATGGAAGTGATGTATCTGCTCATAGCATTCAGCCTGCTGATCGCCTCCGGCTTTCTGCTTGCGTTTATATGGGCCGTTCGAAGCGGGCAGTACGACGACCGCTACACACCCTCTGTACGGATGCTGATGGATGATATTATGCCGGGCAAAAAAACCGGAAGTAAACGGGCCGCCCCTGAAGGTGATAATGGCGGAGGTATGCAGGCCGCCCCTGAAGGTGATGATGGCGGAGGTATACAGGCCACCACTGAAGGTGATGATAGCAGAAGTAAACGGGCAAGCCCTGGGAAAAAAGTGTCAGATCAAAAGAAAAATCAACAGAATAAAATTAAGCACACGGAGTAAGTACATGTCGAACGAAGTATTCAATTATGACAACCGAATAGTCCGCAATTTCGCCCTGGCTACTGTTATCTGGGGTATTGTGGGTATGCTTGTCGGCCTGATTATTGCCATAAAACTGGTTTGGCCCGATTTTCTGGGCTTTATACCGGAGCTGAGCTACGGCAGGCTGAGGCCGCTTCACACCAATGCCGTCATTTTCGCCTTTGCCGGGAATGCGATTTTCCTGGGTGTCTATTATTCACTGCAGCGTCTTTGCAAGGCGCGCATGTTCAATGATACGCTCAGCAAACTTAATTTCTGGGGATGGCAGGCCATCATTGTTTCGGCAGCGATCACACTGCCGCTGGGATTCACACAGAGCAAGGAATATGCCGAACTGGAGTGGCCTATTGCCATTGCCATAGCCATTGTGTGGGTCATATTCGGCATCAACATGATGGGAACCATCTACAAACGCCGGGTGAAGCACATGTATGTGGCCATCTGGTTCTACATCGCCACATTCGTAACGGTGGCGATACTGCATATTGTGAACAACATCGTGATCCCGGTCGATATGCTGAAGAGCTATTCGGTCTATGCTGGTGTTCAGGACGCCCTGGTGCAGTGGTGGTACGGGCATAACGCGGTTGCTTTCTTTCTTACCACACCCTTCCTGGGAATCATGTACTACTTCATCCCGAAAGCGGCCAACCGTCCGATCTACTCCTACCGGCTGTCGATTGTACACTTCTGGGCCCTCATCTTTATCTACATCTGGGCAGGTCCTCACCACCTTCTCTATACCGCACTGCCCGGCTGGGCGCAGTCGCTCGGGGTGGTTTTCTCCGTTATGCTGATCGCGCCGTCGTGGGGCGGTATGATCAACGGCCTGTTCACCCTTCGCGGCGCCTGGGACCGTGTTCGGCAGGACCCGGTGCTCAAATTCCTGGTGGTGGGCGTAACGGCTTATGGTATGGCCACCTTTGAAGGTCCGATGATGTCGTTCAAAAGTGTGAATGCGATTACCCACTATACCGATTATGTGATCGCGCACGTGCACACTGCTTCCCTGGCCTGGAACGGCGGTCTCACCTTTGCGATGCTCTATTTCATAGTGCCGCGGATTTTCAATACCAAAATGTACTCCATCAAGATGGCCAACTTCCACTTCTGGGCAGCCACACTGGGCATGATTTTCTACGTGATCCCCATTTACTGGGGCGGTATTACCCAGAGCCTGATGTGGAAAGAGTTCAACGCCGACGGTTTCCTCAGCTATCCGAACTTCCTGGAGACCGTAACCCAGATCATCCCGATGTATTTCGTACGGATACTCGGCGGTTCGCTCTACATAGTGGGCATGTTCACGGGTGCTTATAACCTGTTTATGACCATGCGTGCAGGCAAGCTTGTGGCCGATGAACCGGCCGAAGCACCGGCAGCCACCTGGCGCGACGATCCGAAGCCTGCAGGCGGGTTCAGCCACCGATGGCTTGAGTCGAAAACCACCCTTTTCACCGTGCTTACGCTTATTGCCGTGCTCATTGGCGGTATAGTAGAATACCTGCCAACGGCCATGTTGAAATCGAGTGTTCCGACCATCGAAAGCGTGAAACCCTATACCCCGCTTGAGCTTGAAGGCCGCGACATCTATATCGCCGAAGGCTGTGTGGGATGTCACTCACAGATGATCAGGCCGTTCCGGTCGGAAACCGAACGCTACGGTGAGTATTCCAAAGCAGGCGAATTCATCTACGACCGCCCGTTCCTGTGGGGATCGAAACGGACCGGTCCCGATCTGCACCGTATAGGCGGCAAGTATCCCGACTCATGGCACTACCTGCACTTTGAAAATGCCAGCAACACCTCGCCGGGATCGATAATGCCGGCCTACCCGTGGCTGCTCACCAATGTGATCGACACCACAAAAGTACCCCGCAAAATAAGGGTACTGCAGATGCTGGGCACACCCTACCCCGACGGGTACGACCAGGTTGCGGTGCGCGATCTCAGGGAGCAGGCCGAAAAGATTGCCAGCGGCCTGCGCGATGCCGGTTTCGATACCGCCTGGGACCGCGAAGTCGTTGCGCTTATCGCATACATGCAGCGCCTAGGAACCGATATTAATGCAAAACCAGCCGTTTCCGGTGCCCCGAAACCGGAAGCGGATGCTGATGCTGATGCTGAAACCACTACTGCCGCCGGCGGATCACAATAAGGAGAAGACTATGTATAAAGATGTACTTACAAGGATGGAGGGGATCGATATGTTCCCCCTCATCGCCCTGGTCATCTTCTTTACCTTTTTTGTGCTGCTCATAACATGGGTGGTTCGCCTGAACCGTGGTTATGTCGATTCTATGTCGAACATGCCGCTCGATGAGGAAGATCCATCCCGCATTGTGGAATATTCTGGTGCCCGGCCTGCCCATTCAGCACCAGAGATAACAGGAACTGATACCGAACAACAAAACAACCGGAATCCGGAGTAACCAACATGGAAGAAAAAGATAAAAATCTCATTTTTGATGATGAACAGGACAAACTGCTGAATCATGAGTACGATGGCATTCAGGAACTTGACAATCCCATGCCACCATGGTGGCTGTATGGATTCTACTTTACCATCGCGCTTTCCGTGGTATATCTTCTCTGGTATGATGTGCTGGGAATTGGCCCCTCGCAATCGGAGGAGTATCAGCGTGAAATGGCTGCTGCGGCAGAGATGTACGGCGTGGATCCCGGTGCGGCACCGGGTACCACGGTCGATTATGCGGCCCTTGAGATACTTACCGATCAGGCAAGCCTCGACGCAGGCCGTATCGTCTATACCAATCCTGCACAGCTGTGTGTTACCTGCCATGGGGCAAATGCCCAGGGGCTGGTAGGCCCAGACCTGACAAACGAATACTGGAAACACGGATGTGACCTGCCGTCACTTATGATCAGTGTAAAAGTCGGATTTCCCCAGCAGGGGATGCCGGCCTATGGCAGCGGCAGCCGTTTGACCGACCTTCAATTGCAGCAGCTGGCCAGCTATCTGATTTCCCTGCGGGGATCAAATCCGGACGGCGCAAAAGCCCCGGATATGTCCCGCTCAGAACGGTGCGAGATTTGATCTCATTTCCCCCCGACATAGTGAGCGAAGCGACCCCCTCTATCGTCATGGTGAGCG